>CAIUUR010000152.1 GCA_903902345.1 uncultured Geobacteraceae bacterium | reverse complement strand
TCAAGGTTCAAGGTTCGGGGTTCGGGGTTCGGGGTTCGGGGTTCGGGGTTCGGGGTTCAAGGTTCAAGGTTCGGGGTTCAGGGTTCAGGGTTCAGGGTTCTGCGTCCAAAGTTCTATGTTCTATGTTCAGGGTTCCATGCCGAGTTTAGTGACAGGAAGCTGAAAAAGGCTGAAGGTCAGATGTTCGCCTTCAACCTTTTTCTTGGACCTGGAACTTAGAACCTAGAACCCAGAACCCAGAACCTTGAACCTTGAACCTAGAACCTAGAACCTTGAACCTTGAACCTAGAACCTAGAACCTAGAACCCAGAACCTAGAACCTAGAACCTAGAACCTGTTTCTCTACCGGTGTTTCCGCGACATTTCGTAGCCGACCTTGCCGGCGGCAATCTCCCGCAGGGCAAGAACCACATGTTTGTTGCTGGTATTCTTGATGATCGGTTTTGCACCTTTGTACAACTGCTTCACCCGTTTTGCCGCTAGCATCACCAGTAAAAACCGGTTATCGACCTTTTCCAGACAATCTTCTACCGTTACACGCGCCATACGCTACTCCTTTCAGGTATCTCTCAAAGATGGAAATGTTGTCCGTAGTACGGGGAGAATACGGTTCGTGCGGCACCGCTCCGCCATAATGACCCCCTTGAGTTCCCCGGCTGCCAGCTCAAGTCGATCGTTGATAATGAGATAATCGTACCACCGGGCTTCACGAATCTCCCCTTCGGCATTCCGTATCCGACGTTCGATGACCTCGACCGTGTCAAGGTTTCTCCCGGTGAGACGCCGGCGCAGCTCTTCTACTCCCGGGGGGAGGATAAAAATAAACACCGCACCGGTGGAGGAGTTCTTAAGTTGGGCGGCGCCTTGGCAGTCAATATCCAGGACCACATCCATCCCCTGGGCACGCCAAAGATCAAGGGTACTCCGGGAGGTACCATAGCAGTTACCGTGAACCTCGGCCCACTCAACAAACTCGTCGGCGGCGACCATCCGCCGGAACTCCTGAGGGGAAACGAAGAAGTAATCCACACCATCCTGCTCCCCCAAGCGGGGAGAACGAGTCGTGAAGCTTACAGACTGCCGCAACTCGGGGAAGAAGTCAATGATTTCCTTGCACAAGCTGGTCTTCCCCGCCCCTGACGGCGCCGATATGACAAACAGTATTCCTTCTCTCATCCCACCTCCTCACAGCTGGTTCAGGGTTCAGGGCTCAGAGTTCAATGTTCAGGGTTCAACGTTGAACTGAGAACCTTGAACCTTGAACCGGTGTTATTCGATGTTTTGCACCTGCTCCCGGATCTTCTCCAGTTCCGCCTTCAACTCCACCACCAGCGAGGCAAGAGGACCGTCATTTGCCTTGGAACCGATGGTGTTCACCTCACGGTTCATCTCCTGAAGGAGGAAATCCATTTTCCGCCCCACCGGCTCACCGCAGGTCAACGCTTCATCAAACTGCTGAAGATGGCTCATGAAACGGACGATCTCCTCGGAGATGTCACTTCGATCAGCCATAAGCGCAACCTCCTGGAACAACCGCGCCTCATCCAGCGTCGTATCCCCAAGAAGCTGACGGAGACGTTCACGAAGACGGATGGCATGTTCGGCAACCACGGTGGGAGCCCGCTTCTCGATCTGCGCCATCAGACGGGTCAGGACAGCCCTCCGGGTGAGAAAATCTTCCAGGAGAGCCACCCCCTCCCGCTTCCGCATCTCCTCATGAACTGAGACGGCATGCCTCACCGTCGCCAGGAGCATCCCCTGAAGCTCCTCCTCACCGGCCGCAGCGTCCTCTCTCATGACGAAAACGTCACGCTGGGCCGCAACCAGCGGCAGCGTCGGCTCCCCTTCCAGCGCCAGTTCCTCCTTCAGCGTCCGGAACGCCTCCAGATAGCCGCGTGCCAGTGCTAGGTTCAGAGTCGGTGCCATGGTGGCGCCACCGGCTTTATCTTCCTGAATGGAGACCTCGATCTTCCCGCGCTTGAGCCGCTCCGCCACCGTCTTCTTCACCTCCTGCTCGAAGGGGTAACAGTGCCGGGGGAGGCGGATGGAGATCTCCCCGTAGCGATGGTTCACCGAACGAATTTCCACGATAAGAGTCCTGCCGTCTTCCCCTGTCCACTCCGCCTTGCCGTAGCCGGTCATACTTTTTATCATAATTGCTCCTTTATTCCATGAATCTTTCCCACCGCCGCCAGAACCATTCCCACGGTAATGCTCCGGCGGCAGTCGGCATCCTTGTCGCACTGACTCCGGAAACAGGCCGTACAAGGGAGCGGCGCCTTCACAATGAGGTGATGTTCCCCCATGGGACCGCTTCGCTTTCCGTCGCCGGCACGGTAAAGGGAGACCGTCGGAGTCCCCACTGCGGCGGCCATCTTCACCGGACCGGTATCCCCTCCGATGACCAGGTCGACCTTCTTCAGAATGGCGGCAAAAGCCTTGAGTGAAGTACGATCCAGCACCCGGGCCCCACGCCCTATGGCTGCGGCAAAACCGGTTACCTTCTCCCGTTCCGTCTCGCTCCCCCAGGAAAAGAGGAGTGAGGCCTCAGGATAAAGGGCCAGAAGCGACTTCCCCAAGGACACCCACCCCTCGTCATACCAGAGCCTGGTCTCCAGGGTAGAGCCGCAATGACAGAGAAAGACCAGACCATCGGCCAGGGTGGAAAGTAACACCTCCGCGGAGGTATCGTCCTCGGTTGAGGTCCTTATCTCCGTGGTTAGCGTCATCCCTCTGAAATCCCTGCCGTAAGGGACGCTCACCACTCGAAGACACTGGTCGGAATGATGATAATCATCGCGGCGGGACGGTATCTGGCGCGACGTAAAGAGGAGGTTGATCTTCTGCTGAAGCAGATCCGACGAGAAGCCGATGACTTTGTCACAGACGGCAAGTTTGTCGACAAGACCACTACTCAGACTCCCCTGGATATCGAAGACGAAGTCGTACGTCCTACTCCGCAGGGCGTCCCTGACCTCTGCCACCTCCCGTCGAGTAACGCCGGCCAGGGGAGCCAGGCACCAGGCCCGACTCTTCACCCTATGAAGCATGGCCACCAGTCGATTCCCCTCCAGCAGATCCCGGAACGACTCCTCCACCACCCAGTCCACCTCGATCCCCGGTGATACCTGGTGAAGGTAGGAGAGCAGCGGCAGGGCATTCATGATGGCGGTCATGTCGCCCATTTTAACAATAAGTACTCGCATGATCTCAGGCGCCGTACCGTTGCAGGATTTTTTCGATTATCCCGGTGGTGGATTTACCGTCCACGAATTGCACCAACTCCACCCGACCGCCGTAGGACTCAACGAACTCATGCCCCACCACCCCTTCGCGGGTATAGTCCCCACCTTTCACCAGTACGTCAGGCCGCAGGAGCTCGATGAGATGTTGTGGCGTATCCTCGTCAAAAAGAACCACATAGTCGATACAGTCCAGGGCGGCCATGAGGTGAGCACGCTCCTCTTCATGAATGAGTGGCCGGTTCTCCCCCTTGAGTCGCCTCACCGAACCGTCGCTGTTGAGTCCCAGAACCAGAAGGTCGCCAAAGGCACGGGCCTTCTGGAGGTACTTCACATGCCCCGCATGGAGCAGGTCAAAACAGCCGTTGGTGAAAACCACCTTGTGTCCCCGCACCTTTTCCCCGGCGATGAGCACTGCCAGCACATCCGGATTCTTCACCTTCACCGCACTATCCTTATGCCCTCGACCGCACTCCTGGATGATCTCCTCAGGGGAGACGGTGGAAGTTCCCAGTTTACTCACGGCGATCCCGGCGGCGATGTTTGCCAGCGCGGCGGCATCTTCCGGGGAAAAACCTCCGGCCAGGGCCAGCCCCAGGATGGCGAGAACCGTATCTCCGGCCCCCGTGACATCGAAAACCTCCCGCGCCACCGTGGGGATATGTACTATCGCGCCGTTCCGGCGAAAGAGCGACATCCCCTCTTCGCTCCGGGTGATGAGAAGCGCGGCAAGATCGGCCTGCTCCATGAGCATGGTCGCCGCCTGGTTCAGCCCGTTGAGACCGGAGATCTTCGTTCCGGAAGCAACTTCGGCCTCCTTCCGGTTGGGGGTCAAAATTGTGGCGCCGCGGTATTTGGCATAGTCACTCCCCTTGGGGTCCACCACCACCGGAATACCGTACTCCTTCCCCACCGCCATGATCGCCCGCACGACAGCCGGAGTCAGCACCCCCTTCAGATAGTCGGAGACGAGGATGACCTGGAATCCGGAGGCATGCTCCAGGAGGTAGGCGATCAACCATTCTTCGCACTCCCGGGTCAAGGGTTCCCGGCTCTCACGATCGATCCGGACGATCTGCTGATTGGCCGCAATGACCCGCGTCTTGCGGCTGGTCTGCCGCAGGGGGGCAGCCATAAGCCCGGCCACATCCACCCCCTTGCCCGTAAAGGTATGCCGCAACAATGAGCCGTTATCATCTCCCCCCACCACGCTGGCCACCGAAACCCGGCATCCCAGCGCCACAAGGTTGTTAACCACATTGCCGGCGCCCCCCAATCGAAGATCTTCACGGGTGACATCCACCACCTGCACCGGCGCCTCGGGGGAGATCCGTTCCGCCTTTCCCCAGAGATATTCGTCCAACATCAGGTCCCCCACCACCAGGGCGTTGAGCCCCTGAGCTCGGGCGAACAGGGATTCTATGTTCTTTCTTTCCATGACTCGTTCCTTCGGAGGTTCAGGGTTCAAGGTTCAAGGTTCAGGGTTCAGAGTTCAGGGTTCAGGGTTCGGTGTTATTGTTTTCGTTCACTGTTTCGTAAATACCGTACAAAACCGTTGATAAGGTTCCCAAGTTGAGTACAGCGCTGAAGTAATCTTTTCATGGATGTTTCATCGACATACGACAAATCGTGTGCAGCATAGCTTAAGCTCTTGACCTCCGAAACAGACCCGCGAGCTATTACCAGAAAATAAATAAACTCTTTGTTGCTACCTCTATCAAAACCTTAGGCAATGTTCGACATCGCTGATACCGCTGCACGCTGAATTTGGTCACGAAAACCATAGTCACGACACGATGTCATCAACAGATACACATCACGGACCAGTTCGCGAGCATCCCGCCAAGCCTCGATATCCTCAAAACAACTGATTTTCATACGAAGGCCTCCAACGTTGAACATCGCCATTCAACCCTGAACATCGCCTTTCAACCTTGAACCCTGAACCCTGAACCTTGAACCTTATCCAAAATGCCCGCCGCCAACAGCGGCAACATGATCTCGTGATGACCGGTGAGGGTGTAGCCTCGACTTTCCCCCGCGGTGGGTCGCTGCACCACGTTCGTTAAGGGGCGATAGTGCTGCTGCATATCCATGTTTACCGTGGTGAAACCGTCCACGTGATGTCCCAGGTTCTGGGCAATGGAGAGCGCCTTGAGAAAGACCTCGGGGAGGAGCACCGCACTCCCGATGTTAAAGTAAACCCCGCCATCCCCCAGGGTGGAGACAATGCCGGCCAGCAACCGGAAGTCTCGAAAGCTCGCCTCACCGATGGCTCCCCCGTCGGCGGTGGGGTGCTGATGGATGATATCGGTCCCCACCGCCACATGGACGGTGACCGGTACCCCCCGCCCCACGCAACAGGCGATGAGGCTCTGCTCCCGGTACGGATTGTTGTTGGCAATGATAAACTGCCCCACCGCCTCACCCAGACCGAGTCCGGCAGCAACCCCCTCCCGGATGGCACGATTCAGGTCGCGTCCGGTCTCCTCGGCCATGCCGAAGTTTCCCGTATGAAGCACCGCCCCCACATCCTCGCTGGTGGCGCCGATGAGTGAAATTTCATAATCATGAACAATTCCTGCACCATTAAGGGCCACTGCCGTGATGACATCGGCTTCAATGAGCGATTTTAACACCGGCTGCAGACCGCACTTGATGACGTGAGCCCCCATGGCCATGACCACCGGTTTCCCCTTTTCCCGGGCCGCCACGACGGCGGAGATAACCCGCCGCAGAGTCCGCCCCCCCAACTGGTCGGGAAGAGATTCCAGGAGTTGGGCGACGGTCATCCCCGCACGGGTCGGAGAAGCGAAATCCGGGCCGAGAGAGACCTTATTTTTTCGTGAGGCAAGGGGATAGGTAGTCACCCCGGCAAGGTCGATTCGTTCAACAGACATAATAGGTATCCTTCAAAATCGGTTCCCCACGGACACGGAGGCACGGAGAAAGTCTCTTAACAGGGATTGACAGGACAAAGTGCATGTTATTCTGAACGAGAACAAAGAGTCCGCCCCAAAAGCAGATCCTTCACTCCGTTCAGGATGACAATAGCCACTGTGGGTTCGGATGAATAACAGATTAAATCCTGTCTATCCTGTGCATCCCTGTACATTAAGCTGTTGATTTTCTCCGTGTCTCCGTGTCTCCGTGGTTCATGGAGTTAGAGATCTTCCATTGTGGAGACATCGCCCAGTTCCGTCCCCAGATAGGTCGCCTTGAGAACCCGACGCATGATCTTGCCGCTCTTGTTCTTGGGAATCCGCTCCATAACCCGGATTTCCTGGGGAGTGGCGATGGAGGAGACCTTGTTGGAAATGTAGAGCCTGATCTTCAGCTCCAGAGCCGTCGAGTACTCCACACCCTGGCGGAGTGCGATAAAGGCCACCACCTTCTCATAGAGGAGTTCGTCCGGCGCACCGATAACCCCCGATTCGACGATCTCGGGAATCTCCAGAAGAGCGCTCTCCACCTCGAAGGGGCTAATGAGATGCCCGGCGGTATTAATAACATCGTCGCTGCGCCCCATGAACCAGTAGTGACCATCCCCGTCACGTCGGGCGGTATCGCCGGTATAATACCAGCCATCCCGAAACTTGCTCTGGTAGGCGCTCTCGTTGTTCAGGTAGGTGGCGAACATGGAGGGCCACCCCGACCTTATGCAGAGGTTCCCCTGCTCCCCGTCCGGAAGCGGTGCTCCGTCGTCTCCCAGGATTGCCGGCTGGATGCCGGGAATGGGGGTCCCCATGGAACCGGGACGAACCTCCACCCCCGGCCGGTTGCAGATCATGATGGCGCCGGTCTCGGTCTGGAACCAGGTATCGTAGATTTCATGACGCAGAAGCCGGCGGGACCAGTGGATCACCTCGGGATTCAGCGGCTCACCGACACTATAAATATGGCGCAACCGGGAAAGATCGAATTTTGCATAAAGATCATCGGACTCCCGCATGAGCATCCTGAGAGCCGTGGGCGCCGAGTACCAGACGGTGACCCCTTCCCGCTCCAGCAGGGAAAACCACTCTCCAGCGTCATACCCTCCGCCGTAGTGGAGTTGGGCCACCCCCAGACTCCATGGCCCGATGATCCCGTAGGAGGTTCCGGTGACCCACCCCTGGTCTGCGGTGCACCAGAGAAGGTCATCCTCCTTCAGATCCAGGACATGGGCCGTCGTATAACTCTGGGAGATAATGCTTCGATGGCAATGGAGCACCCCCTTGGGTTTACCGGTGGAACCTGAGGTATAGTGGAGCACCGACGGAGTCTCCGGTCCGGTGGGGGGAACTTCAAAGGAGTCCGACGCCCCGGCCATGAGCAGGCTATAGCTCAGGATACCGTTCCCTTGATGTTCGTCACTGTCCACCAGGATGATGTACTCCAGCTCCGGGAGCCGGTCCCTGATCCGCAGGATCTTTTTCAGAAACTGTTTTTTGGTGATGACCCCCCGGGCCCGGGAGTCCCCCAGTCGGTCCAGGAGCGCCTCATCCCCGAAATTGGCAAAAAGCGTGCCGCAGACCACCTGGGCCTTGAGAGCTCCGAGAAAGGCGAAGAACTGCTCCGTTGCCTTGGGGAGAAAGGTGAAGAAGATCTCCCCCGGCTGAAAGCCAAGGCCGGTGAGGACGTTGGCGAACCGGTTGGAGTGAAGATCGAGATCAGTGAAGGTGTAGTCGATCCGCTGGAGAGCAGTAGGGACCCAACGAAGAGCGACTTTGTCGCCACGCCCGGCATCACACTGTGCCCTGGTGCAGAGGTGACCGATATTGAACTGGCTTCCCAGTGATTCATGGGTATACATTTATTTTCCCCCGATTAACAACAACACTCGCGTCAGTTAGCAATAAGTTCCATGACCGACTGATACACCCCGGCCACAGTAATGTGCGCCATGCACTCCAGATACTCGGGATTACGGCATTTCCGGCTTCGACAGGGAACACACGCCACGGTGGTCGACCGAATTACCCGGTTACCCTCCCCCACCGGTCCGGTCCGCTCAGGATCGGCGGCGCCAAACAGAGCTACGACCCTGGTCCCAACCGCAGTCGCCAGGTGCATCGGTCCCGTGTCACCGCTCACGAGAAGATCGCACCTTTTCAAGATTGATGCAACTTCAGAAATACCCGTTTTCCCGGTAAGCACGTTCAAAGAGGCGCGACAGGACGAGGTGATCTTTTCGGCAAGAGGAATATCCTCACTCCCGCCAATGAGTATGACTCCTAAACCTGCCTCTTCGGTGAGCCTTTCGGCTAGAGCCGCAAATTGTCGTGGGTCCCAACGATTAACCGGGTGGCTCGCTCCGGGGTTGAGGGCGATAACCCTTTTAGCGTTGAGCCCATTTTGCCGAAAAAACGTCTCGGCAAAAAGTTCCGACTCGGATGAAGGAAAGAATTCCAGCCTGTGATCATCGGTGGAGAGTCTCAGCGGAGCCAGCGTCTTCAGATGATCCGCCACGGCGTGGATACCTGTTTTCCGACTCTTGTGATAAATGAGCAGCCGACAGGGGAATCCTGCCGAAACAAGAATCCAGTTTTTGATATTGCTCCGCTGATAGTTGAGCACCAGGTCATACCGGTCGCCCCTGAGCCTTCGCCAGAGGGATAGGAGTCCGGCCAATGAACGGTGCTCACCCTTTCGGTCAAAGACGATGGTCTCAGCCAGATAAGGGTTATGGCGAAAAAGCTCCGCAGTCACCGGGGAACCAACAAGCAGGGTTATCCGGGCTGCGGGGTACTCCCTTTTCAACGCCCTGATGACGGGAGTGATCTGGAGCAGGTCACCGATTGCGCCAGGCTTGATGATAAGGATAGCTTGATAACCCTGCTTCATGCGCCCCCTGTCACGACAGCCATGACCCGGGCCACGTCGCCCCTCTGCAGGTGCGGCCCCATGGGCAGGCTTACCACCTCGGCGGCCAAGCGCTCGGCACGTGGGAAACTCCTCTCACCATACCCGAGTTCCCGATAGGCATCCTGTCTGTGGGGGGGAATCGGGTAATGACTGAGCCAACCGATATCCCCCCGGTCCAACCGTGCGGTCACAGCATCACGATCTGGACAGCGGACTACGAACAGGTGCCAGACCGGTTCGGCCCAGGCCGGCACCGATGGCATGACCAGCCCCGTCCCGACAAGCCCCTCACGATAGGCCTCCGCCAGGGTTCGGCGCCGGTCGTTCCAGTCGTCAAGACAGGCAAGCTTCACCCGGAGCAACGCCGCCTGCAACTCGTCGAGGCGAGAATTGAAACCAGCCACATCATTAACATATTTCTTCGACGAGCCGTAGTTCCTGAGCATTCTGAGCCGGATGGCCAGGTCGTCATCATTGGTGGTAATGGCGCCACCGTCACCCATGGCGCCAAGATTCTTGCCAGGATAAAAACTGAAGCCGGCAGCATCGCCAAGGCTTCCGCACCTACGGCCCCGATATCGGGCGCCATGGGCCTGGGCCGCGTCCTCAATGACCTTCAGACCGTGGCGCCGGGCCACGGCGTTGACGGCATCCATGTCAGCCGGCTGGCCGTAGAGGTGAACCGGCATGATGGCTTTGGTCCGGGAAGTCACCGCCGCCTCAACCAGCGTCGGGTCAAGGTTGTAAGTCGCCACGTCGGGCTCCACGGGCACCGGGGTGGCCCCGGCATAGGTGACGGCCAGCCAGGTGGCAATGTAGGTATTTGACGGCACGATGACCTCGTCACCCGGACCGATACCGTAACCTCGAAGAATCAGGTGCAAGGCATCCAGGCCGTTACCCACGCCGATGCAGTGGCGTACGCCGCAATAGGCAGCAAACTCTTCCTCAAAGGTTGCAACCTCCTGTCCGAGGATGTACCAACCGGAAGACATCACCCGGTGATACGCTGCGTCAAGTTCGTCCTTGAGTTCAAGATATGGAGATTTCAGGTCAAGAAATGGAATTCCCATGGTGCCTTTCTCCAATGTTATATTCAAGCCCAGTCAGGAGGAATAAGGTCAAAAGCACTATTTAACGCCGAGTCTGCACACTACCCACAATCTCCGCAATGATCATGGATAATGTCACGAGTCAGCCTTTCTTATCTTCAGCGCCTTAAGGTAGTCATCATAGTCGCGGATGTAGTCGTCAGCCTTATAACCTTCCGAAGCCAGTACGAACAACAAGGCATCGGAAGAAAATTTGTATTGTATCCCCCAGACCATTGGTGGAATATGCAATCCGATCAGAGGCGAATCCAGAACGAATTCCTCCCTCCGTGTACCGTCATCAACAAGAACGGCGCAAGAACCTCTAACACAGACGAGAAATTGATGCAATTCCTTGTGGGCGTGCTCGCCGCGCACCTCACGACTGGGGACATTGTAAACGAGAAAGTAGCGTTGCGGCAAGAACGGCAGGTGCGGGCCGAACTCCGCAAAGGAGAGTTCGCCGCGGATGTCGGCAAAGAATGGGAGTTTTCGTACGGTGACTCCGGGAACTATTGACGATCTCACGGGAGCACTTTCCTCGGCAAAATACACAGGACCATTTGAGTCAAGTTGTTTAATAGACGAAGCGTATCCTCGGATATAGGCCGGATTGCCGACAACTATGGCGTTGGACGGCACATCGCGCGTCACAACCGCACCGGCGCCGATCATGGCATTCTTTCCGATTGTCAATCCCGGCAAGATTGTGGCGTTTGCACCAATGGAGGCTCCCTCTCTGACCACGGTACGAAAAAACTGGTCGGGATACTGCTTGCTCCGGGGGCTGGGATCATTCGTAAAAGTGGCATTCGGACCGACAAAAACGTTGTCTTCAAGCGAGATCCCATCCCAGACTTGGACGCCACACTTAATAGTAACATTGTTACCGATCACCACGTCGTTCTCAATAAAGACATGGTCGCAGATATTACAGTTTTCTCCTATACGGGCACCGGGCAAGACATGGGCAAAAGCCCAGATGCGAGTATGATCACCAATTGTGTCGGACTCAACCAGTGATTGCTGGTGTGCAAAATAACTCATTATTAGGAGTCTCCTTTCTTGCTTGCACGTAATATCGTGTCCGTACTAATGACCGGCTCGCTATTTAGACTCCTGCAACGACGCTCGATTAGTTTGGCAGCTCGCGACAACGTCGAAATATTCAGCCATCTGCGGAACAGATAATACAATCCGGCGATCCAACCACGTGCGTAGAACGATCTTTCCATTCTCATCCATAAAAGGTGTTCATACAACTCGAAACAGATACTGTCCGCATCCTGCTGCGTTACAAAATCAAGCAGGCAAGCTTTTCTGACATCGTGAATCCATGTCAGAATAACAGCCTCCTGATTCAAAGTGTCACGAGAGCGCCTCGCCAGAGTTGGACGTCGTGTAGAGCCAATGGATATGTTCCCGCTATGCACCCGGTACTGCACCAGAGGATCACTGAGAAAGCGGATATCGCCCAACAGCAGACTTCTGAAAGGGATGACCATATCTTCCGCGACAACCCGGTCGTCCATTGGCCCAAAGAGATCAAATGTCTTACGGGAAAAAGCATGGGAACAGCCACTTACGCCGACCCGTCCTTTCACTATCGCCTGTTTCAGCGATTGTGCGTGGTCTGGTGATCGACCTTCAAAGAGACAACCGCTCTGACGGCCTTCATCATCAATAAGATTCACATCAGAATATAGAGAATAACATCCTGATCCGTGACGTAGCCACTCCTCGCATATTCGAGATGTTCGTTCACTTACCGAGATATCATCACCTGCCGCGGCAACGATCAATTCACCGGAGGCAAACTCCATGACCCGATTGATATGGGCGCCGATTCCCAGGTTCCGCTCATTTCTGTTCAGGACAATAGTGTGCGGACCGGAGTAGGACGCCGCCATTTCACTCATAAGAGCGAAGGTCCCGTCGGAAGAACAGTCATCGGACAGAATGATTTCAAGGGGCGTATACGTCTGAGCAAATGCCCCGACCACTGCTTCCCGGATGAATCGCTCCTGATTGTAAGCCAGCAACAAAAAAGTAATAAGATGTTTATCAGGCGCATTCATAGGTATTCTTCCCCTGTAATTAAAACGACAAATATCTACTCGCGATCCCACAATGACGACATATCGTTCATAACCAGATTATCACTGTGACTCACTATAGTATTCGCGGGAATCGACCTTGTCACGACTGCCCCCGCAGCAACGACACTGTTATCGCCAATGGAAACACCACGCAATATCATGGAGCGACTACCGATCCAGACATTGTTCCCGATAAAAACCGGTTTTGTTATGCCCGGTTCAGCTCGACTCCATGGTTCACACCCATGAAAATCACTGTCGGTAATCATTACCTGGTCACCGATAAGACAACCTTCTCCCATGATAATTTTACTGCACGCTATTATCGTGACATTGTTAGAAAAAATGGTTGCGTTTCCGATAGTAATACAAGCAGACGGAGCTCTAGCCTGGAGCATGATCCGGCCATTCCCTAGCATCGGTGCCATACGGAACCCAAGCGTAACTCCAGAGCCTATAGTAACGGACCCTTTTCCGTCAACTCGCAGTGGTACAGATACGCAAAGTCTACTTCCAGAGGTGAAACGTTTCCCCTTAGCAGCAGTCACTCGCCAACACCAGCTTTGAATTATTCTAAACAGCTTCATGTCGCAATCCCCTTTGGGGTATGCTGCACCATTAGATCAAATAGTTCGTTACTTATTACCATCAAACAATTTTTCATAGAATTCATAATGTTTTGTACCCATGGAATCTATGCTATAATATTTTTCAGCAACTTTTCTGGCCTGAATACTCATGGATTTTCTCAATTGTTCATCAGATATGAGTTTTTTAAGTTCAATGGCCATTTCTTTCGGTCCACCGTCAACAAGAACGCCGCCACCATTTTCAAGCGCCTCCATAGTACCACCGGATCTGTATGCAACCAATGGTGTTCCCGAAGCAAGCGATTCTATATTAGCGACGCTAAACACATCATAACGAAATGTTGTAACCGCAATATCCAGATCAAAAAAAACATCGTTTATTTGTGTTCTATCAATATGACCAACCAACTCAACTCTGTCGGATAAACCTTTATTTTTTATAATTATTTCGAGTTGCTCTATTTCTGAAGCAGTTCCTTTTCCGATGATAACTATATTAAAATCAATACCCATGTTATTCAACTCTGCAGCCACATCGACAAGCTCTGCCTGATTTTTACGTAACTCACCGACCATACCTATTACGGGAAATTTTTTACCGGCAAAAAACTTTCTTTCTCTATCAGGATCATTCTTTATATCTTCCTGGTAAACAGGCAGCTGCACTCCATGATGTACGACAACACACTTGTTATAAATAGTATCTTTATCAACATAGCTATCCATTGAAAATCTGCTCGGGAACAGCATTCCATCAAGTTTGCTCAGATTGAATCTTACCGTACAACCTGCTATATGAAATACTGATACTATCTTTGGTTTTTTTTTCATAAAAAAAGATACGAATTTTGTTATGAAATAAGTTCTAGCTATATCATGTTCTCTATTTATTGATATTATATCTGAATCAGATCTAAAAATCAATGCAGCCAACTGTATAAATCCATATATCTTACCAAATCCAGTCCAATACAAAGGATATACATTTGGTTTGTCATTCAAAATATTTCTATGCAAGAAAGTGTTTTTTCTAAGCGCCAAACCTGTTGTGACCCCCTTTTTTTTAAACCAATCCATGATATCTATCAGGTGATATTCTATCCCTCCTATCCCTGAAAAGTTAGAAACATTAGATACATACAATATTTTCATCTATAAATTCCTTTTAATTTACGATCAAGTCAGCCCGACACATAACATCGACTGTTGGCTACAGGGAGTCACTGGTAAATAATTTTTGATAGTAGCTGAGGTGTCTACGCCCCATGGCGTCGAGGGAAAAGTACTCTTCGACGACTCTTCGCCCTTCCAGCCCCAGAGCAAACCGCCGATCATGATCCTTCAGAAGCTCGATGATCGTCTTACTGAACTCACTGGTACCGCCATCAACAAGCAGACCGCCCCCCTTACCCAAAATCTCCACCAGTCCGCCGCTGTTGTAAGCAACAACCGGCGTATATGCAGCCAGCGATTCGATATGGACAATGCCGAACCCCTCATTGCGATGCGTGGTGACCGACAGATCAAGATCGAAAAAAACGTCAGGCATCCGTACCCGCGGTATTCTGCCGGTAAGAATGAAGTTCCTTTCCAGACCGGCGGCCGCAATCTTTCTTTCGAGCCGTTCCCCCCCCTCATAGCCTCCTATGAAGGCGATCATGATATAGGGAAACTCCTTCACCAGAAAATGGGCGGCATCGATCAACTCTTCCTGATTCTTCCAAAACTCACCGGACATGCCGATCAGGGGAGACTTTTGCCCCTCGAAAAACCGTCTGGGACGCTCAACTGCAAATTTTAAACGGTCATCTCCGGCCGGAATCTCGACACCACAATGAATAACTTCGGACTTATCCCTTATGGAGGGATTGGCGTCTGTGAACGTTGTGGCGGTGTAGTTGGAAGTACTGATAAAGCCGTCGAACATGCCGAGCCCCGGATAGTGGCGACCGGTGGGGGTATGAAAGACAGCCACCATTTTCGGTTTCCGTTTCAGAAACGGAGTGACAAGAAGGGTGGCCAGATACGTGGGGAAGATATTATGTTCGCGATTAATGGAGATCACATCCGGCTGTTCAGCCAGAATGGCGCGAGCCATCCGGAATACCAACCCCGCCTTCCGTCCGGGAATAAACACCGGATGACTTCGAACCTCCAGAGCGGTAAGACGCTCCTGGAGAAGCGTCTTTTCCCTGAGCAGAAAGACAGTATCCACATCATGAGCCTTGAACCAGGCGGCCAGATCGAGGAGATGATCTTCGGCGCCGCTCAACAGGCGAGACCCGATCACGTACAGTATTTTCATAAGTTCGTTGTCCGCTCATCCGTCAGTTGAGTCACTTCATCCAGCACCTGCTGTACGGTGATGGATTCGAGGCAATGAGCGACTCCCTCTGGCGACGGCTCGCATTCTCTGAAAAATTTCAGCCGGCAGGGGGAGCAGGGAAAGCGGTTGGAGACAACCCGGGCGCTATGACACCACGGTCCGAATCGGTCCGGTGACGTGGGGCCGAAAATAGCCACCAGCGGCAATCCAACTGCCGCCGCCAGGTGCATGATACCGCTGTCATTCCCCATATACCGGGAAGAACGCTGCAAAACCGCCATGCTGATCCGCAGGTTGCACTTCCCCACCAGATCTATGGTCCCGGACGGAAAGAGATGCAGGCCCCGCTCAAGGAGTTTCCGATCGCCACGACCGCCAAAGATGACCGGCGTCATCCCCTGGCTTTGCTGCAACCGGGTGGCAGCCTCGGCAAAGAACTCCAGGGGCCAACTCTTCTCCGGGTATGACGCAAAGGGGTGCACCGCCAGCAGAGGAGCCCCGGCGGACTTCCCCTCCTTCCGGAGCAGTTCGTCAGCCTGCCGCGCCTCCTCCGGCGTTATCCATGCTTCCAGATAGTCATCAGTAACAGGGATTCCGTCGGCTCGTAACACGTCCAGGAAACTCAAAACCTCGTGCTGCTCCGGTCGGTAGGGAACGGCTTTGGTCAGCATGAAGCGGCGTCCCTCGGTATCATAACCTACCCGTTCCGGAGCGCCGGAGAGGAGGGCTATAAGGGCGCTGGAAAAAGAACGTTTCAAAATGTAGACCTTGTCATACCGCAGCGCCCTGAGTTCC
>CAIUUR010000151.1 GCA_903902345.1 uncultured Geobacteraceae bacterium | reverse complement strand
GCCTTACGCCCCTACGGGGAGAGGGAGTGTTTGACGGAGTTTATTGGAGTTGGAGTTGAATTGCTTGTAAGGTTCGATGGAAAAATGGTGCAAGGCACTGTAATGTGGATTAGAACGTCCCCTCCTCCCTGGTGGGGGAGGGACAGGGTGAGGGGGAGGCAGTTCGAAAAACCATGCATACTCTTCAACAGGAATAATGAGATTCTGATGCAAAGCGAAGATCTACTTGGGCGAGTACGAGGCGGCAAACCACCCCTCATCGCGACCCTCTCCCACTGAGGGGAGAGGGAGCGTTTGCTGAAGTCGTTTAGAGTCGGAATTAATCGTAGGGTGTGCACCGGGTTCATGGTGCGCACCAGAAACCCGTGCGCACCCCATAATTGCCGGTGTGGCGCAGCAAAATTGCAGGGGCGATGTATCTCCTCAACCTCAACCTTAACCTCAACCTGTTCTTTACGCCCGTATCATGGTCAGGAGCATCTTGAACGGTTCATTGGCCCGGACGGCGTGGGGGCGGTTGGCTGGCATGATGATCATCTCTCCGGCCTTGACAGCGCAGCTCGTTCCCTCGATAATGACCTCCGCTTCCCCATCAATGACCTGAATCGTAGCATCATAGGGGGCGGTGTGCTCGCTCAACCCCTGACCGGCTCCGAAGGCGAAGAGGGTAAGGGTTCCCACCTTCTTGTCCAGAAGGGTCCTGCTGACCACGGACCCTTCCTGATAGGCGACCAGTTCGTTGAGGGGAAGTATTCGTGCGGTGAGATCGGTGGTGTTCATGGGAATCTCCTTTATGATGTCGGATGTCAACGGGTGAAAGCCGTTCATGACGTAAGAGTACCCTAGCTGCAGCAGTATGTCATTGATGCAAGTCAACTTGAGGGAACCATGAAATACGCCATCTCCCCGCAGATCAGAGCCGTCCACTTCCCCCCCATCTCGGAGGTCCGGGAGTGGGCCGCCTCCTATTTCGCCACGCCGGAACAGCCGCTGGTGGACCTCTGCCAGGCGGTTCCCGACTATCCTCCGGCGCCGGAACTGGTGTCTTACCTCAGAAGAGTCGTGGATGATCCTCTCACCGCCAGGTATTCACCCGATGAGGGGCTTCCTGAGGTGCGTGAGGCGCTCTCGGCTCGCTATGCCCGGCGTTACGGTGGCGCGGTGCCCCCAGGGGCCTTCTGTCTTACGGTGGGCGCCAGTCAGGCATTCTGGTTGGCCATGGTGACCCTCTGCGTGGCAGGTGACGAGGTTGTTGTCCCTCTCCCCGCATACTTTGATCACCCCATGGCTTTGGAGGTCCTGGGGATTCGTCCTGTCTACCTCCCCTATGACGAGGTCACCGGCGGACTCCCCAGCGTGTCCGACCTGGAATCGCTCCTTACCCCCCGCACCAGGGCCATCCTCCTCGTTACCCCCAGCAACCCCACGGGGGTTGTCGCACCGCCGGAGCTGATAAGGGATTTGTTGGAGTTGGCCCGGCGCCGGGGTGTTGCCCTGGTTCTGGATGAGACCTACGCCGACTTCATCCCCGGGAGGCCCCACGACCTCTTCATGGACCGTGGTTGGGGGGACAACTTCATCCAGATAATCTCCTTCGGCAAGACCTATTCCCTCACCGGCTACCGGGCCGGAGCGCTGGTGGGCTCGGAGGAGTTCATCCATCAGGCGCTGAAGGCCCAGGATTCCATGGCGGTCTGCCAGCCCCGGATCACCCAGCAGGCGGTGCGGTATGGCGCCGAGCATCTGGAACCCTGGGTGGAGGCCAACCGGGGTTCAATGGCCCTCCGTCATGATCGATTTCGGGAGGAGTTCCTGGCAGCCGGGAACCGTTTTCGGCTGGTGACCAGCGGCGCTTTCTTCGCCTGGGTGAGGCACCCCTTTTCCGGTGTGAGCGGGAGGGAGGTCGCCCGACGGTTGGCCCAGGAGTCGGGGCTACTCTGTCTCCCCGGCGAGGTCTTCGGTCCTGGTCTCACTCACTACCTCCGCCTTGCCTTCGGTAATATCCGCCAGGAGTTCATCCCCGAGGCGGTGGAGCGGTTCCGGAAGTTTCCGGTGTAATAGCGTTATAATCCTCGTGTTATTCAACACGACATTTTATGTGGTTCGCAACAAAGCCGTTACCCTGATGTTCAAAGAATGCCATTTTGAGCGGTAGCGAAGAATCTGCTTCTGCTTGATTCAGCAGCAGATCCTTCGCGTTGCTCAGAATGAAAAAATACGTTGAGCTACAAAAGAGGAGGAGTGCCATGGGGATATGCAGTGGGGGGGCGAGGATTATGGCGGGTCTGGTGACAGCTATGCTCCTGACCGGGTGTGCCGGCGCCCACTGGGGGGCGGACGAACGGGAGCAACTGCTGTTGGCATCTGATGGTTATAATGCCCTCCTTCGGTGGAAAGAGCTGGATAAGGCGTGTAGTGCCTTTGCCGAAGATTCCGTCAGAGGGGGATGCTTGGGGCGCGCCGGGGAACTCAAGGATCTCCAGATCACCGACATCCGGAGGAGGGACCTGAATTTTAAAGTCTTTGGAGACGTAGCCACGGTGAACATCGAGATCGAATACTATCTGCTTCCCTCAATGGTGGTCAGAAAAATTCAGGAAAGCCAGCGATGGGTTTACCTGGGGACTCAGGACAAAAGAGTATGGCGAATCACGAATCCGATCTCCATTGTTGGGCTACACTTATGACAGATCCCGCACCAGCGGGATTATGTCGCAAAGACGGCCTGCCGGACTTCATGCCGGTGGGCCGCCTGTTACTACCGTCGTTTTCTGACCCGTTGCTACTGTCGCTCGTCGTGATCAGGACTGTTTTTTGTCATCATCCTTCTTGGGATTTATTTCAATCTCGTCTTTTCCTTCCGAGGCCTTCTTGAAGTTCCGAATGCTCTTGCCGAGGGCATTCCCTATTTCGGGTAATCTTCCTGCACCGAAAACCACCATCACAATAACCAGAATAATAATCAGTTCCGGCATGCCGAATCCAAACATGGTTCATCCTCCCTAGGAAAAGTCAGAGAAGTATGTCATTTGACCCACTAAAAATCAAGCAGAAAGCATGGCTGCAGCTCAGATCTACCCGTATGAGCCGTTATCGCTGCGAATTCTTGTTGACAAATAACGTCGATTCCTTATACTGAATCGCTTTGAAGCGGGGGTGGAGATGAAGGTACTTACCGTCCGGTTGGAAGATATCCGGGACAAAAATGCGGAAATAACCGCGGAGCTCCCCGGCGCCCTGTTTCCCGTGCTTTCCGAGATGATTCACTCCGGCGAGGTAATCGTTACCTCGCCTGTTCGTGTGGAGATAACTGCGGCCCACGAGTTTGATCACGTCAGGGTGAGTGGCCGGGTTGAAGCGGATATCCGGTTGACCTGTTCCCGTTGTTGCGCCGAATATGATGATAAGCTTGGCTCAACCTTCGAGTTGTTTTATACCAAGGCGCAGGGGCCCGCCCCCGTCCTGGACGAAGAGATCGAGCTTTCCGAGACCGATCTTGTCTCGGTATCTTACAAGGGTGACGAGATAAACCTCATTCCCGAGGTGGACGAGCAGATCGTCATGGAGCTTCCTCTGCGACCGCTCTGCTCAGGCGACTGCCGCGGATTGTGCACCGCCTGCGGTGGGGACCTTAACGTCGCAGAATGCGGGTGTCATCGCGAGGTCTCATCGCTCAGCTTCGGCGCCTTGAAAAATTTGAAGATAAACCAGTAAAAGGAGAAACACCATGGCCGTACCCAAGAAGAAGACCTCCAAGTCCCGTAAAAACATGAGACGCGCCCACGACTTCCTTACCGTGCCCGCATCCTCCACCTGTCCCCAGTGCAAGGCCCCCAAACTTCCCCATCGGGCCTGTGCATCATGCGGAACCTACAAGGGTAAAGAAGTCATCGCCAGCGATAACCTCTAGGCTCAATGACGCCGTACAGCCATAGAGACCGGGTACCCAGATGCGAGTAGCTGTTGATGCCATGGGGGGAGATCATGCGCCCGCCGTAGAGGTGGAGGGTGCCGTAGCTGCTGCGCGTGAGTTCGGGATAGCTGTCACCCTTGTGGGGGACACCTCCCGGATCACCGCGGAGCTCTCGAAACATAACACCAACGGTCTCGATATTATCCTCAAAAATGCCACCGAGGTGGTGGGCATGCATGATTCCGCTTCCGACGCTGTCAGAAAGAAGCGGGACTCATCCATCAGGGTCGCCTTCGATTTAGTTAAGACCGGCGAGGCCGATGCCGTGGTGAGTGCAGGGAACTCCGGCGCCACCATGGCAGCGGGGATGTTTGTGCTGAAGAGGCTTACCGGGATCGAACGACCCGCCATTGCCCAGGTCTTTCCCAATCTCCAGGGTCATACGGTGGTGCTGGATGTGGGGGGTAACGTGGACTGCAAGCCGGTTCACCTGGTACAGTTCGCCATCATGGGGGAGGTGTATGCTCGCCACATCCTGGGGATAGATAACCCCCGGGTTGGCCTTCTCTCCAATGGGGCGGAGGAAAGCAAGGGGACCGAACTGACTCGTGACGCCAATGCCATTCTCCGCGAAGTCTCATTCAACTACACCGGTTACGTGGAGGGGCGTGATATCTTCAACGGTATGGCTGACGTGGTGGTCTGCGACGGTTTTGTGGGGAATGTAGTCCTGAAGCTTTCCGAGGGGTTGGCCGAAGCGGTGGGAACCATGCTGAAGGATGAAATCTCTGCCAGCTTTCTCTCCAAGGTCGGCTATCTTCTGGCGCGACCGGCCTTCAAGCGGTTCAAGAAGAAGGTCGATTATGCCGAATACGGCGGAGCGCCACTGCTGGGAATCGACGGGGTGGGGATGATTTGCCACGGCGGTTCCAATGTGAAGGCCATCAAGAACGCCATCCGCTTTGCCCACGAAAACGTGGAGAAGAAAGTGAACGTGCGTATGGCGGAAAAGTTGCGGGAAAACCTCTCTACCTTACGCCCTCCCAAGGAACTCGCCGTGAAAGAGAAGGTCGCGCGCTAACCAATGACGATACCCCGCGCCAAGATCACCGGCACCGGTTCGGCGCTCCCCGCACGGGTCCTGACCAATTACGATCTGGAACAGATAGTGGAGACCAGCGACGACTGGATTATGAGTCGTACCGGGATCAAGGAACGGCGAATTGCGGCCGAAGGGGAGTATACCTCCACTTTTGCCACCCGTGCCGCCCAACGGGCCGTGGAGATGGCCGGGATCGACGCAGTTGATCTTGATCTGATCATCTGTGGCACCGTTACTCCCGATTTCCCTTTCCCGTCAACCGCTTGCATCGTGCAGCAGAACCTTGGCGCGATCAGGGCGGCTGCCTTCGATGTTTCCGCCGCTTGTTCCGGTTTTCTCTACGGTCTCTCCCTTGCAGAAAAGTTCATCAAGACCAAAGCTGCCTCCCATATTCTCGTCATCGGGGCGGAGGTTCTCTCCCGCGTTGTGGATTGGACCGACCGGAACACCTGCTGCCTCTTTGGCGATGGAGCCGGCGCCGTGGTCGTATCCGCGGGTACTGGGCCTTCCGGCATTCTCTCCACCCATATCTACAGCGACGGGAGTCACTGGGAGCTGCTCCACCAACCGGGCGCGGGGAGCCGTAACCCCGCAACGCAGCAGCTCCTGGATAGTGGCCGGATCTTTATCCGGATGCAAGGGAACGAGGTCTTCAAGTTGGCGGTGCGAGCCATGGAAGAAGCTGCCCACGCGGCACTGGGGGCCAACGGCTTCATGGTGGCCGACCTGGATATACTCATCCCACACCAAGCCAACCGACGGATCATCGATGCCATCGGAAAACGGTTGGGACTGGGGGAAGAAAAGCTCTTTGTCAACGTGCAGCGCTACGGCAACACTTCGTCGGCGTCCATTCCCATCGCCCTTGATGAGGCTAACCGGGCCGGGCTCCTGGAACGTGATGCCCTGGTGCTGCTGGATGCCTTTGGCGGAGGTCTCACCTGGGCGTCCGTACTTATGAGATGGTAACTACTACATAAAGGATCGTCCATGTCTGCTATCGCATTTGTCTTTCCAGGCCAGGGGTCCCAGTACGCCGGCATGGGGAAAGAGCTTGCCACTAACTTTCGTGTTGCCGCCGATGTTTTTGCCGAAGCCGACGAGGCGCTGAGCTTTTCCCTTTCCCGACTCTGCCATGAGGGGCCGGAAGAGGAGCTCAGACTGACCGCTAACACCCAGCCTGCCATTCTAACCGCCAGTGTGGCGGCACTTCGGGTGATCCAGTCGGAAACCGGTCTGATCCCGACCTGTCTGGCTGGCCATTCTCTGGGAGAATATTCCGCTCTGGTGGCCGCAGGCGCCCTGACACTGGCCGATGCGGTCCGGACGGTTCGCTCCCGCGGGAGTTTCATGCAGGAGGCGGTGCCGGTGGGGGTTGGCGCCATGGCTGCCATCCTCAGCGTGGAAGCGGATGTCCTGGCGGAGATCTGCGCCGAGGCGGCGCAAGGAGAGGTGGTCTCCCCGGCGAACTTCAACTCACCCGGGCAGATCGTCATCGCCGGCCATGCCACGGCAGTGAACCGGGCCATGGAGATTGCCAAGGGGCGGGGGTTCCGCAAGGCGATGCTCCTTCCCGTGAGCGCTCCCTTCCATTGTAGTCTCATGAAGCCGGCTGCCGACCGTCTGGGGGAGGTGCTGGCCCGGATAGAAATTGCTTCCCTTGCCCACCCGGTGGTTACCAATGTGGAGGCGCTGGCCAATACCGACATCGGGCGGGTGCGGGAACTTCTTGTCGCCCAGGTCTGCGCTCCGGTCCGTTGGTCTCACTCCGTGGAGGAGATGACTCGCCTGGGGATTGACTCTTTCGTAGAGATCGGCCCAGGAAAGGTCCTCTCCGGGTTAGTCAAGCGGATCAGCAAGGGGGCCGTCACCTTCAATGTGGAGGATCTGGCCACGTTCAAGAACCTTCCCTCCGCCTGAACAAGGTTCAAGGTTCGAGGTTCAAGGTTCTAAACTTTAAACTCTGAACCTTGAACTTTGAACTTTTTTCAACGTT
Organism: uncultured Geobacteraceae bacterium; assembly: GCA_903902345.1. Lineage (GTDB taxonomy): Bacteria > Desulfobacterota > Desulfuromonadia > Geobacterales > CAIOGM01 > CAIOGM01. Next base: position 5,497 of record CAIUUR010000151.1, on the reverse strand, counting down.
CAAAGTTATGGAAAAGGAGTCTTTATATGCCTAAAGGTAAAATTGCAGTTATCACCGGCGCCTCACGGGGGATCGGTCGGAGTATCGCCCTGGCGCTGGCTGCGGAAGGGGCGAAGATCGTCGCCGTGGATCTCGATCTTGCCGCCACGGAGGGGGTGGTGGAGGAGCTGAAGGCTCTGGGAGCCGAGGCTCTGGCCGTGGTGGGGAATGTCACCGTGGCTGCTGACGCTGAGAAGATGGTGGATGCGGCGGTGCAGAGTTTTGGCAGGGTCGATATCCTGGTGAACAACGCCGGGATCACCCGTGACGGTCTCCTGGTCCGGATGAAGGAAGAGGATTGGGATGCTGTCCTGACGGTGAATCTCAAGGGGGCGTTCCTCTGTACCAAGGCGGTCTCCCGGGTCATGACCAAGCAACGGTTCGGGCGAATTATCAACATCGCCTCAATCGTCGGTCAGATGGGAAATGCCGGGCAGGCCAACTACTGCGCCAGCAAGGCGGGGCTCATTGGGCTGACAAAGTCCAACGCTCGTGAACTGGCCAAGCGGAACATCACCGTAAACGCCGTGGCTCCCGGTTTTATCGCGACGGCCATGACTGACGCTCTTCCCGAAAAGGCGAGGGAGGAGTTGGCGGCCCAGATACCCATGGAGCGGCTGGGGAGCCCGGACGACATCGCTAATGCGGTTCTTTTCCTGGCAGCCGAACGGTCGGGGTATATTACCGGCCAGGTCCTGGCGGTGAATGGCGGCATGTACATGTAGGAAACCGGCGTCGGGGTAAGAAAAAGTCTTTTGCATTTTTGGTTTTCGTGCTATGAACCGGTAACAATTTTAAACAAACCTGAAAAGGTCACACAAAACGATGGAGGTACGGCAGATGGCATCGATAGAGAAGCGGGTAAAAGAGATAGTGGCCGAGCAACTCGGCGTGGACGAAGGGCAGGTAACCAACGAGGCATCGTTCATGGACGACCTGGGCGCCGACTCGCTGGACACTGTGGAACTGGTCATGGCTCTTGAAGAGGAATTCGAAGTGGAGATCTCCGACGAAGACGCTGAGAAGATCCAGACTGTCCAGGATGCCGTGGATTACATCACCGAGCATACCTAGGAACTGGGCGGGTTTTTCCGCGGCCAGAGTTTTCTGAACAGACGGGGGCGCATGTAGATGCGCCCCCGTTGCCTCTTACCAGAGGTGATGGCGCCTTAGTTGTCGTGTGGCGTCATCCCAGGGAGTACTACATGAGACGAGTCGTTGTCACCGGGGTTGGTGTGGTGTCGCCGCTGGGGACCGGAAACGCCAAGAACTGGGATGCCCTGATTGCAGGGAAGTCGGGAGTCGGCCGAATCACCCGTTTCGATCCAGTCGGCCTGCCGGTTACCATTGCCGGCGAGGTCACGGATTTTAACCCGGAAGATTACATCGAGAAGAAAGAGATCAAGAAGATGGATCTCTTCATCCACTACGCCATTGCCGCGGCCCAATTGGCCATGGATGATTCCGGGTTAGTGATAGACGACAGCAATGCCGAGCGGGTGGGGGTTCTCGTAGGGGCCGGTCTTGGTGGTCTCCCGGCCATAGAACGGTACCATTCCCTGCTTCAGGAAGGTGGGTACAAGAAGATCTCTCCTTTCTTCATCCCCATGCTGATTATCAATCTGGCCCCTGGGCACATCTCCATCCGCTTCGGAGCCAAGGGACCCAACGTCTCTTCCGTCTCCGCCTGCGCCACCGGGACACATTCCATCGGCGATGCCTACCATATCATCAAGCGTGGGGATGCCGACGCCATGATTGCCGGAGGGACCGAATCCACGGTGACCCCCCTGGGGATCGGCGGTTTTGCGGTGATGAAGGCTCTCTCCACCCGTAATGACGATCCCGAAGGAGCGTCTCGTCCATTCGACAAGGGGCGCGACGGTTTCGTTCTTGGGGAAGGGGCTGGTATCGTGGTCCTGGAAGAGTACGAGGCAGCAAAGGCGCGGGGCGCCAAAATTTATGGAGAAGTTGTGGGGTACGGTCTCACCGGCGACGCTTATCATCTCACCGCACCGGCGCCTGACGGCGAAGGGGCGGCCCGCTGCATGAAGATGGCGCTGAAAGGGGCGGGAATCAACCCGGAGCAGTTGGATTACATTAACGCTCATGGCACCTCCACCCCCATGAACGACCTTTACGAGACCATGGCCATCAAGAGAGTCTTTGGTGATCATGCAAAAAAAGTGCTGGTCTCCTCCACCAAATCAATGACCGGACACCTCCTTGGGGCAGCCGGAGGGATCGAGGCGGTCTACACCCTTATGACCATGCAGAACGGGGTGGTTCCTCCCACCATCAACTACACCGATCCCGATCCTGACTGTGATCTTGATTACGTGCCGAATGTCGCTCGTGACGCCAAGGTAACCTACGCCCTCAGCAATAACTTCGGCTTCGGTGGCACCAACGCCACGCTGTTGTTCAAGAAAATCTAGGAAACGTCCCCATGAAGAGATTTGTCGTAGGGAGCGATCACGGCGGGACCGATGTCAAGGGAGCGATCATCGCTCTCCTTGAGCGGCGGGGTGCTCAGGTGGTGGATGCGGGAACCAACGGTCCGGCCTCGGTGGATTATCCCGACTTCGCGGTAAAGGTTGCGGGGATGGTTTCCCGGGGGGAGGCAGACCTGGGGGTTCTTGTCTGCGGCACCGGCATCGGGATGTCCCTGGTGGCCAACAAGTTTCCTGGCGTCCGGGCAGCCCTGGTCACCGACGAGTTCATGGCGCGTATGTCCCGGGAACATAATAATGCCAACATTCTGGTTCTCGGCGGTCGGGTGGTGGACATCCCCACCGCCGAGAAACTGGTGACTGCCTGGCTGGATGCCACCTTTGAAGGTGGTCGCCACCAGGGACGGCTGGACAAGATCACCGCCTTGGAACGTGAACTGGGGCTGGTAAAATAATTTTTATAGGAGTTACTGATGTCCATTCTGTCCCAGTTCGACCCGGCAATCGCCGATGCCATCCATAGGGAGACCCAGCGCCAGGAATATAACCTGGAGCTCATCGCCTCGGAAAACTTTGTCTCCGAAGCGGTGCTGGAGGCCCAGGGATCGGTTCTTACCAACAAGTACGCCGAGGGGTATCCCGGTAAACGATATTACGGCGGTTGTCACCAGGTGGACGTGGTGGAGCAGCTGGCCATCGACCGGGCCAAGGAGCTTTTCGGCGCCGAGCATGCCAACGTTCAGCCCCATGCCGGCTCCCAAGCCAACATGGCGGTCTACTACTCCATCCTCAAGCCGGGGGACACCATCATGGGGATGAACCTTTCCCACGGTGGGCACCTGACTCACGGGAGCCCGGTGAACTTCTCGGGGCGTTTCTACAACGTGATCCCTTATGGGGTCTCCCCGGAAACCGAGACCATCGACTATGAGGAGGTGGAGCGGCTGGCCTTGGAGAACAAGCCTAAGCTCATCGTCGTGGGCGCCAGCGCCTATCCCCGGATCATCGATTTCCCCGCGTTCCGGGCCATCGCCGACAAGGTGGGGGCCAAGGTGATGGTGGATATGGCCCACTTCGCCGGTCTCGTGGCCGCCGGAGTTCACCCCAGTCCGGTTCCCTATGCGGAGTTTGTCACCACCACCACCCACAAGACCCTGCGCGGTCCCCGGGGCGGGATGATTCTCTGCCGGGAGGAGTTCGCCAAGTCCATCAACTCCAACATCTTCCCCGGTATCCAGGGTGGTCCGCTCATGCATGTCATCGCCGCCAAGGCGGTGGCCTTCAAGGAGGCCCTTACTCCCGAGTTCAAGGAATATCAGGGGCAGATCGTGAAAAACGCCAAGGCGCTGGCGGCGGCTCTCATGGCCAGAGGGTATCGACTTACCAGCGGCGGCACCGACAACCACCTTATGCTCATGAATCTTACCGGTACCGAACTCACCGGGAAGGTAGCCGAGGAGGCGTTGGACAGTGCGGGGATCACGGTGAACAAGAACACCGTCCCCTTCGAGACCCGTTCCCCCTTCGTCACCTCCGGCATCCGGATCGGCACCCCGGCGGCAACCACGCACGGGCTGAAAGAGGCCGAGATGGAGCAGGTAGCCGGCTTCATCGCCAGGGTTCTGGCGGACCCGCTCAACGGTGTGAACCTGGCAACAGTAAAGGAAGAGGTCAATACCCTCATGAAGCGGTTTCCGCTGTATGCGAGTCGACTGAACTAAAGAAGTAAGGGCGGGTTGAAAAATCCGCCCTTACTTCGTCAGGCCACGCTGTCTACCGGAGTTCGGCGTCACCCTACTGTTTTTTCCCCCGATAGTGGCGACCGTCCGATCCCCCCGCATTGCCATCCCAAGAACTCGTTTTCTTCTCGTTTTGTTTGATGCTCATTTTTACCGCGATCAAACGCCCTCCCAGCATTGCCCCGTTCAGCATATTTACCGCTTCTCTGGCTTCTTCTTCGGTGGCCATCCTGACGTAGCCGCACCCTCGGAACGAGCCGCTGTCGGAATTTTTGACCAGATGGAGGGACTCAACCGTACCCACCACGGAGAAGAGCTTGCGCACTTCGTTCTCCGTTACTTCGCCGGAGAGTTGTCCCACATAAACTTCCACACCCATTGACATTTTCCTTTATCGTAAAGATTCGTACGCCCGTAACTTTTCGTTACAGCGGATTTCCGTAACCAGTGCGTTTTTCCGGTACTTCCTGAAGAACCACGTACTGTTTACCGATGATCTCGCGGAAGTGTTGCGGAATTTCATCCCAGATGTGGAGTTCCACGATAAAAGGGATGTTGCTGTTCTCCGCAAGCTCGTCATTCAACAGGGAAACAAGGAAGCGTTGTTCCGGCCTGGTGAAAGCAACCAGATCAAGATCGGAGTTGGGGCGTGCGGTCCCTTTGATGCGTGAGCCATAGGCCCAGACGGCAACATCGGGGATGAAGCGTTGCAGGAGAGCTGTCAGCGTCTTTCTCTGTTCTGTCGTGATCTCCAGGGCGTCGCTCATTTCCAGGCGGCTCCGGTCATTGTCTCATGGAGAGCGATGGCGTCGGAGATAAAATTGTCGGTCATCGTGAGTGTTTCCGCTGCCTTTTCTCCGCTGTAGTCTTGGGCGGCGCCGGTTCTGGCGTCGGCGTATTTCAGCCACTGCTCCACGGAGGAGGTGAACAGGTCGTTTTGTCCGGCCAGTTTCAAAATCGGTTTCGGGCTGTTGGGGACGTCGGGTAAGCCGGATTCCTCCACGAGATAACGCTTGAGTTGCTTCCAGGTGTTTCAGTGATTTTTGAAAGTTGCCGTAATCGATCATGGATCTCTCTCCCGCGTACAACTTCAGAGCCAAGAGAAACCCTTACACACTCCCGCAACCGGTGTCAACGGGAAAGGCGATAAAGACGCCTCCGGTCGTTGTCAAGGAAGTTGTCGCATTTCCTATGCAGCCTTGTTTTGAATTGTCGTACCGTTCTGAGTCGATTTTTGCGGGTTCAGGCAGACCACCGTTGGTCGAT
>CAIUUR010000150.1 GCA_903902345.1 uncultured Geobacteraceae bacterium | reverse complement strand
TCTCCGTTACGTGGTGGAGATCGGCGTCGGCGCCCGTCTCGGCGCCGCTACCAATCGGGCTTCGGCCCGGGGCTCCGACGGTACGACTTCCAACCAGGCAACCGCAGTTGTTCAGGTCCGGTCCGATTTCATGAATATTCGGAGTTTCATCCTGGGTGAGGTGCTGGTCGGCGCCTGCCATGCTCCGGCAGGGGAGAAACCTGCCGGCGTGGCGGGTATTCGGATCTTTCTCGAAAACGGAACCTATGTGGTGACCGACAGTAACGGCATGTATCATTTCGAAGGGATCAAGCCGGGAAGTCATGTGGTCCAGATGGACCCGGTCAGCATACCGGAGAAGTATGAGATCCTTTCCTGTACGGAGAACAGTCGCTTTGCCGGAGTCGGCCATTCCCAGTTCGTGGATCTTCAGGGGGGGACCGTCTGGCGCGCCGATTTTCACCTGGTGCTCAAACCGGCGATAACCGGTGAAGCGGCCATGGAACTGCGCAGTCTGCTGAAAAAATCGGAGGACGATAACAGCAGCCGCGATACGGTGGAGTACACCACATCCATCCGGATGGGGATCGTGCCGACCCGTAACCTGCGCCTCACGGTCATGCTCCCGGACGGCGTCACCTATCAGGCGGGCACCAGCAGCCTGAACAGCGTTTCTTTACCGGAACCTACGGACAGGGAAAACTGTCTGACGTACTCAATGGGGGAACTCCCCGTCAACGGCGAGGGGATTGTCCGGTTCAACGTAACGGTTTTGCGTGCGGGAACTCCCGGAACGTTGACCACAAAGGCGTTTCTCACCTTCGATACCCCCATGAAAAAAAATGAGCGTACTCTGGTGGCGAACACTATCATCGGACGAAATTCCGTCGGGGAGCCCCAGCAGATCCCGAATTTTCTCATCGTCAATCTTAAAGATCAGAGCGGAGTAGCAGTACCCACGAAGGGACTGCGCCCCGGTGAGATGTGGGTCGATGCTGAAAAGGAAACGGCCGTAGTTGCCGCCAAAAATATGCCTGAATACAGTTCCGCTTGGCTGGAGGGGTCAGGGCCCGGTACGGAATGGCTCTGGCCGAAAAATGGGTATCACCCCCTGATCCCCAGCGTTAATCTTGCCGTAAAACATGATCCCCGCAACTCTCTCAAGCTCTTTCTCAACGGGGTAGAGGTGGACCCCCTTACGTTTGAAGGTACGCTCAAACGGGACGTCGCCGCCGTCAGCAGTTGGCACGGGGTCATGGTTGTGGATGGTGATAACCTTTTCGAGGCGGTTCAGTATGACGACGCCGGTGCGGAAACGGCACGGTTGAAACGGATCATTCATTATTCGACTCTTCCGGTAATGGCGGAATTCGACTCCGTCAGTTCGAAGCTCATCGCCGATGGCAAGAACCCGCCGATTATCGCCGTCCGTCTCACGGACAAGGATGGTCACCCCGCTCGCGAGGGGATTATCGGCGAATTCACTCTCACTCCCCCCTATGTTACGCTGGGGGGGAGTGAATCGACTCCGTCCTCGCTGCCGACTCCCACAGCGAGCCGGCTCACCTACCGGATCGGCGAAAATGGTGTCGCCCTCATCAAACTTCAGCCCACCATGAAGAGCGGAGAGGTGGTTGTCATACTTAATCTCCTGAGCGGTCAGAAGGAGGTTCGGGGGTGGCTCAAACCGGAATATCGCGATTGGATTCTGGTGGGTCTCGGGGAAGGGACGGTGGGGTACAATACGGTGGCCGGGAAGATGGAATCCCTTCACGACGCCGGACAGGAGGAGCATTTCTATGAGGAGGGGCGGCTCGCCTTTTACGCCAAGGGGAGGATCAAGGGAGAGTGGCTCCTCACCATGGCCTACGACTCGGCAAAGGGGAAGGGTGACGTCATAAATCCCGGGCTGTTCCAGACCATCGACCCCAACAGCTACTACACCCTCTACGGAGACGGCGCCCGGCAGGAGTACGATGCGTCCAGCAGCCGCAAACTCTACCTGAAGATCGAACGCGATGAGTTCTACGCTCTGTTCGGAGATTTTAACACCGGACTCACGTTCACCGAACTTTCACGCTATAGCCGCTCGCTCAACGGTTTCAAGTCCGAGTACCAGGGAAAGATGCTTGAATTCAATCTGTTCGGCGCCGAGACCGGCCAGGTTTTCGTGAAGGACGAACTGCGGGGAGACGGCACCTCCGGACTCTACCGATTGTCGCGCGGCAACCTGGTTCTTAATTCGGAAAAGGTGTCCCTGGAGACCAGAGACCGGTTCCACAGCGAGATCATCATCTCACGTACCATGCTTGCCCGATTCATGGATTACAGCATCTCACCGGACGTGGGGACACTACTCTTCAAGGAGCCGATCCGGAGCCGGGACGATAAATTTAACCCCATCTACATCGTGGTTGAGTATGAGGTTCTCAACAGCGGAGGGGAATCCCTGACCTATGGAGGACGAGGCGGTTTGAAACTGCTGGACGGCGCCCTGCGCACCGGTTTCACCTTGCTTCACGAGGGGCAGGGAAACGCCGGGGGAGATTTGTACGGTCTTGACGCTGCCTTTGCCCTCGGACCACGCACCAGCCTCAAGGTCGAGGCGGCCCACAGCGATACCCAATCGGGCGCAACCGCCAGGGGGGGGAATGCCTATCTGGCCGAGCTGCACCATGATTCACCCGAGCTTCAGGCGAAGCTCTTTTTTCGGCAGCAGGACGAGGGGTTCGGACTCGGACAGCAAAACGGGAGTGAGTATGGGACGCGCAAGGTGGGTGGTGACGCGGCTTACAAACTCACCAAGGCGATTACACTCAGCGGGCAGGCCTATCGACAGTACAACCTTGCCACCGGCGGCATACAGGATCTCCTGGAGGAGAAAACCACCTTTACCTCCGGCCCCTACAGCAGTTTCCTGGGGATGCGTCATGTCGGTGATCGTCTCCCTGATGGGACTTCCACTAACTCGGAACAGTTGACCATGGGGGGGAGTTGGCTGACCATGAATAAACGGCTGATCCTGACGGCAAACCATGATCAGTCACTGGGAGCTAACAGTGCCGCGGAGTTTCCCACTCGTACGGTTCTCGGCGCCGATTTCAAGGTGACCGAGAGGGTCGCCCTGTTGGCTCGCCATGAAATCACCAGCGGGGTTGGTGCGGATACCAACAGTACCAGCGCCGGGATTAAAGCCACTCCCTGGGAAGGGGGCGGGGTCATTACCACCTTGGGACAGAATATGAATGAGAACGGCGAACGCGTTTTTGCCCTGTTCGGCCTGAAACAGAGTTGGAAAATCACGGACAAGTGGAGTGTCGATGGATCACTGGACCGGAGTCAGACGGTAATGAAGAAGGAGAATTACCAGTTTAACGCAAACGTCCCCCCCGCATCAGGAGAGAATACGAGTTATTCCGCACTCTCTCTGGGGAACAACTACAACGAGAAAAAATGGAACTGGAACTCCCGTCTGGAAGTCAGAACTTCGGATGTTGAAGACAAGTGGGGGCTCTTTACCGCCTATGTGGCGGAACCGACGGAGGGGATGGGATGGTCGGCCCGTTGCCAGATTTATGATACGCGATCATCCAACGGCAGCAGTAAGGCAACCGGCGATCTCCGTCTCGGTCTGGTATATCGGCCCCGACTGGCGAGCTGGACCATTCTGGAGCGGCTGGATTTCCTCGTTGAGCGGCAGAAAGGAGGCACGGTAATCCCGGCGGGAACAAGTGCCGCTTCGCCGGATACGGACAGCCGGCGTGTCGTGAATAGCCTGAATATCAACTTCAGGCCCGATGACAGATTTCAGCTCTCCCTGCAATACGGCGCCAAATACTCCCTGGAGAATATCGACGGCCTCAACTACAGCGGCTATACCGATCTGTTTGGTCTGGAGGGGCGCTATGATCTCACCAAGCGATGGGATGTCGGGCTCCGAGGGACTCTCCTGCACTCCTGGAATGCCCGGCAGCTCGACTTCAGTGCGGGCGCCTCCGTGGGCTACAATGTCGCCCAAAATTCCTGGCTCAGTCTCGGTTACAACGTAACTGGATTTACCGACAAGGACTTTTCCGGAGCAGATTATACTGCCCGGGGACCTTTTATCTGTTTTCGCTTCAAACTGTAAACACGAACGTGTCACTTCTTGCAATCATGCAATCCTGACCCGAGCCCTCCGAGCCCTCCAAATTTTATAGTCCGTTCGCCCTGAGCTTGTCGAAGGGCGCATTGGACTTTTTGCGAGGGCATCATACTTGCATTCATGCTTCGTGTGCCATAAACTCTGTTCGTGGTCAGGCGGAGCCTCCTTTTTCTTGTAAGGACAATCGCAGAGAGCTTTTCAGGTACGTGCAAATCTGGCTTACTCCGCAGATCAATTATGATGGTAAACTGTTAGGTTGTTGCATTAATTATTGGCGGGATTACGGAAACGTATTCTCTGAGGTGTTGGAAACCTGTCTGAACAGCCCCAGCATGCAAACTACCCGCTCAATGTTGCTCGGAAAAATTTCCGCCAGTCCCGATAGTCCCTGCCTGGATTGTCCTGTATATAAAGAGATGAAAACCGACAATATCTGGATCAATCCCGAAGATATACGACTCCGTAACCATAGGCTCAACCATGGACGCCTCGCTAATTGGCTGG
>CAIUUR010000149.1 GCA_903902345.1 uncultured Geobacteraceae bacterium | reverse complement strand
GTATCCCCAGGATGATGCCGTGGCCGACACGTTGGGATGGACCTTTCTCCGGATGGGGAAGGTTGACCAAGCGCTCCCGCTGCTGCAGCAGGCGGCCACCGGGACACCCGGAAATCCGGCGCATCATTATCATCTCGGAGTGGCGCTCATTCGGAACGGTAATCCCACCGCCGGCAGGAAGGAACTGTCCGAGGCGCTGAAAATATCCTCTGATTTCGTCGGTGTGGAAAGGGTGCGGGAGTTGCTGCGCCGGAGGTGAGGAGAATCCTAAGAGGTGGAACGTTCGCCCAGGGCCTTTCTGACCCCGTCCAGGCACCAGCCCGGTACGGTGAAAGAGCCGAAACTGTTCCCCTGTAGCGGTGATTCCGCCGGCATACCGTGGAAATCCGAGCCGCCGGTTACCACCATACCCCGGCGTCGCGCCTGGCGAAGAAAGAAATCGGTCTCCGTTACCGAGGCGTTTGGCGTGAAGATTTCGATGCCGTCCAGTCCCATGGCCGTGTACTCGTCCAGCAGTTTTTCCCAATGGGCCAGATCACTGGTAGAGAGGAGAGGATGAGCCATGACCGCTATACCACCGGAGTCATGCACCAGCCGGATTGCCTGGTCCAGGGGGAAAAAGCGTTTGGGAATGTTGCAGGGGATGAGGTAGCGCTGGAAGGCGTCTTCAACGCTGCGGGCATATCCCTTGGCGACCAGTGCTCGCGCCAGGTGGGGGCGGCCAACGGTATCCCCGGTTCCTCCCTGAATCTCGTGAAAATCCAGGACTCCCCTCCGGTTTCTCCGGAGACGTTCGTTGATCCGGTCCAGTATCCGCCGGTTTCGCTCCAGACGGAACGAACGAAAGAGTATGAGCTCTTCCTGGAGACGGACGGAGTGATGATCGATGCCGTAACCGAGAAGGTGGATGTCCTGGAAAGAGTTCCACATACTGGAGAGTTCGATTCCCGAGAGAACCTCCACCCCGTACTCCGCCCCAGCGGCCACTGCTTCGTCGATACCTGCGACACTGTCATGATCGCAGAGAGCAATGGCGTGGAGGCCGACGTTGCGCGCCATGGTGACGAGTGTCGTCGGTGAGGAAAGCCCGTCGGAACAGGTGCTGTGCAGATGGAGATCGACGGGGCGTTCTTGGATTTCTGATGGTAACATGTTGGCTTCTCGCAGTATTACACCCTGTTGGCTGGTGACGCAACAATACCAGCCGATCATGCGGAGTGTAAACAAAAATCGCCAGTTGAGGGGCTCCGGCTGCGGAGTATGGGGTAGTCGTGATTACTTTTGCAGTGAGCGAAGGGAAAAACCGGCAACTGCGGGAACGGATGGCCGAACTGTCCGTTGCCGAGGCCGATCTGGAGGAGCGTTTCGTCCGCTCTTCAGGGGCAGGGGGACAACATCTGAACAAGAGTTCCACCTGTGTCCAGCTGAAGCATCTTCCCACGGGTATTCATGTCACCTGCATGACGGAGCGGAGTCAGTCACTGAACCGTTTCCTGGCGCGTCGGGAACTGCTGGAGAAGATAGCCGCTGCGCGAGGAATGGCAACGCCTCGCAGCGACGTCAGGGCGCGGATCAGGAAGCAGAAGTCAAAACAGCGAAAACGGGCGGCGCAAAAACAGGTAGCGTCAGCCGGGGGAGAGCATGATCAGGAGTGAAACCCTCCGCATTCTGGAGTTCCATCGGGTTCTGGCGGTAATCGCCGGCTATGCCCATAGTGACATCTCTCGACAGGCGATTGATGGGCTCATCCCCCTTGCCGATCGGAGCGATATCCTGGCCAGATTCGGCCGTGTCGCGGAGATCAGGATGCTGGCCCGGAGCAGGGCATCCCTTCGCTTTGATTCCTTTACGGACATCACACCGCTTCTGGCTGCGGTTCGCCCGGAGGGGGCGGCACCTTCCCCCGTGGCCCTGGCGGCCCTCATTCCGGTCCTGACGCTTCTCTGCCGCATTGCCCGACAACTTCGTTCCCGTGGTGATCTCCCTTTTCTGCATGAAGTTGCCGGAGAGCTCACCGGTTTTCCTGACCTTCTGGACGAGATGCAGAGCTCCCTGGACCAGGAAGGAAACATCCTGGACTCTGCTTCCCGACTTTTGGCCGACCTTCGTGCCCGCAAGCGGGGGCTGACGACCCGAATCCGCCGCCGGCTGGAGGAGATCGTCAGGGAAAAGGATAAGGCGATCTTTCTCCAGGACGATTTCATCACCCAGCGTCGGGGGCGCTGGGTGATACCGGTGAGGATGGATTCCAAGGGGCAGATTCCCGGTGTGGTCCACGATGTCTCCAACAGTGGCGAGACCGCCTTCATGGAGCCGCTGGAGATCGTCTCTCTTTCCAATGAACTGGAGAATCTGGCCGCCGAGGAAAAGGGGGAGGAGATCAGGATAATCAAGGCGTTGGCCGCCTGGGTTCGGCGGGATAGTCAACCTCTATCCGCAGAATTTGAAGTTCTGGTGCTTCTTGATCTGCTTAATGCCATCGCCACCTATGGCGATGCGGTGGGGGGTGAGACTCCGCTCCTCTCTGACGACACCTCGCTGGAGATCATCAAGGGGCAGCATCCGTTGCTCATCCTCCGACGGGGTGAGGAGCGGGTGGGAGAGGTTGTCCCTCTGGAGTGCCGGCTGGGGGGGGAACACCGGGTAATGGTCATCACTGGTCCCAACGCAGGAGGGAAAACCATTGCCCTTAAGACCGTCGGGCTCCTCCTGGTATGTGTCCTCACCGGCATACCGGTCCCGGCTGATCCCGCATCAAGATTCCCCCTTCTGTCAGGGGTCATGGCCGATATCGGCGATGAACAGTCCCTGGAGCAAAACCTCTCTACATTCTCTGCACATATTTCCACCGTGGCCCGGATCATAGGAGAGGTGAACGAACGGTGTCTTGTCCTTCTTGATGAACTGGGGACCGGGACCGAACCGGTGCAGGGTGCGGCCATCGGCTGCGGGGTTCTGAAAGAGATTTACGAGCGTGGTGCTACCATCGTCGCCACAACCCATCTCACCGAGATAGTCGGTTTCGTTCATCGTTCCCCCGGGATGATCAATGCCTCCATGGAGTACGATCGGGAGCGGTTGATTCCCCTCTATACTCTCAAGAGTGGAGAACCGGGACAATCTCATGCCCTGGAGATCGCCCGGCGGTACGGTCTTCCCCAACGAATCATCGATTTCGCCCAAGGGATGGCAGGGCGGATGGATTCGGAATTCCATGAAATTCTTGACGAATTGAAGGGGGAACGGCAAAGGTATGAAGGGCTCAACGAGGAGCTTGGGCAGCGTGAGGCTGAGCTTTCGGAACGGGAGCGGCGGGTTGCTGAGCGGCTGGCCTCGCTGGAACGTGAGGCGCTGGAGCGGCGGGAGCGCGGAGTAAAGGAGAGTCGGGAGCTGGTGGATAGGGCTCGACGGGAGGTTAACGCCATACTTGATCTCGCTCGCCGGGACAAGCGGCAGGAGGCGCGTCAGGAGTTGGTGCGGGTAGCCCAGGAAGTGACCGCGTTATCACGGACCATCCTTCCGACGGAGTCACTCCCTCGTGAGGACGTCTGTGCCGGAGTTACGGTTCATGTCGCCACACTGGGGTATGATGCCACGGTCATCTCCGTGGACAGAAAGCAGGGGCGAGCGAGGGTCCGGGCCGGGAATCTGGAGCTGGAGATACCGCTCTCCACCCTTACGGCAAAATCAGGGAAAAAGGCTACATTACGTTCCGGTCGCCGGGTGGCGGCGCTTGCCGAGAGTGAACCGTTGACGACACTCAATCTCGTGGGAAGCCGGGTTGAAGAGGCGCTGGGTATCCTGGAGACATTTCTGGATCGGGCCTCCCTGGGCGGGGTAAACCAGGTGACGGTTGTGCATGGCGCCGGGACCGGTGCCTTGAGGAATGCAATCAGGGAGGAACTCTCACGCCATCCCTTGGTGGAAGAGTTTCGATCGGGTGAGAAGTACGAAGGTGGCGATGGGGTAACGATCGTGATACTCTGAGCGCACAACAGGGCCCCCCTTGCGGGTATCCGATTCGCTATGGGGTAAGATTAACAATAAAAGCGTTGACGCTAGGGAAGAAGCAGTGGTATAGTTCGGGGCTAAGGTGGACGGGTAGCAGAAAGAGCCAAAGAAAAAAGTTATTTTACCTGAAAAAAGAGGTTGACACAGCGGTCCGGTTTGAGTATAGTCCACCTTCTGGCCGCAACGAGTAGCGGGAAGCAGCAAGCAGCAACACGTAGTGCTTGGTCTTTGAAAACTAAATAGCAGACAGATT
>CAIUUR010000148.1 GCA_903902345.1 uncultured Geobacteraceae bacterium | reverse complement strand
TGACTATAACCTTGTTCTCAGCTAAAATCAATCCCGACTTCCATCTGCCGGACGGAGGTTCATGACAAAGAAAAACCATCGCCAACGTCAAACCCGTTGAGGAGTCAGTTTCTTGACAAACCAGCCCCACCGACCTGCAACCCGCCCAACAATTGGCACATTATATGCATCAGCCCTTAATGCGACTGACATCCCCGATTTCGTATAACTGCGATTAACTTCTCAAATGGAACATACCGTGACAAACAAGACACTGCGCCGAGAGTCCACACGCACACTTTCAGACTTCGCGCCACCGGATACTTCGCGGACAGGTGTGATAATCATGAGCAAGGATAGGGCGTTGCAGCTGGATGCAACCATTAACTCCCTCCTGCGTCACTGTCGCGACCTTCACTCCGCAGCAGTGAAGGTGCTCTACACCACATCGACGCAGGCCCATGAAGAACGCTACCGGTCGCTGGTTTCGCACTATTCCGACTGCAGTTTTATCAGTTTTATCCGGGAAATTGATTTCCGATCCCAGATACTGTCGTTCTTGGCCGAAAGCCCTTTCATTCTTTTTCTTGTGGACGATTCTCTCTGTGTCGACTCCTTTCACCTTGCCGACGCGGTGATACTGCTCAACGCTCAATATGATGCTCTCGGCTTATCACTCAGGCTGGGAAAAAACAGCACCCACTGCTATCCCATTAATGCTCCACAACGTCTTCCCCTGTTTGAAGCAGTGGGCCAGGGAGTACACCGATTTGACTGGAGATCCGGTCAGCATGATTTCGGCTACCCTCTTGAGGTCTCTAGCTCCTTGTACAGGAGGTCCGACCTGTTGCCGCTCCTTTTTTCTGCCTCATTCCAAAAGCCGAACAGTCTGGAAGATGCCCTCGCACGGTGCGCCGGCGCATTTGCCTGGGACAAACCGTATCTTCTCTGCTATGAAACGTCGCGAACTTTTTGTGCGCCGATCAACATGGTCCAGGTCGAAATCCCCTCCAATCGAGCGGGAAAGATGAACGACTATGCCCCGGAGACGCTGGGGTTGCATTTTGACCGCGGTGAGAGAATCGATGTTTCGGCCTACGACGGCTTCGTCCCCGACTCCTCCCATCAAGAAATTGAGCTAAAATTCATGATAAAAAACGCCAAACGACCTGCCGTATCAGTTATCATACCCTGTTACAACCAGGCAGAGTTCCTTGCCGATGCGGTACGAAGCATTGTTCGCCAAACGTTCACCGGGTGGGAATGCATTATCGTCAATGACGGAAGCGAAGACGAGACCTCCACCCTCACTCGCTCGTTGATAGCCGCCCATCCCGACCACACCATACGATTGATCGAAAAAGAGAACGGTGGCGTCGCCGATGCCCGTAACAGCGGAATAGCCGCGGCTCGCGGTGAATGGATCCTGGCTCTGGATAGCGATGATCAGTTTCTGCCATCATTTCTCAAAAAAGCCATGAGCATCATCCGGGGAGACGATTCCGTAGACATTGTTTTTGCAAACGTGCGCCAGTTCGGTGCCTGCAGCGGTAGTTGGATCCCCGCAGAGTATTCCGACGAACTCATCCTGCGAGAAAACTGCATTCCCTATGCGGCTCTCTATCGAAAAAAACTTTGGGAAAAAGGAGGCGGTTACCACCGGGTGCTGGGAAAAGCCAACCTGCTTGAAGACTGGGAATTCTGGATACGGATCTCCACTCTCCACCCCCGTGTGGTGCGAATCCCCCAACTCCTCTTCCGATACCGGATACATGACAACAACACGTACTACTCCGTCATAAAGCCGAATTTCGAAATCGTGCACGCGATGATACAGACAGCTGATCCGACTCTCTACCCCCGGGAAGATATGATGACTGCCTGGAGCCGCATAGCAGCATCCCCTCCGGAACTGCGGCGCAAAATCCAGGAAACGCTGGAAAGATATCCTGAAGAGAGCCTCCCCTATTTCTGGCGAGGACTCATCCATGAGAACGACGGACGACGCGATCTGGCCATGGACGATTACCTCCAGGCGAAAAAATACGCGACCACGAAGGAGTGGCAACTCACCTACTGCATCGAAAATGGTAGGAGCAGACCTTCAGCACTACTCAAGCCCCCCACCACCCCTGTTCCGGCGCAACAGACCCTCCCCAAGAGCTACAGCTCCATGTCGGTGGATGGCGAGACGCAGTTCGAAATGGAACTGCGGGCCATCTTCCGGGAGTTGAGACCCTCCAGCATCATCGAAACCGGGACGTATCTGGGGGAGGGAACATCCTCCATCATCTGGCGGGCGCTGCGGGATTTCGGGATCGATGCGGAGTTCACCACCATTGAGGTCAATCCCCGTCACCACCAGTTGGCGGTGGCACATTTTGCCGCTCAGGGGATGAAGATCAGGGCGGAACTGGGGGTCAGCGTCCCGCGGGGGCTCCTCCCCGACAGAAACCAGATCGCCGACAAATTCATTGTCCGTAAGGAGTACGACGGGATCTACTATGATCACGATGAATCGGTGCGGGCGGAGCTCTATTTTGCCGAAACCGATTTCAAGGTTGCCGATGATCTCCTTTTTGCCGCCATGGGGCGCTGCAGATTCAAGCCGGAGTTCGTCCTCCTGGATAGCGCCGGCCACATGGGATTCATTGAGTTTCAGTACTTCATGAGCCTGATTAAGGGTGATTGCATCCTCATGCTGGATGACGTCTACCACTGCAAACATTTCAAAACCCTGCAGGTCATAAAAAAAGACCCACGATTCGAGATTCTCGTGGAATCACGGGAAAAATTCGGCTTCTGTATCGCCCGTTACACCCATGTGAAGTCGCTCCTGCTGGTCCGGACCGACCTCATCGGCGACAACATTCTTGCCTCAGCCATGCTCCCCCCTCTGCGAGAAAAGTATCCGGACGCGGCAATGACGGTGCTCTGTCAGGAGCGAATCGCCGAACTCTACGCAGCATCCCCCCTGGTGCAGCGGATCATTTCCTTCGATCTGGAAAGGATTTACGAAGAAGAACCGTACCGGGAATCAATTATCCAACAAATCCGGGATCTCCACGCCGACCTCTGCCTCAACGGCGTCTTCTCCCGGACCCCCCTCAGCGACCTCCTGGCGGTGGCCAGTGGAGCAAGGATCACTGTCGCCCAGGAGGGGGACCTCTTCAACATTTCAGCGGAAACCCGAGCGCGAAACAACGGGTATTACACCCACCTCCTCCCCAATGGAGGGGATGAAAAAAGCGAGCTCCAGCGACACCGGGATCTTCTTGCCGGAATCGGGATAGAATCGGGAGAACTGGAACTCCCCTTCTGGGCGCTGCCGGAAGATCTGGAGAGCGTGGAGCAGCTGTTCCGGGATAGCGGTTTCATCCCGGAAAAAACCATCACACTCTTCGCCGGCGCTCAGGACGGGATAAAGCGGTATGAAGGGTATGGCGCCGCCCTGGCGGGGATCTGCCGGGAACAGGGGTTCACGGTCATCGCCCTTGGGGCAAAAAAAGATTACGCCATCAATCAGAGGAATCTGGACGCCATAGGGGTTCAGACCCTCAACCTCTCCGGAGCCACGACTCTCCGCCAGAGCGGGGTCATCATCAGCCGCTGTCGCCTTGCCGTAGGGGCGGATACCGGCCTCGCCCACATCGCCTGCGCCGTGGGAACCCCCAACGTCGTCCTCCTGGGGGGGTGGCATTGGGGACGTTTTTTCCCCTCTTCCCCCCTCACCTCCGTCGTCTCCCTCACCCTGGACTGTTTTGGCTGCGACGGGAGATGCCGGTATGCCAAAGCCCACTGTATCGGAGGAGTAGCTCCCGAGACCATGGGCGAAGCGATTCGCCGGACTCTCGCCGGGCCATCACCGGCAGCACGCTTATTCGCCCAGGGGAACTCCTTGTGGCGACCAAAGGGAAATGAACCGTCATGGGTCCCGGCGGAGAAGATTCTGAACAACCGCAACGCAATAGAACCAAAATGCACGTTACTATACGTGTGAAGCAAATTTTTCACACGGATTTAACGGATTTATACGGATAAAAGCGAATCAATCTTTTTTTGGACAAAACCGAAAAGCGTTTATCCTGAAAATGCACTCCACCACGGAGACACGGAGACACGGAGAATAATCTTGAGCAGTTTCGGATAGTAGCACTGATATGAATTCTAAATCGGTTAAACCTTTTGGGTTAAAACCATGATTCAGATTTTCTCATTGATTTCCTCCGTGTCTCCGTGCCTCAGTGGTTCAAAAGCCGTTTTAAGGTTTATTGTTTGATCCGCCGTTATCCGTCATGATCCCTGTCATCCTTGTGCTTTTTTTCAATATTTTAAATAGGCGATACTCTCATGATCGATCTCCAGGCCCAATTCTCGACCCACAATTTCCACCCCCGCGGCGTGATTCACATCGGCGCCAACGATGGGAGCGAACTGGCAACCTACCGCGCCATGGGGATGAAGACCATCTTCTTCATCGAAACAAATCCCGCCGTCTATGCAAGATTGCAGAAGAAGATGGAGGGAGAGGCCGGAGTTCTCACCGCCTGTCTCCCTGCAAGATCCCTGGATGATCTGATGGATGAAAGGGGGCTGAACCCTGCTGACTTTGACCTCATCAACATGGATATCCAGGGAGCCGAGCTTCTCGCAGTGCAGGGCGCTCCCCGCACGTTGGCACATATCTACGCCATCAACTCCGAGGTCAACTTTCAGGAACTGTTCCAGGGGTGCGCCCTCATCCCGGAACTGGAACTGTTCCTCCATGAACGGGGTTTCCACCGGGCAGCGCTGGTCACCCCCCATTATCCCAGCCCGGCCGATGCCCTCTACCTGAAGCGTCCCGCCGTGGCCATCTCCACCCTGGGGAGTAACGGTCGCTTGGCCAATCAGCTTTTCCAGTATGCTTTCCTCCGAATCTACGGGGAGATGCATGGCGCCATCGTGCAAACATCCCACTGGACGGGTCAGTCGCTGTTCGGCGTTCACGACCCTACACCCCAGACAATCTTTCCCCAGTTCCAGCAACTCCACCCCGATTCCGACCCGTGGCTTCTGGATGAAAGTCGACCTCCTCTTCTTAATCATGACTTCAAGGGGTTCTTTCAATTCCACTCCAGGGAGTACCTCCCCCACAGGGATACATTCCGCCGCGTTCTCACTCCTCTGCCGCTGCTCCAAGAGTACTTTGACGATGCCCTGGAGCGAGCCAGATCCAGATGGCGAACCATCGTCGGCATCCATGTCCGCCGTGGCGACTATGGCCATGGACCGTTTTTTGTCACCCCCTGCGCCTGGTTCACCTCCTGGCTACGGCAGATCTGGCACTCCCTGGATGCCCCCGTACTGTTTCTGGCGTCCGATGACACGGAAGCAGTGAGAGCGCAGTTTGCCGATTTCCCCACCGTGACGGCAAAGGATCTGGGGCTGAAAATCGCAGGTATGGAAGAGTATCAGGATTTTTATCTCCTGACCCAGTGCGACGTTCTTGCCATCTCCAACAGCAGCTACTCCTTTCTTGCCGCCATGCTGAACCGCCGGGCCGGACTCTTCGTTCGCGCCGATCCTGAAACAAAAGGGATGATCCCCTTCGACCCGTGGAACGCCCCCGTCATCTTCAGAGAAGAGATCGCACCGGAGCTTCACCGGGAATTCATGAATAGTGACCTGGGAGCACTCCGTAACGGCGCATCCGACTCCGGTGAAGAGCTCGAGGCCATCCCTATCCATTTTTTCACCATCGTCCTCAACGGCGAGCCCTTCATCCGCCATCATCTGGAACAGTTTTTGAAACTCCCCTTCCGCTGGCAGTGGCATATCATCGAGGGGGTGGCGGAGTTGAAACACGATACCGCCTGGAGCCTCCCCAATGGAGGGAGAATCAGCGACGAACTCCACGACAACGGCCTGAGTAATGACGGAACCACGAGCTATCTTGACCAGATTGCCCGGGAGCATCCGGGAAGGATAGCAGTACACCGTAAACCCGGTGGACAATTCTGGGACGGCAAACGGGAGATGGTGAACGCGCCTCTTGCCGCGATTTCCGAAGAGTGCCTCCTCTGGCAGGTGGATGCCGATGAACTCTGGCGTGCAGACAACATTACGGCCATGAGAAGTCTCTTCGCTGCGTACCCCGGCAAAACCGCAGCCTATTTTCACTGCGACTACTTCGTGGGACCACGAAAATACGTCTCTTCCCTGAACACGTGGGCGACCTATCCCGGAGACTGGCTTCGCGTCTGGAGATTCACCCCCGGAATGAGCTGGTCTGCCCATGAACCTCCCCTCATCTCGGATCGTCAGGGACGAAATCCCGCGCTCATCGCCCCCTTTTCCCGCGACGAGACCCTGAGCCAGGGGATAACGTTTCAACATTTCGCCTACGCCACCGAATCCCAGGTACGGTTCAAGGAGATCTATTACGGGTACAGGGATGCAGTGTCCCATTGGCGGGTGCTGCAACGTAGTCACGGCCCGGTGAATCCGGGGGAATTTCTCCCCTGGGCCAAGAACGACGCCACCGTGGATGACTGGCCCGCCGGAAAAGGGGAGCTCCTCATGGAGTCACTCCCGGCGCGAGGTGCAACCCCCAAGAGCTACAGCTCCATGTCGGTGGATGGCGAAACCCAGTTCGAAGCGGAGCTCCGCAGGATCTTCCGGGGTAGCAGGCCGATCAGCATCATCGAAACCGGCACCTATCTGGGGCAGGGGACATCCTCCATCATCTGGCGGGCGCTCCACGATTTTCGTATTGATGCCGACTTTACCACCATGGAGGTCAACCCCCGGCACCACCAGCTGGCTCTAGCGCATTTCAACTCCCAGGGGATGAAGATCAGGGCGGAACTGGGGATCAGCGTTCCCCGGGATCTCCTCCCCAACCGGGCGGAAATAGCCGACAGGTTCATTGCCAACAGGGAATACGACGGGATCTACTACGATCACGATGAATCGGTGCGGGCTGACCTCTATTATTCCGAGACAAATTTCAACGTAGCCGACGATCTTCTCTTCACGGCGATGCAACGCTGCGGATTCAAGCCGGAGTTTGTCCTGCTGGACAGCGCCGGCCATATGGGGTTCATTGAGTTCCAGTACCTCATGAGCCTGATCCAGGGGGATTTCATCCTCATGCTGGACGACATCCATCACTGCAAGCATTTCAAGACCCTTCAGGTCATCAAAAAGGACCCCCGCTTTGAAATTATCGTGGAATCCCGGGAAAAATTCGGCTTCTGCATTGCCCGGTACACCCATGTGAGGTCGCTCCTTCTTATCCAGACGGGCAATCTGGGGGATAACGTTCTGGCATCGGCCATGCTGCCGCATTTGCAAAAAACGTATCCCGACGCCACCATCACCATGGTCTGCCAGGAGCAGCTCACGGAACTTTATACCGCAGCCCCTACGGTGCAGCGGGTCATCGGTTTCAACAAGGAGCGGGCGTACGGAGACGAATCGTATCGGGAGCATATCCTCAGGGAGATCCGGGACGTCAAGGCCGAACTCTGCCTCAACACCCTCCACTCCCGGACTCCGCTCAGCGACCTCCTGGCGCTGGAGGGGGGAGCGAAAATCAGCATCGCCCAGGCAGGGGACCTCCTTCACATTTCCTCGGCGGAACATGCACGAAACAGCGGTTATTACCATTGTCTTCTCCCCAATTCCGCCGCAGTAACATGCGAACTCGGGTGGCATAAGGAGTTTCTCGCCGGAATCGGGATAGATTGTGGAGAACTGGAGCTTCCCTTCTGGGCGTCACCGGAAGATGTGGAAAATGTCCATCGATTGTTCCGGGAGAGCGCTCTCGTTCCGGAGAAAACCATCGCTTTTTTTGCGGGCGCCCAGGACGGGATAAACCGGTACGACGGCTACGGCGCCTCCCTGTCAAAAATTTGCCGGGAGCAGGGATTGTCCGTCATCGCCCTGGGAACGAAGGAAGAGTATGCGGTCAATCAGACGGCGTTGGAGGCGATGGGGGTACGAACCCTTAACCTCTGCGGCGCCACGACCCTCCGGCAGAGCGGGATGGTCATCAGTAGCTGCCGCTTGGCGGTGGGGGGTGATACCGGACTCGCCCAGATCGCCTGCGCCGTGGGGACATCCAACGTCATCCTCCTGGGGGGGCCCCGGTGGGGGCGCTACCTCCCCCACTCCCCCCTCACCTCCGTCGTCTCCCTTCCGCTGGAGTGCTACGGTTGCAACGGGAACTGCCGGTACCAGCGGGCGCACTGTATTGCGGGGATAGCCCCGGAAACCATTACCCGGGCGATTCGTGAAACCCTGGCCGCGCCCTCCAGGGTGCCACGCCTGTTTGCCCAAAGTAGCAATGACTGGCAGCCGGGAGGGAACGAACCACAGTGGGTTCCGGCGGAGAGCATCCTTGGCGGATCAGACGTTACAGTTCGGGCATGTTCCATAATCCACGTATGAACCGTTTCTGTGTTAATCGTTGTACTCTAGGGACTTACTCTGTATACTGTTGTCAGATAAGATTAATAAGACGGAAAGCAGTAAAGGCGCCAGCATGACCGCGGATGAATTGTCTGAAATCATACAGCAGGGGGAAAACAGTTCCGTAGAATTCAAGGAGGATGGAGTTCGCCCCGATTCACTGGCTCGTGAGATGGTGGCCTTTGCCAACGGTTCCGGCGGCGTTATCTGCATCGGCATAACTGATACCGGTCAGCCTACCGGGGCGGATACGTCCAGAATCACCGAAGAGTGGGTGATGAATATCTGCCGAACGAATATCGTCCCCCCACTGCAGGTGGGATATGAGCAGCTCCTTTTTCGTGATCATGTCGTTGTTGTCATCACTATCCCGAAGGGGCCGGACAAACCGTATCAGAGTGACCACCGCTATCTGATCCGAGTCGGTTCAACCAACCGGACGGCAACACAAACTGAACTGATGAGACTTTTTCAGGTTGCGGGAGTTTTTCATTACGACGGCGTCCCCATTCCCGCAACCGGCATGGCCGACCTGAATATGGCGGCGCTGGACACCTACTTCTCCCCGTATCACCTGGAGTTTTCTCGAGAAATGGAAGAGAGTCGGCGCACCCTGCTGAAAAACACCGACATTCTGACGGAATCGGGTGAAACAACCATTGCCGGAATGCTCCTCTTCGGAATGAATCCCTCGCGCCATCTGTCCCAGTCAGGCATCGCCTTCGCGCATTACGCCGGAAATGAAATCGGCGACGAACTGATAGATAAGCAGATCCTCGAAGGAACCTTGCAGTTTCAGGTGGATTCGGCGCTGGCCTGCATCCGTCATAACATCATGAGACCTTCTCGCATCGAAGGTGGGCTCCGCGCCGATACAGCCAATCTGCTCCCCGAAAGGGTATTTCGGGAGCTCGTCGTCAACGCGGTTGTTCATCGAAATTATGCCATTGCCGGATCTCGCGTCCGTATTTTCATGTTTTCCGATCGGATTGAATTCATCAGCCCCGGGCGCCTCCCCAATACCGTGACCATCGACAAGCTGCGAGCCGGTGTTTCGTACGCAGCGAATCCGATCATCGTCAAGTTCATGGAAAACATAGGGTACATGGATCGACTGGGGCGGGGATTTCCCCTTGTCATCCATGAAGTGACCAAACAGGGGGGAGAGGTGGCGGTGCGGGAACTGGGTGAAGAGCTGCGGGTCACGATTGTTTGGGCGCCGTGAGCTAATATCGGGGCAGGATCGGGATTGATCAGCGAGTGAGAGAGCGGGTGATGAGCTTTTTTCCAATTGTATCGTGCGAAAATAGTGCGGACAGCCTGCGGATAGCCTGCGGATAGCCTTGACGAAATAACTACGTAGTGTCAGAATCCGTCAGGGTAGCCTATTGAAATTCCACGGGGATAACTATGGGGTCATTAGCATTAAAGGCGGAAGACAAGTTTACCTATGGCGATTATCTGAAATGGGATGATAACGAACGATGGGAGTTGATTGATGGTAGTGCCTATAATATGACTCCAGCACCTCGACCACTACACCAATTGGTCTTGGGTGAATTGCATTATCAATTGAAATCGTTTTTTCGTGGCAAGAAATGCCAAGTTTTTGCTGCCCCTTTTGATGTGTCCCTGCCGGAATTTGATGAAAGCGATGAACTAATTACTACTGTAGTGCAACCGGACATTTCGGTAGTTTGTGATCGCGATAAAGTAAATGAGGCAGGTTGCAAAGGAGCACCTGATCTGATAATTGAAATTCTTTCTCCATCAACTGCGGGGAAAGATCAAAAAATAAAACTATTAAAATACGAACAGTCCGGCGTCCGAGAATATTGGATAGTCGATCCTATTAATAGAACGGTCTATGTGTATCTACTCAGTGAAAATGGAGTATATGGACGCCCATCCGTTTATGTTGAGGCGGATAGTCCGGAAGTCAAAATCTTTCCAGGTCTTGTTATTGATTTGGAATCTGTCTTCGATGAATATGCCTAGTTATGTCCGCTAACATCCCCAACTTCCCCTCCTGCTACGTCAACGAGATTACCGAAAACGAGCATGACTACCTTACTCTATGGACTAATCATGGCAGACGATACGGAGTAGAGGAGACCAAGCGTTACGAGGAGATGAATAATGACACCAAGCGCCATGCAGACTATCCAAACGCTC
>CAIUUR010000147.1 GCA_903902345.1 uncultured Geobacteraceae bacterium | reverse complement strand
TTCCCGAAGGTAATTACCCCTCATCGCATATCCTGAAGACCGCCATAACCCAATTGGATGGCAGTGTCGTCAATGAAGCGTTCTGTATGAATCTTGCCATGCATGCTGGCTTACCTGTGCCTCTGGCTGGAATCGTCGATGTCAACGGTATGCAGGTCTATCTGGTCCAAAGATATGACAGGGTGTGCGATGTCGATGGTTCTTTGTCGCGAATTCATCAAGAGGATTTCTGTCAGGCACTGGGTATCCCTCCGGAAATGAAGTATGAAGCAGAAGGTGGCCCTGGATTCAGAGAATGTTTCCAGCTGGTAGAGCAGTGGAGTGATGAGCCGATTGTCGATTCCCTGTTGTTGCTGGACTGGGTGTTCTTCAACTTTTTAATCGGTAATGCCGACTCTCACGCCAAGAACCTCTCATGGCTTTATGCCGGTGGATCGATCCGGTTGGCGCCGTTTTATGATCTGCTCAGTACTGCCATCTACGAAAGGGTCAATAACAAATTTGCGATGAAGCTGGGAGGACAGCGAGATCCTCGTTACCTGTCACCGCAGCATCTTGCTCGTTTTGCGGAGGAGATCGGCATAGGCCTTCGTGCGGCGAAGAACAGGATGAAGGAGGTGGTTGAGCGTGTGGACGGGGCTCTTGCTACTATAGGAGAGGGTGAGGGTAGGGAATTACTGTCAGTCCCCGTCGTCAAATCCATCCTGCAGGTAATTCAGCAGCGCGAACGGAAAATGAAATCGTTGCTGTAGTGATCTGCTATGGTGTTTTCCGTGATTGTGTATTCTCCGGACTGATTGCCACTTGAATACTATAACGATAATTATTATTGACATTTAGCAGGTCATATATCACTACGAGGAACAGTGTTATCGGTCCGCTATTGAAGAACATCTGATTGATGGGACTGTCGTCAAAGTATACTATCTTGAAAAAACTCTGGCGGATTGTTTCAAGTTCCGCCACAAGATCGGAATGGATATTGTGCTCGAAGCGGTTAAACGCTATCGGGAGCAGCAAAACGTCTAGATCTCAGCACCAGTTACGTAATCTACCCTCGTGGTTCTGCCTTCGCCTTGTAGCATGAGGACGCTATGAAATCCGCAAAAGGCTTGATCTCTCCGCGCGAACTCGCCGCTTCCAAGGCTACCATATAATCATTTCGCTGTTCAATCCGGATTACTGTCCACGGATACCCGCCGGAAGACAGCATGGCATTCATCAAGAACCGCCCCAATCTACCATTGCCATCCACATACGGATGGATGTATACGAACAGAAAGTGTCCCAGCACCGCCCGAACAGCTGCATTGGGTTCCGTCTCCAGCAGGTCGCACAGTTCCGGCATCATGTCACGGAGTGCATCCTGTGAGGGAGGAATATGTGTTGCCCCCCTGATGAATACCTTATCTGTTCTGTATCCTGCCAAATCGGCCGGTTTCAAAAATCCGGCATCGACATTGGGCGAGAAGAGGTTGCGGTACCATGTCGCGTGATCCCTGCGGAATGCGGTTCCGGGGTTTACACCAGACAGAATGGTTCTGATCGTGTTTTTCACCTCATTGTGGGCGAGCCAGTAACCATGTGCAGCCATGGCGTTCCTCATTTCCGCATCAGAGTCACTACTGTCCGGTTTCCAGTCACCGGTGGCGACCTTTTGAATAAGCTCCGGGGTGACACGATAACCCTCAATTGAGAGGGAGTGATAGGCATCGGTTTTGTAGTTTTCTTCAACAGCCACCATGGCTTTCTCAATATCGGTGGGAATACCTGGCTCTGGTGGGAAAGAGTCCAAAACGGTACCTCTCATTGCTTGCCAGACCAGTTGCATCCGCAGAACATAGGGAGATTGAGCGCGTCTGAACGCCAGGGGCGGGGGGATAACGGTGAACGGGTTACTCTCGTTGACCGGATATCCGGCGGCTCGCATGGTAGCTAGAATTTCATCGGCCACCTCAACACGCCCCGATGCCCGTAAGGCCCCGGCAAGACGCCCCGCAACAGTGCTATGACCTCCATTGATGAGCTCTCTGCTAAGATCCGAGGCATCCCTTAACTGATGGAGAGCGATGTGGGCGTCTTGGGCATACGTGGTATAAAAAGCTTCCGGTACGTGAATGAGTGCCACCGGAAGCGTTAAGACACGCATACGCTCCAGCGTCTGAATTTTTCCGGCAGGAGTAATCTCTTTTACCTTGTAGTCCAGAATGGAACAATTGTCCGGCAGTTTCAACAGGCTGTTTTGTCCAAGCGGCGAATGGATCACAACCTGATGTGGCGTAATACTCTTTCCCGTGTGCAGGAACAATGAGTATTCTGCCGATACGTGCCATTGTTCACCAAAACGTTCGGTGCAATAACCTTGGATGAAATCGCGCATTGCTGCATACCAGGGCGTGCTGTCGCCGGTATCCTCGCCTGGCCGGCATGGCATATACCATCCCTTGACAATGAGTCGCAGGAATCCGTTCTTAACGAGACTTTCCCGCTGGAGACGTGTCATTTCGCCGGATTTTATGGCAGTTCTGCCGTCATCCTGAAATTTTTTCAGGGCAGTTAGTGCATGAGCAAGTCTGCGTTGTGCTGGATTCGTCGCCATTACAGCCCTCGTTTATTGCTAGATTATTGTGACTCACGATAACTAGACTATTCTGTGTTGTCAAGTCTAGATTATTATGTCTTTTTATCGCTAGTTTGTCATGCTGAGAAACGGTAGTGCCACCGGAGGGACGTTGGTAAGCTGTG
>CAIUUR010000146.1 GCA_903902345.1 uncultured Geobacteraceae bacterium | reverse complement strand
GCAGCTGCCGTCCCGGTTCCTGCTGCTCTGCCCGTCGTTCCGGCAGCTGTTGTCCCGGTTCCTGCTGCTCTGCCCGTCGTTCCGGCAGCTGTTGTCCCGGCTCCTGCTGCTCCGCCCGTCGTTCCGGCAGCTGTCGTCCCGGTTCCTGCTGCTTCGCACGTCGTTTCTCTTGTCATTGGATCGGTTCGTGCCGCTCCGCACCTGGTGTCTGCTCCCCCTGGAACAGCCCCTGTTGCTTCGCCAAACGCGGCTGCTCTCGCTCCGGTTCGCATCACCCTGCCGCCTCTTGTGGGGGAGGTTAAGTCGGTTCGTGCTGCTTCGTCACCGGTAGCTCCGATGGTTAAACCGACAGCTGCCGATCCGCCAACGGTTACGGTCGAGGCGGAAGAAACGGGAATAAAATCCATACCCATAAAAAAATCGAAAACTGCCAAACAAAATAATTCCGCAAAGAAAGTAAAAAAGGCAAAGAAGGTAAAAAAAAAAAGAAAAAGTGAGCGTAGCTTGGGCCACTAAAACAGAGCTTCGACGAATTCCACTGCGTCGAAGGGGCGAAGGTCTTCGATGCTCTCCCCGATCCCAATGTATCTGATGGGAATATCAAACTCTCGGCGAATGGCCACCACGACCCCCCCCTTGGCGGTCCCGTCCAGCTTGGTGAGGACTATTCCCGTCACCTCGGCAGCCTCCTTGAAAATTCGCGCCTGGTTGACAGCGTTCTGGCCGGTGGCGGCATCCAGGATAAGCATGGTCTCGTGAGGGGCGCCGGGGATTTCCCGGCTGATGATCCGGCGAATCTTTTTCAGCTCCTCCATGAGATTGACCTTGGTATGGAGTCTGCCGGCGGTGTCCACCAGGAGTATGTCGCTCTTTCTGGCCACGGCCGCCTTGCAGGCGTCGAAGACCACCGCAGAGGGGTCGGAACCGTCCTTCCCCCGAATTACATCCACTCCCACCCGCTCACCCCAGATGACCAGTTGCTCCGAGGCAGCGGCGCGGAAGGTGTCTCCGGCAGCCAGGATGACGCTTTTCCCTTCAGCCCGGAACTTGCACGCAAGTTTACCGATGGTGGTGGTTTTCCCCACGCCGTTGACCCCGATAACGAGGATGACAAAGGGGGTGGTTCGGGATGTATCCAGGGCTTGGTGCTCATGGGAAAGTCTGACCGTCAACTCTTCCTTGAGCGTTTTCTTCAGCATCTCGCCATCCTGGAGTTCGTTCCGCTTGAGCTTCTGTTCCAGGGTACGGATCAGGTCCACTGTTGCCGGAACCCCCAGGTCCGCAGTGATGAGGATCTCTTCCAACTCCTCCAGGGTGTCGGCGTCGATCTTCTTCTTTCCCAGAAGGAGTGCGTCGATGCGTCCGACGAGGCTCTCCGAGGTCTTGCTCAGCCCCCGTTTCAGCCGCTCGAAAAATCCCGGTTTCTTCTCCGCCGGTTCGGCCGGTTCATCATCGGTGCCGCCGAACAACTTGGCGAGTAGTCCGACCTTCTTCTCTTCTTCCGGTGGAGCGATCTCTACTCCCGGGAGCGGTGGAGGCGTCATGGCCGGGGTGGCGGGAGGAATCGGCTGCGGCGCCACGGGATTCTCTTCGGGGGTATCCTGGGTAGTCGTGGGGGGAGCAGCATCGCCACCGGTGAATTTTTTCAAGAGCCCCTTGAAAAAGCCCTTTTTCTCTTCCATATGTCAATCTCCTAAAAGCTGTTCTAAGTTCTAAGTTCGATGTTCTATGTCAATTCAGTTTCACCGATACCATCTTGGACATCCCCGGCTCTTCCATGGTGATCCCGTAGAGGGTGTCGGCCACTGCCATGGTCCCCTTGTTATGGGTTATGACGATAAACTGGGATATGGCGCTCATCTCTCGCACCATCTCGTTGAATCGGCCGATGTTGGCGTCGTCCAGAGGGGCGTCCACCTCATCCAGGAGGCAGAAGGGGGAGGGTTTGATGAGAAAGATGGCAAAGACCAGGGAGAGTGCGGTGAGCGCCTTTTCCCCCCCGGAGAGAAGGGTCACGTTCTGAAGTTTTTTTCCCGGCGGCTGGACGATGATCTCGATGCCGGTTTCCAGAAGGTCTTCTTCGTTGGTCAGACGGAGCTCAGCATGTCCCCCCCGGAAAAGGCGGGGGAAAAGTTCCTGAAATTTCGCGTTCACCAGGTTGAAGGTCTCGAAAAAACGTTTACGGGTGGTTCGATTGATCTTCTGAATTGCCTGTTGCAGGCCATTCAGCGATTCCTCCAGATCCGCCTTCTGGGAGGTGAGAAACTCGAATCGCTCCTCAAGCTCCCGAAACTCCTCGATGGCGGTCAGGTTGACCTCCCCCATCTCATCCACTTGCTTCTGCAGACTTCCCTGGCGCCGGCGCAGCTCCTCCTCGTTCCACCCCTTCTCCCGAAAGTGGGGGACGATCTCCCGAAGGTTCACCCGGTAGCGGTCGGCCAGGGACTGTTCCAGGTTCTCCATTTTCATGGCCAGCTCGGTGAGGGCCAACCCCTTCTGGGAGGCGGTGCGGCGGAGCTCCTCGCAGGTGGAGCGGAGCCCCTTCAATACGATCTCTTCTTCCCTGACCCCGTCGGCATGACGCTGATATGCTTCCTTGGTGGCGGAGAGTCGTGCCTCCAGGGAGGCGCTACCCAGGAGGAGTCGCTTCAACTGCCGGTCATTTTCGGTGATCTCCAGCTCCAACCGGACTCGATCCGTATCCCCCTCCGTCAGCTGCGATCGGTGTCCGGCCATGCGGGACTCCTGGTCCCGGAGCAGCTCTTCCAGCCGTTTCACCGCCCGGCGGTTCGCTTCCCGCTTCTCCTTGAGGGAGGCGCTTCTTACCTTGAGTGTCGTGACCAGTTCGCGGGTCTGGGCCAGCTCTTCCTTCCGGCTCTCCAGGGCAATGCGCAACTCTTCCACCCGGAGCTCGATACCCTGTTTCTCTCCTTCTCGCACCTCCCGGCCCCGGGATGAATCCCGGATCTCCTGCTCTAGGGTCTCCCGCTCTTCGGCCAGCTGGTCATCTTCTATCTGCCGGATTGCCAGTCGCTCCTGGGTCCGCTGCTGCTCTTCCCGGGCCCTCTGGAGATCCTTCTGGAGATTGACCAGCCGGATCTCACCCTGGTGGAGCTGTTGCCGTAGCTCCCGCCCCTCCTCCTCCGCTGCCGCCGAACTCTTTTTAAGCTCGTCACGAGAACCTTCCAGGGTGGCTATGCCGGTGGTGAGTGCCGCTACCTCCTGGGCAAGTTCCCGGATCTCCCGCTTCTTGGAGATGATGCCGGGGCCGGCCGTTTCCGGAGAGCCGCCGGAGACAATGCCACCGGCGGTGACCAGCTCTCCCCAGGGGGTCACGAAGGTGCAACCGGGATACCGTATCCCCTGCTCCAGGGCGCTCTCCAGGTTTGTGGACAGATAGACTCCGGCCAGGAGCGGCTCCACCAGAGGGGCGAAATCGGGGTTGAACGTCACAAGAGAGCGGAGTTCGGTGCCGTCACGGGGAACGTCAGACGGGGTGGGGAGGGTAGGGGGGGCGAAGAGAAAGGAGCCTCGTCCTCCCTTTCCTTCCCGGAGGAAGGTAATGGCTTCACGGGCATCCCCGTCGTTCGTGGTGACCAGATACTGGAGCCGTTCCCCCAGGGCGGCCTCAAGGGGGGTCTCATGGGCTTCACCGGTCTCCACCAGGTCCGCCAGCACCCCTTTGAACCGTTTGGCAAAGCGTTCCGACCGGAGCAGACTCTTCACCCCCTGGCCGTAACCGGTGAGGGAATTCTCCAGTTCCCGCAGGGATTGGAGCCTCGATTTCCTCCCGCTGAGGAGGTTGCGCTGTCGGTTGAGCTCCTGCTCGGTGTCATGAAACTGTCTCTTGAGGAGCGCCTCCTGTTCCCGGAGTTCCTCCAGGCGGATCTTCAGCTCTTCCCGCAGCCGCTGCTGACTTGTCAGGTCGACCTCCAGTCCCGAACTGCGGGTCATTGCTTCCAGAAGTCGTTCCTGGAGTTGCACGTTTTCCCGGTGGTGTCGTTGGAAACGCTCCGCCATGGATTCCAGTCGGCGGGTGGCGCCGGTCTGAGCATTGTTGATCTGAGCAATCTGTGAAAGGAGGTCGAAGAGCTCTCTTCGGCTCTCCTCCAACCGGCGCGACAACCCCATTTCGGTGCGGGTCAGCTCTTCCAGGTTTTCCTCTCCAGCCGCCAGCCGGGCTTCATCCGCCTGGATGTCGCTGTCGTACTCCCCCCGATGGGCCTCCAACCCTTGCTGCTCCCGTGTTGCTTCTTCTTTCTGTCGTTCCAGACCGGCCAACTCCTCCAACAGACGGAGTTTTCGTCCATCCAGGGCCGCGTGCTCCTTTCGCTGGAACTCCAGCCGATTCTCCACCCCCTGAAGGTCACCCTTGAGTTTGTATGCCTCCTCCTGGGCTGCGGTTACACGCTGTTCTTCCTCCATGAGGGAGATCCGTCGTTCCTCCAGGCGGAGTTCGCCACTTTCCAGATTGGTGGCGACTCCTTCCAACCGGGTCGTAGCCTCATCGTGGCTCCGGGCGGTGCTACTTCGTTCACCCTCCAGCGCCTCCCAGGAGCGGACCGCGAAGAACTGCTCGATTTCCTTCAACTCCTCGCGGCATACCTTGAATTTTTCGGCCTTCTTCGCCTGACGCTGGAGGCTGTTCACCTGTCGCCGGATCTCGGAGATGATATCTCCCAACCGGAGGAGGTTCTGGCGGGTATGTTCGATCTTTCGTAGGGCCACCTGTTTGCGGGCCTTGAACTTGGTGACGCCGGCGGCCTCCTCGATGAGGAAGCGTCGCTCTTCCGGTTTGGAATGGAGGATGGTGCCGATCTTCCCCTGTTCGATGATGGAGTAAGCCTTGTTCCCCACGCCGGTATCCATGAAGAGTTCGGCGATATCCAGTAGACGGCAGGGGCTCTTGTTGAGATAGTACTCGCTCTCTCCGTCCCGGTAGAGCCTGCGGGTTACCTGAATCTCGGAGTAGTTCAGGTATTTTGCCGGAACGAGGGTATCCTCGGTGGAGAAGAGGAGCGATACCTCCGCCATCCCCAGCGGCTTACGGCTCTCGCTGCCACCGAAGATCACGTCCTCCATGTTCTTACCGCGGAGGTTTTTTGCCGACTGCTCCCCCATACCCCAGCGGATGGCGTCCACGATATTGGACTTGCCGCAGCCGTTGGGGCCGACGATGCCGGTGATCGGCTGCTGGAAGTCTATCGTGACCTTATCCACGAAAGACTTAAAGCCTAAAATTTCAAGACGTTTGATTTTCATAGGTCGTACATGATAACAGAGCCGAGGGGGCTATGTAAAGGCAGGAACAGTCTTTTTTTATCTCTGTAGGCGGCTTCAGTAGAGACTTGTGCCTCTGTCGGGTAGTCGCGGGCATTATCACCACTTTTGGGCTCAAAACCAAAAATCAGATTTTCTCAGTAATTTCCTCCGTGACTGTGCCGTGGTTCAACTTCTTTTTTCGGAGAATAATCCAAACAGATTCTAAAACCGCATTCCCCGATATACGCACAGATTATTTCCGTGTATAATTTTGGCCGTCTTTAATCTTGATGAGGGCGTAACAGGCGGGATATGGGGGAGCAGTTATTTGTGGAGTGGTATCTTTGAATTCGCGCGACGTATCGTCACGCTTTGCCGGGGAGTGGAACAGGTATCAGGAATGAACCGGACGTTTGTGAATTGCAATTTTGTTGCAAAGCAGATAAATGCTACTTATAGTGCGTATATAGCGCGGCAGGTATAGCAATGACGTATGGCTATGAACTACTTGATCAGGCACTAAGGCTACTGATTGGTTACACGTTATGACGCCGTCACGGCGCAGTCGCGCCAATGACGAACAGCATTCGATGGAGCTCCCCCACCATACCACCAGATCGGCGTCCTCCCTGGCAAGTGCAAGCATGAGGTCAGTCAAAGGCTCTTTGACACAAAGAGGAATTATTGCGGAACTATCCCAGAACTTCATCGCCCGTCTTCCCTCTCTTCAAGCAACGCAGTCAAACCTGCCGCGCCACTGTCCAGCGGTCTGCTCATACTCCAGAAATCATCAGGCAATCCACCGGAACCGATCTTGACCAAACCTCGTTTTTCGAGATACTCCAATTGACCGGCAACCTGACTCTCGCGACGGAGTGGTACAATCCGGGCAATCGGGCGTCCACGCTCGGTTATGAGGATATCCTCGCCGGCTTTAACTTTACCCAAGTACTCACTCAAAGAAGCTTTGATTTCGGAAACTGCAGCAGTATGCATAAATACCTCCATGGGACGTGACCACATGACTAGTATAGTCATCAGCAACCGACCTGTAAACCTTAATTCAGTTAAGTCCCATGGAGGCAGGGTTCCTTGGCCTGATCCGAGCAAGCGGATCGCTTCACCCTGCCGGAACAGATAATCGCGGGTTATACGGTCAGCCACTTTCCCCTGACGACGGCCACTTGGATCGCTGGAACAACCCGTGTGTAGGGGAGGAGAGAGTTGGGGTTTCCATATGAACCAAAAGCATCGAGATTTCCATAGGGTCATGAGGGTCATGGGGACGTATATAAGATCATAAGATTCCGGAACGGAAAGTTATAATCTTATATCACGCCCGCTCACCCCCAGGAAAGAACAGACGACGCGATTTGACCCGCCGACCGAATCCCCCCCAACTATCATTGCTCAAGAAAACAGTTTACATTGCCCGACTGTTCCAATACTGGTAGTAACAATGGACAGTGTCTGGCAAGACGACCTCAGATTTTACCGGCCTGACGAGGGAGGAGATTGAGTCGTAGGGGGTGCATCCAAAAACTTCTTCAGAAGTCTCCTCCGCTCGGCTCCGTACTCTTCCGACGTAATTGCTCCGCGGGCCTCCCTCTTTTTCAACAACTCCAACTCCTCCTGAATTCGGCTCCGTCCGCCCGTATTTTTAATCTCTCCTCCTTTTCCCTTCCGTTCCCGGAGACGCTCCGCTTCCGATCTGATGTCCACCAGATCCATCTTCAATTCGGCATTACCGTACCAGTGGGTATAGGCTGCGTTCTGATGGTAGGCCCCCTTGACGCTCTTTGCCAGGTCGTACTTCTTCATCTTGAAGAGTAGTCGCTCGATGTGCGAGGTATCCTCGTAGAGCATCTGGGCGTCAAGCACCAGTTTATTCCCCGAGAGGGGATGGGGAGGACGTTTATCCGGCATGGGGGCCAGCGCCTCCTCATCATTCAATGAGGTGATGATCTCTTCCGCCTCCTTGACCAGGGCAAGACCCTGGTCGCGCACCGCGTCACCAAGGGCTAGTTCCCGGGCGGCAAAGGAAGGGGCGTGGCACTCCCCGCAGATGGCAAGCATATCGGAACGACCCTTTTGGGCGACAGATGGAGTTAGGGGAATGCTGCCGGTATTGATGGTCAGTCCGTGGGATACGTCGTGACTCCCTTTGGGCATATGGCACGTCTGGCAGTCGGGTCCCTGTTTACGTCCCATGCTGGAATTTATGATCCCGTGACGGGAGGTCTGCCACATCTCCCACTGGGGATGGTCCGGCCCCATATGGCAGGGGGAACAGACCGCCGGGTTACGGACCAGAGTCAGATCGGTGGAGTGGTTGGCATGACAGGATGCACAGGAGTTCTCCACCTGGTGGCACCGGTTGCAGCCGAGTTCACCCATCTCGTTGGACTGTTTCAGAAAGCGCGCACACTGGATATCAGAACGGGGGAGGGCACTCCCCTCTTCGTGGCAGAACGTACATTCCCGGGGGGTGCGCTTCTCCATCCCCCGGGTGCATCCCCAGCCGGAGTGAAGTCCGGAGCCGTGGCGGCTGGCAATATGTTGAGCGAGGGCTTTGGCATGGCACCGGCCGCAGACCTTCGCGTTGACCCGTGCCTCCCCCTTTTTCATCCGTTCATGGTCCGTACCGTGGCAATCCCGGCATCCGACATTCGCCCGGGCATGGGCGCTACCCCTCCATTGCTGTACTGCCGCAGCTGTTGTTACTTGATGGCAATGAACACAGTCATCGGCCGGTGCAATCGTTGCCGCCAGAAGGATGAGCATAACAACCAAACAACTCTTGCCGTAGGATACAAAGATCATTTTTTTAGCCTTTCCATTGCCGTAACATACTCCTCGGTCGAAATCAGCCCCGAGGAGCGCCAGGCTCGCAGAGTCCGGAGACGTAACCGCTTCTCCGGCGCCATGGCCGGAGGAGCAGGAACGGGATCTCCCAATCCCGACACGAAGAAAAGGGCGCCGTCGTGCAGTACCAGGAGATGGCCGTTTTTCATAAATGTGCCCGTTGTCGGGGGGGGGAAGCGGGCCACTTCCACCCCATTGTCCAGAACTCGTCCGTCCAGCAACATATGGTGACCGTCGGGCGACACGGCCAGCACTTTGCCGGTAAAGGGGAGTACGCGCTGCTCGGCGCCGCTCCACGGGGTGATACTGCTGATCCTGCCGGCGTCATCGGTAACGAGCAGATCGTCGCCGTCTGCGGTAAAGCCGGCTGTTCCTTCTCTGAAGCCGGTGGTGGCAATCTCCCGCTCCGCACCGCTGGTGATGTTACGGAGCATGATCTTCAGGTAGGGGGGAGCGGCCGGTGGGTCCATGAGGTGACCATAGAGCAGTTCGTCTCCCCAAGGGGAGATGAGGGGAGAGAGCACACGGGTAAGGAGTCCCTGTCCGACTCCACGGGTGGTGGAAGGTTTGAGGGTGGTTTCGTGGAGCAGCGTCTGCCGGGGAGTTTCACCCATTTGCCAGGTAACCAGCGACTCACGGCAGGTTGTGCCGAATTTGTACTCCGTCAGTTCCAGGGTAACCGCCAGGAGGAGATCAGGTGAAGGCCAGAAAAGTGCCGCAATACGACCTGTTACATCGGTTCCCCTCAGTACTGCCCCGTCATCTCCGAAAACGGTGATCCGACCATCCCCGTTACGAGCAAAGGCTGCGGCGAGTTGTCCGCCATCCGGCGACCATGCCAGCGCCAGGGGTGTCTCACGGGAAAGTGTACGGGGCTCACCGGAAGGAAGCGACGCGAGCCGTACACCCCCGAAGGAGAAGGCAACCCCTTTCCCGCCGGGCGCCGCGGCAAAAAGCGCGCCGCCATCGACGGGAGAGACGGCTGTGGCGGTGAACCGGGCAGCATCGGGGCCGACCATGGGGAGAGTGACACAGCCGGAAATGAGCAGCGGCAACCAGTTCAGCACGAAAGCTCCCCGCCGGAAATTGATACGATCTGTTGCGGATTTCATGCAGTTATTCCTTTCGTACCTTACAGCCAGTGTCGGGGGTACGACCGGTGATATACGACATTATTGGTGAAGAGGGCGGTCAGCAGGAGGATGGTCGCTCCCAGAAGCACCGGCATGAGGATATACTCCGGGCCGACACTCCCCTGAATCCCGATCAGCGCGGTGGCGCCTCCGGGAGGGTGGGTCGTGTGGGTAAGATTCATCATGAAGATCGCCATGCCAACTCCCACCGCCATGGTCAGCGGCGAGGAACCGAGCAGGGCGACTACCAGCACCGCCACCGCGGAAGAGACCAGGTGGCCTCCCACCAGATTGCGGGGCTGGGCTAGCGGTGAATCGTTAGCCCCGAAGAGGAGCACCGCCGATGCGCCAAAGGAGCCGATGAGCAGGGGATGCCCCACCAGGGTGGTTATCTCGGCGATTGCCATGATCCCCACGGTGCCGCTGATGAAACTCCAGAGTGCATAGCGCAGCGATATGTGAGGGCGTACCCCTCGCAGAGGCGCCTTGCACCGCTGAGGGAGTCCCGTGATCCTTGTCGGCATCTTGAACTGTTTCATGGGGGACCCTTCCTTCATGGGCTATTCGTTGGACTATAGCCGAGGATCTTCGGGTAACCCTTGATTCAGGTCAAGAGAGTCGCACTATCTCAGGCGTGAACGACATGCAGTTTCCGTGATACCTGCCGGTCGATGAAAAACATCATAACGAGCGTAATAAGCATGGTGCTGGCGGTGGCATAGCCGACAATATCAAAATGCTGCAGCGGCGCATTTTTTGCCGGCTGGTACACGATGAGTCCTGATACAAACGCGGCAATTCCCCCGGAAACCTGTTGAATGGAAGAATTGATTCCCATATATGCACCGCGATCTTTCATCTCGGGCACACCGGATATGAGCGCGGAAGACGAAATCATTCGTGATGAAATCCCGGTGTACAGAGCGATATTGATCAGGATGATAACCCAGAGCGGGTTGGGTCCCAGGTGTGTGTAGATCATCACCATGATCATGGAAAGGATGCTGCCAAAGACGAAAAGCCGGTATTTGCCGAATTTGTCAGCCTGCTTCCCCAGGATCGGGCCGGTAACAATGGAGGCCAAGCCGGTAATGAAGAAAACTTCAGAAAGTCGGTTTTCCGGGACCAGTATATTATTCACCAGAAATGCGGTGCTGAAAGGCATGATCATGAATCCCCCCGTGGCAAGGAGTATCGTCGCGGCAAAACCTCTCAGGTAGAACGGATTCGATGCGGTATGCCAGAGGTGGATAACTGCGTTTTTTTCCTTTCTTCCCTGGAGATGCCCCGTGATCGGTTTCAGCTTGATCGCAATGACCGTCCCGATAACCATTGCAAGGGCCGCGATCATCAGGAATGGAGCGTGCCAGGTGAGATGCGTGGCCAGATAGAGCCCCACCGGAATTCCCAGCACCTGGCTGGCGGCAAATGCCATTTGCACGAACCCCATGACTCTGCCGCGCACCTGCATGGCGAAGGTGTCGGCAACTATGGCAAAAGAAATCGAGCTCATCACGCCGCCGAAGATTCCGGTGACGACACGGGCGCAGAGGAGCGGCAGGTAGCTGCTGACAACGCCGC
The DNA here is from genome assembly GCA_903902345.1 of uncultured Geobacteraceae bacterium. GTDB lineage: Bacteria > Desulfobacterota > Desulfuromonadia > Geobacterales > CAIOGM01 > CAIOGM01. The sequence continues at coordinate 942 of CAIUUR010000146.1, read as the reverse complement.
AGTACAGAGTGCCGCAGATAAATCCGGTGTAGAAGAGGAGGAGTATATTCTTCCGGTCAAATTTATCGGCAAATCCGGCGGCGCATAACCCTGAAGCCCCGGCGCTGAAGGCGTAAGCAGAGACGACCAACCCGAACTGCGAGGTCGAAATGCCCAATCCCGGCATGAGGATAGCCCCAAGGGGCGACAGGACCATGAAATCAAGAACGACCGTGAATTGCACAAGCGCAAGAATGGCGATGACGAATTTCTCGTAGGAAGTGAAACTATGCGTGGAGTTGTCCAAAGGGTGACCTCTCTTTCCTGTTTATCTGCCGATGACCTTTGTGCTATAGGTTAGCATGAAAGCGTTATGCCCTATGGAGCACACTTTGTCTTTTATTGCCATCCGGTGTTATTTTTTTTAAATATTTGTGATGCATTCTCTGCTTTCCGGAATTCGGAAGGGACTAAAACCATGAGCAGCCGTACTCTTCTCGCCATAATAGAGAGCATCGAACCGGGGATCGTGATCCTCAACAGCGACTACTCCACATCCCATATCAACCGGTGTTTATCCTGATGTTCGGTGAAATACCTGTTGACCGGCTCTTCCGGACCAACATCCTCGGCTTTCACCGTGACGAAGACCGCGGCAAGGTCGGTGATATGCTCCGCCTGACGGGGGAATCCCGGCGGCAAATACCGCTGTCGATGAAGATGATCAGTCGTGACGGCAAGGACCGCCGTCTACTCCGCCGGAGACGTGGCGGTGACTCCGCATCTGGTGGATGGTCGCGACGGCATTTACGCCACCTATCCCAACGCCATGCTCCAGGCCCGCAACATATGGATTCAATCTCTGATTACCCCAGAGCAGATTTCGATCAACCTCGCTCAACGATGGATTCGTCATTACCATTCGTAGGAAAATCGGTGGGGTAACCTAGCAACTGAATGGAG
>CAIUUR010000145.1 GCA_903902345.1 uncultured Geobacteraceae bacterium | reverse complement strand
GATGCCGCTACGCTAGCACTTATGGGTAGTAGCCAGTCAAGATTTAAAACTATTATCATGAAATCGTCTGGCGTATCTGCATCTAATGCACAGAATCAAAACACTATTAGCGGGGCAGCAATAGGGTCATTAGTAGGTGCCGGAGCGGGTGCGCTTCTTGGTTCGGCGAGCGGCAATGTTGGAGCTGGTGCGGCTGTCGGAACTGGTGCGGGCTTATTGGTTGGCACCGCGGCCGGGGCAGATGCCGGAAGGGTTTCGGCAAGAGAAGCGCAGCAACGCTATGATATAGCATATTCACAATGCATGGCTTCTCATGGGAATCAGATACAGCAACCAGCAGCGGTGCCGGTGCCTGTGTACTATCCCCATAGAAGGGTAATCGTCGTGCCGGCAGAACAGCCGCCAGTTTATTATATGCCACCGCCACCACCTGCTCCTGTGTATCAGCCTCCTCCTCCGCCGATGTCAGCAGTTCCGGCGTATCCGCCGCCACCGCCGGTTTATTCTACTGCTCCGTAAGGTGATATCTGGTGCGATTTATTTATAAAATATTGTGTCTACTCAGAGGTCAGCAGACATAAACCAGAAGACTGGCTGTGAATCGGAATGTATGCTGGACATTGTGCGGATTTTGACTCTCAGCCACTGAATCAAAGAGCTACACGTATCCTGACGCTATTGAGCAGAATAGCTTATGGGGTGGTAAATTGAGTTGGTAACGAGCTGGCGAACTATCCTGTTGCAGGTGCATCCGGAATAAATGGATTTCCGATGATGGCTGCCTTCAATTCCTGAAATATAGTTCGGCCCTGTTTGCGTACTGTGGAGATGTAACTACGAATCCTGGCAAAACATTCGGCACCCTCAATAGTTCTGAAGCAACCAGAGACTTTTTGCTTCACTTTCATCATGCGGGCGTCCTGTTCTGATTGGTTATTGGTGAAAGGAACTCGGAAATCGTGTAGAAACGCTAACACCGAGTCCTCATGGATTTCAAGCCTATCAAGCAGATTCTGGGCCTTTGTCTGTTTTTTACGACCACGTTTTTTCGGAGCATCTGGTGCCGGGATGATAGCGGGATTAACGTCCCGTCCCTCACGCAGTATTATTTTGTACTGTTGATGCCATTCCAGCAAGCTTTCCTCTGGAAAGAACGGAGCTATCATCTTTTGCTCCTCTCGTTTCTTATTCATATCGAGGAGGAGATCGAAGTGCGACTTGGCCCAAACTTGATTACATTCTTCATGGATGAAGACGAGTTCCCTGAGAATATGAGCATTGCATAGTGCATGCATGCAGGCGAGATCGAAATACGTTTTCCAACAATCATGAACAAGCCGGTTCTTGAATTCTGGCAGAATGTCAAAATAATCCAGTGCTTCCTGACCGCGTTTTTTGTGAACGCCGTACCAGGTCCTGGTTTCTGTGGAGAGAAGATGTAGCCATAGAAGCATTTTTATCACCCGTATCCGACTGGGAGAAACAGGGATTGTTTTGAAAAGTTGATCGCCGAAGTCAATACATACCACACGGGGGCCTTTTGGGATTGAATACTCCCCGGGAATATTTCGAGTGCGGGAATATCAATACAGTTAAAGGTGACAAACTATGCACCCACTTGAGTTGTTGAAGCGAATTAAAGAACATAATCCACCCGTTATTGTCGATGTTCGCACTTTTTATGAATTCAGAAATGGATACATTCAAGGCGCAGTTCACGCACCTGCCTGGAAAATCCTGTTTTGCTTCGCAAAGATACCGTCAGCTAAAAATGCCGAATTGGTTGTTACTTGCGAACATGGCCCTCGTGCAATCATAGTAAAAAGTCTACTGATTATGTACGGCTACAGGAACGTCTCCCTCCTTGCAGGACAAATGACGGGTTGGAGAAAATATGGGCTCCCTCTTGAATATTAGCTCCCTAAAACTGTTACGTTTCTTAACGCAGTCCATTGGCGACCAGTTTAACCACTGCCGTCTGTGCATCAGAATGTAACTGGAGACACCAGACTGGTTGCCTTTTGATTTGAAATCTTAAATCGTTAACTTATCTCCTGAAAGCGAGACCAGCGTAACCACCAGATTTTTACCTTCATGGAGAGTGGCACAAACCGATGAGATGGTCTCCCCCGCTGGGAATTTCGGCATCTACGTGCCATGATGTTGATAGTGAATACCATCAACCGGTCGAGTAGCCAGTAACGGTTGCCCGTCCCCAG
>CAIUUR010000144.1 GCA_903902345.1 uncultured Geobacteraceae bacterium | reverse complement strand
GGACCTGAACAACTGCGGTTGCCTGGTTGGAAGTCGTACCGTCGGAGCCCCGGGCCGAAGCCCGATTGGTAGCGGCGCCGAGACGGGCGCCGACGCCGATCTCCACCACGTAACGGAGAGTGGCGCCGCTCTTTGGCGCCAGCTCCCCCAGGAGAAAGGTCAGGGTGCGGCCGTCTGGAGAAATGGCGGGATCAGGGGCATCCGCGTCGTTACGTTTCGTGGAGTTTTGCTTGTAGCGGAAGCCCGGCGGGAGTTCGTCCGTTATGGATATCCCGCTTGCGGTCACGTCGGCGACCGGGTTCCGCAGCTCCAGTTGATAGGAAAGAACATCGCCCACCGCCACAGAATCCTTGCCGGCGCTTTTCTGCAACCAGAGGGGAGCGGAGGAGGGATCAAGGGGGATATCCATCTGGATGGCGGGGCCCGGATTCAGGCTGAACGGCTCCATGCGAGAGCCGGTAACCAGGGAGAATGGAGCTCCCGGCAGTCTCTGAAGCGTTGCATCGGCCACGGTGGAAGGCCCCGCATAGCCGGAAGGGGGAGTAACCTGAAACCGATACGTTCCGGGCGCCACGAAGGGATAACGAAAACCACCGGGAGAAAAAGTGTATTTTTTCCCGCTGGAATCGGAGGCGGCGCCACCGCTGGTGATTGTGGCGGGAAAGGAGCTTATCCCGTCGTCGCCATAGATCGTTGCCGGCTTGCCGGTGGCGGTATCCATCAGGGTGACAACAACACCGTCGACAGGTTTGCCGGTGGAGCTGTTGAAGAAGACGCCGAAGGGATCCACCACTGCCGCGCAGACAGCCCTATCATTGCTGTCGAATATATCCGTATAGGCGGCGTTGATCCGGCTCTTCACCGCGATGGCGAGGATTCCGCTGTACGATCGGGAAACGGTATTCGCGGTGGAGTTGATATAGCCGATGAACGCACCGGTATCGGGGCCGGTTTCAGTGAGGCGAACGACTTCCAGGTCGCCGGCTGCATCGTTAATGATCGTTATCAGAACGGTTTCTGACTTGGCGGGATCAAGGTTTTGGTCCAGGTCAATGACCTGGATAAAGATAGGCTCTCCACCATTGTAGAGATCGGCGGGAGCCAGCGGCACCGGTTTTGTCAGGTCAATGGGGGTGCTGGCGCCAACCGGCAGAGGTGGGGAAATCGGGGATAAGGGAGCGGTCGGATCGCTGCCGCTCCGGAAGTCGCCGGGCGCGACAGTGAACATGGTTGCCCCCGGCAGTTGCGGCGCATACTTCAAAAAAATGATTTTTGCCGGTGTGCGCAGCGCCACGACCGTATGAGTCGTCGTATTGGAATTTCTGACCACCGATCCCGACGAGGGACCGTCCGTATACGACGCGACGGCGGTGTTACTGATCACCGTCCCCACGGCTGTGGCGCCCCAGGCCGGATTCGACCCGGCGACAAGGGCTGATAACAGTGCTGCAATGATCATAAATCGTATGATCATCGGAGCCGTCAATGATTTACCCTGCATCCATATCATGCTGTTCACCCGGCGACACCGGAAGAAATCGTTTTAGTTAACGGTGACATCGAAGGTGAGGGTCAGCGTTTCTCCGGCCTTCAGTTCTCCCGCGGTATAGGGTGTTCCGCCACCTGCATCAACAGGAAGCAATGTGGCGGCGGTAAGGGTAATGAGGGGACTCACAAACTCAACCCCATCGGCGTCACTGGCGGTAGTGAAATACTTTGGCGTGCCGTTTACAAGACCACTGGAAGTTCCAACCCTTGTGCCACCGGAAACTGATGCCTTGAATCCGCTCCCCACCATTGATTCCGCAGCAAGAGCCGTCAACGCGCAGGGTGCGGAGCCGCAGACGGCAGGAACTCTCAGATCCGGATCAAGCGTCATCGAACCACCAAGAGTATCGGAGACTGTTGTCAAGGTTGCCGAGGCGGAGCCGGCGGCATTGGCAATCGTCACGACGTAGCGGATCAATGCTCCGGGAATTGCCTTGGGTGAAGTATTACCGTTGATCGGGTCCCAGATGGTCGTTGCCGCCTTGCTGAATGAAAGTACCGCGGACATTGTTTTATAGGCGCTCCGGGCGGAGGCCTTGGCATCCCTCGCCACAAGACCATCGGCGATACTCGCCGGGCTCACCACAGTATTCGCGTAGACAATGTCTGCGCTGCAGGTCGCACCGGTGCTGTCGGTTATGGCGCCGGTGGAGTTGTTGCCCGATTCCACGGCGCCGGAGCCTGCCTTGCGGGTTTCGGCCACAAGCGTATAAACGGCAATGGCGCCGTTGGCAGGTACAGCCGGCGCATTCGCGTTGATGGTCACCGTGATGCTGGTATCGGGATTCACGTCAACGGTAGTATAAGTCGACGTATTAATAGAACCAACTCCCGGATTGAGCATATCCATGCTGTCGGCAACGCCGCTGGTGGGACTTAGTACCCCGCTGCTCTGGGACAAATAGGTAAGCATGTATTGCTGTTTGGCATTACCGGTGTTGGAAAGAAGAAAACTCAAGGGTTGATTGGTTGAACCGGGGAGAACGGTGACATCAGCCGCGTCGTTACTCTGTACGACCAGATTGATCTTGTTTCCCACGATAAAAGAACTTACGCCCGAATGCCCTGTCGGTTGCGCCGCGCCGTTCACACTGAATTCGATGTTGGCGACATTGGTTATCGCTGTGCAGGCTTTGGTATAGTTGTTACTCGCCGGGGCAGTTGCCGCAGCCAATACCCATTGCGGCGCGGCGAGCGCCGCTACTCCTGAAATGACGAGCGCTCGAAAAAGATACTGTTTTGTGGTTTTCATGGTAATCCTCCTTGTTGTTGTTTTATTGTGAAATTCCATCGTTTATTTCACCTTTGCCTGAAAAAAGACTTTACCCGTCCCTCCTTGTTTCAACGGTTTTTCCAGCGTCCATCTGACAAAGGTGATATCCGCCGCCCTGGCCGGACGTTCCTTGCCGTCGGCGCTCTTGAACCTGATCTTGTCCATAGGGCCATAACTCTTGCCGTTATCGGCGGAGAAATCAATATGTGTCCCCTCTCCCTGGGCGCTCTTCTCCAGATAGAGCATATGCTGGGGAATGGGGTTTTTGACGACCACATCGGTGACAGGCTCGTCGCCGTTGTTCAGATAGGTGATGGTGAAAATCACCGTGTCGCCGGGTTGCACGTTGCTCTTGGCCGCGTCCACTCGCGTCACCACCCGCACCCCATTTTCATCCATCCGGATGGCTTCTACCTCCGCAATAGATTTGATCTCGACCCCACCCCTCTGCTGCGCCGGGGTAACCGCGGGCGCCAGCAAGAACACCATCATCATGACTAAAATTCCCTTTTTCATCCGTTCTCCCCCTTGTACCGGCTGTTGTGCGATACTATCTTTCATGATTGATTACTTGATTTTTACCTCAAACTGAATGGTTTGAACCGGTGAAGCAGCCTGCATGTTCCCCAGGAGTACGGTCACGACTCCCGGCGTGGTCCCCCCTACATCTCCACCATCGCCGTCCGCTGCGTCGGAAAGGCCCTTTCCGTTCAAGGTGAGTGTCCCCGCCGTATAGACCGTATCAAGGGGAATCGGATCGGTGATAACCACCCCCAGTGCGCTCCCCGCGCCATCGGCCGCTACGGCAAGCGAATAGCGTATCGTCGATCCCGTCATGGGAAGGCTGCCGCCGAGAGTGTCCGTCACCACCGCCGTCTTGACGACGCTTACCGCCGCCGATAGCGCCATGAAGCTCAGAGTGGCGGCGCCATCCTTGGCAATCAGGGTATATTTGCCGTCCCGATCGGCGTCTCCGCCATTGCCGTGACCATCGGCCAGGATCACGAACCGGGTCAAGGGATGAACATTTTTATCGATAGTTGCATCAACCGCCGCCATTGAGGACGATTTCACCGGCGGCTTTCCCTGACCGAGGGTGACGGGCTGGTATGCTTCGGCAGTAATGAGATAGGCAATCGATTGTCCATTGGCAAGTTTCACCGGTGCGGTGATGAACAAGTGAAAGGTTTTGGCTGAATCCGGAGAAAGATTCCCGATGAAGGGTACTCCCCCGGCAGCACGATCGATGGGGAGCGGTGTTGCGCCGGCGGCGTCGGCATAAAAGCTCGGACCGGCCGACGGAATCAAGGTGGGAACCCCCGTAACTGCGGCGCTCAGGGTAAAATCGTGAGCCGCATTGCCGGTGTTGGTCAGTATATACGTCATGTACCCCTTGCCGCCGGCGGTTATGGTCACATTGGTAACGTCACCGGCCACCAGGACAAAGGACACCTTGTCGTCAACCACGAAGGTTATTCTGTTGCTCTCCAGGGTCCGACTGCTCCCCTGAATCGTATACGCAAGCGATGCGTTATTGACGATGACCGTCCCCGCGGAGGTCCCCGCGCCGAAGGCGTTTATCCCCCAAAGGGTGATCCCGCAAAAGAAAGTCGCCATGAACTGGGAGGATCTCCCTAGGGGCCGCCACCCCGCACCCGCGGGGCATCGCCGTAGTTCTACTCGCATGGTCATTTCACCTTCACCTTGAACATCAGGCTGAACGT
>CAIUUR010000143.1 GCA_903902345.1 uncultured Geobacteraceae bacterium | reverse complement strand
TGCTTTCGACCCCTGCGTGTCGATCACGGTCGCTTGCCCGGAGTTCCCCTCGGCCTTCGGCCTTTTCTCCACGAACTCCGCCGGTAGTTGGCCTTCAATGTTCAGGTTGTATACCATTGTTCGCTCGCTTCACAGATAATATGCCTCAGTCCGACTTCCCATTTGCGTGCATGTCGAGATTGCGGCCACAGGCCTTCCTCGACCGGACCGTTTGCGGATAACAAACGGTCGCTCATGGGATATCCCGGTTTCCGTGCAAAGAGTTTGCATGCATGCGCTGGGTCTTTGACTCCGCGAGTCAGTACGCCACTCGCGCTATCGCGGCGGACCATATTGCCTTTCCCATCGTTCAACAAGGTCGGCACTCGGATCGGTGATTTCGGAGCTCATTTGCCATGCCTGCATGCCCCCTGTCTACGCTTCGCCGCCCATCTTACGATAAGCCGACGCAAGACTCGGGGTCATGGCTGATCGCTACTCATTACCACGTAGTGGACTTTCACCACCGAATCTTTGCCGGCTTTTACCGGCGCTTTCTGAACGTCCCTATCTCCACGTCGAGGATGGCCATAGCGTGGATATTGGCGAAAATGATTTTGGAGTCATCCAGGGAGCAGAAGGGGCATGGTTTGGTGTTGGTCATAGAGGCATATCTCAGTTTTTCAAGGTGTTAAGGCAGACAGTGATGGAATCAACATTAATATGTTACATATGTAACCAACGTCCCCCCACCCCTTTTACCTCCCGTACGCCGGTTTTTTGATGGCAGGAAACATCAAATGGCTGTACAATATTAACACGGTAAGTGGTTAAGTTACCAACGTTCCTCTCAGGCCCCGTCCCCTCGGGCCGCTGGCGAGGCGGTTATCGTCAGGTCGCTGGCGTGGACATCATATTTTTTGTCGATCAAAATAGAGGTGACAGGATGTTTATTTTTGATGTTTTCCGAAAATTCAACGACAAACAACTTGATTATGTGATTGTTGGTGGGGTTGCCCTGGTCCTGCATGGCGTGGTGCGTTTGACGGCTGATCTTGACTTAGTGGTGGCTCTGGAGAGGGGGAATCTTCTCGTACTTCTGGAAGCAATGAACGAACTTGGTTACCGGCCACGGGTACCGGTACAACCTGAGGACCTCCTTAATCCGGAAGTTCGTGCGTCATGGATCCACGACAAAAACATGGAGGTATTCAGCTTCTATGATCCAGGCAAACCGCTTGCTCTTGTGGATATCATTATTCGTGAGACAATCTGCTATGAGGAGATCAGGCGAAATGCCGTAGATATATCTGTTGATGGTGTTCAAGTGCCGGTAGCGTCAGTTGATGATCTCATCAAGTTGAAAAAAATAGCGGGAAGGCCCCAAGACCTGGAAGACATCAAATTTCTTGAAGAAGGAAAACTTTATGCTAAAACCAGGTAATCGTATCGTTCAGCTTTATTCACGGGAGAAGCTCGACGAGTTTGCCGGAATGACTGTGGAAGCGCGGCTCATCTGGCTGGAAGAAGCCAACAAGTTTATCAATACAGTTCTTGGATTTGAAAAACGGTCAAAGACCGACGACCGGTTCAAGGACTTCCCGCTGATGCCTTTCAGCAATGATATGGTAGTAGCAGCAGTGGGAAAGAAGGAGGGGGCAGCCCTTTGAATTTAAAAACATAACCAAGCTGCTTCTAATTTTTTCAATGGCTGACTACGTAGTTATCGCATCCTCCCTACGACTCGATCCGACTGAAAGCAATAGTAGGCGCAACGGTTTACCTCCCGTGTGGGGTTTTCGTCGAAAGGAAACATTAAATGGCAGTGCCACATTAACGCAACAAGTAAACAGGCGAGTAGACCGGGCTCTCCCGGTATAGAAGTGATATTCATGTCTTCGTTGCCGCCTGATTTCGCAGACGATGTCACACTTCATATCAGTTATACACCAGTTGTAACCGGCCCCTCTCAGAACCGTGCTGGCGCTA
>CAIUUR010000142.1 GCA_903902345.1 uncultured Geobacteraceae bacterium | reverse complement strand
CCTCTTCCTGACCCTTCTCGTGGTGGAGAGCAGCGATGTCATCTTTGCCGTTGACTCCATCCCGGCGATCTTTGCCGTGACTCGTGATCCGTTCATTGTTTATACTTCCAACGTTTTTGCCATCATGGGGCTCCGGGCGCTTTTCTTTCTCCTGGCTGGGGCCATGGGGATGTTCGACTATCTCAAGTTCGGCATCTCCTTTATTCTGGCCTTCGTGGGGGTCAAGATGCTGGTGGCCGACTTTTGGCATATCCCCACCTCCTTCTCTCTGGGGATCATCGTCGGGGTTCTGGCCATCTCCATCCTTCTCTCCGTAATGATGCCGAGAGAAGAAAAGGATAAAGGGTAAAAGATACAGCTGAACCTAGACATATCAGAACCTACTCTTTTTCTATGCTAACTCTCACGATGCCGGTGCGGGTGACCTCTTCGCAGGTGATGACATATCCCTGCCATGAGACCTTTTCCCCTTTTTTGGGAAACCTTCCCAGAGAGTCCAAGACCAGACCGGCGACAGTGTCGTAGGGGAGGTCGTGGTTCAGCGTCACCTCCAGCGGTCCCTCCAGGTCGTAGATGGAGATGAGGGCGTCGGCGAGGATGCTTCCGTCGGGAAGAATCAGGAGTCGGCTCGGTTCCTCGGCGTCATGTTCGTCCTCAATCTCTCCCACCAGCTCCTCCAGCAGATCTTCCGTGGTTACCAGGCCGCTGATTCCGCCGTATTCATCCACCACCAGCGCCATATGGTTTTTCATCCGCTGCATCTCCTTCAGCAATTCATTAACCTTTTTCCCCTCGGGTACATAGTGGGGAGGGCGAATGATGGTGGCGATCTCAAATCCGGGATCGGTGACAATCCTTCCCAGGAGGTCCTTGCCGTGAATGAAACCGGCGATATCCTCGATGTCTCCCCGAAAGACCGGATAACGGGAGTACATGTTGTCCGTCACGATCTTGACCAGTTCGGCCAGGGGTAGTTCCAGATTGAGGGCCACCATTCGGGTCCGGGGAACCATCACCTCGCGAACATTGGTGTGGGTGAAGTCGAAGATGTTCTTGATGTATTCCTGCTCTGTGGCGCTGAAGACTCCGGTCTCATGCCCCTCGGCCACCATGTGCTGGACCTCTTCCCGGGTAATGAAGCTCTTGTGCTCCCCTTTAATCCGGAGCAGCGCGTAGACCCCACGACTGGAGAGCGTCAGAAGTGAAACCACGATCCCCGCAATACGGGAAAAAAGGGCAACGGGGCGGGCCACCCGGAGGGCCAGGGTGTCGGCGTACTGGAGCCCCAGCGATTTGGGAACCAGTTCCCCCAGGATCAGGAGAAGATAGGAGACAGAGGCGACCATCACCGTCACCGCCACCGGTTCGGCGGAATGACTGAGGAGAGGGTAGGGGGAGGCTGCCAGGAGCGGTTTCAGGTGTTCCACCGCGATAATCCCTCCCACTGCCGAGGCGGTGGAGCCGACGATGGTGATTCCTATCTGCACCGTAGCCAGCAGGCGGTTGGGATCCCTTTGGAGCCGTTCCACGATACGCGCTCGCTCATCACCCTCCGCCGTCAACTGGGCGACCCGGCTTTTACGGATGGAAATGACGGCGAATTCGGCCAGGGAAAAGAAGCCGTGGACCGTGATGAGGAGGGCGATGAGAATCAGTTCCAGCCCTACCGTGTCCATGCAACGTCTCCTGATTCCCCGGATTTGTCAACGTGCATGGCTCGCTCAAGAAAACTTTCCAGAAAATTCAGGGTTCCCTGAATCTCCCCGCTGGATGGGAGGGTCGCGGCGAAGGCCGCCAGGTAGCCCCGTTCCCGGAAAAGGAGCACCGTGGGAGCGAAGTTGAGATCGAAGAGCCAGGAAAGTTGCAGCAGCTTGAGGTCGTTGAGTGTTCGTACATCGCTGAGATTGATCATTTTTCCTTCGTTGATGGTCACGAGGAGTTCAGGTGAGCAGGAAGGAGTATCAGGGAAGCCGAGTCCCACCGCCGAAGCCCGAAGTTCCGGGGGGATGTTGTACTGATCCAGGAAGACCCGCCAGATATCCAGTTTGTCAGCGTCTCGGATCAGACGGAGGAAGAAATCCTCTCGCCGGTCCGACTGTTCCGGTATCCGGTAGATATTATGGAGCGCCACACTCCTGAGAATAAGCCGCCGCTCTCCTTGGGGGAGCCCCGCCAGAAGTTTCTCGCCACTGATTACCCTGACGCTTCGGATCGCATGGTTCTCCGAGTCGGCGTCCTTGAAAGTCCTAAATTTCCGGTACTGAGGAAACCGTCCCACATCATGGAGAAGGGCGATACTCTCCGCCAGAAACAACTCCTCACCGGTAAGGCCCACGCCGCTGGCTATGGTCACTGCCGCCTGGCAGACCCTGCGAGTATGTTCCTCCTTGAGGAGGTAATTACACCGTGCTTCTCCATCGGCATCGCTGAGGTAGGCGGCGCAGAAGGGGGTGAACCAGTCGTGAAGAAGTTGAAGGTCGGAGAAGGTCATGGCGTGGGAGGCAGGATGTCGTTCCCGAGGAGTAAATCGTCCGGAGAGTCTGCGTCGTCCGTGGGAAGAGGGGATGAATTGTCGGCGAGGAGTTGCGTCAGCCGGGCGACCTCGTCGCGAAGTTCGGCAATGGTCTGGTCATACGGTTTCATTGAAGGGTTATTCTCATTTTTTGGAATGCGGTTCACGCATAAGTCAAGAAAACTGAGCTTGCCATTCTGAGCGAAGAGAATATCAGCTTCCAAACAGGAAACTATTCTTCACTTACGCTCAGAATGACATAAAGAGTACCGTTAAAAACGTAATAATTCTCGTAATTACCGGCTGTCCGGACTAGTCGTCGAAGTTGCCTGCGGCGCCCTTGTCAACGTCCAGCCCCTTGGCTCGCTGGATGATCTGTTCCTTGCTCCAGTAGGCAGGGTCTTCGATGAGGTTCCCCTTGGCGCCCAGGTCGTAGGAGTTGGCCTTGAGGATGGCGGCGATCCCCAGCGGGGCGGTGTCGGCGGCGTTGAAGACCTCGGTCAGCATCTTGTAGACAAACTCTTCTACTCGCTTGGCCATCCGTTCCCGAATCGCCTTTGGCTGGGCCAGCAGTTTGTTCTCGAAGGGGAGATTAAGGCTCTTGTAATCCCCTTTTTTCCATCCCTTGGCATCGGCGTAGGCTACCATTTCCGCCCAGAGTTCTTCGGACATCCCTTCGCCGGCCACCTTGATGAACTTACCGTCGGCATCCAACTGGGCGTTGCCGTAGTCGTTCACCTCCAGTCCCCAGGAGATCATCTGCAATGCGGTGGCCACGTTGGCCTTGGTGGTGGCAGTCTGATCGGCAATCTCGCGGAGACGCTCGGAGCTGTTCCCCGAGGTGCCGTGCTGTGCGCCGCTCAGTTTGTAGGGCGCCAGGGCGTGATGAATGCCGGCGGTGAGCTCAACCTGGATGCCGGCATCGCTGGCCTCCAATCCATGGGATGTGCCGTTGTTGAGGGCAATCCAGTCGGGATAGATCTCATGGGCATTAAGTCCCTGGATGAGAAATTTGGCCTCGGGTATGGTGGAGAGTCCCGAGTTGCCCTTGATCTCTCCCACCTCGGTCTCGATGCTGGCCCATTTGGGGATGCAGGGGTTGATGGCTATATTGGCCAGCAGGTTCAGATCATCGGGCTGATGCGATGCGTCGATGGCGATGGAAGTAATCCCTGCTTCGAACATGGTAGGGACCTCCACCTTGGCGTCAGCCAGGTCCTTGTCGTTCTTGATGCCGTAGTGATCGGCGTGGATGGCCACCGGCACGGTGATCCCCAGTTCATTGCAGAGGGCGTCCACGATGCGGGCCATATTCCAGTAGTTCACGGAGCAGTAGGAGCTCCGGCCCCCTTCGGATTTGGCAATTTCGATGATGATCGGGCAGTTCGCCCGCTGGGCCGCCATGAGGGCGCCCCGTATGACAAAGTAGCTCCGGCCGTTGGCGGCCATGGCGATGGCCTTTCCCTTGGCCAGCATGGCCCGGTCTACGACCTTGCCGCTGACGATGAGGGCCTTGGAGTTGG
>CAIUUR010000141.1 GCA_903902345.1 uncultured Geobacteraceae bacterium | reverse complement strand
GCATCATTAAACCACTTTACCTTACCCTGTGCCATGTTTCTCTCCTTTGTCTCTTGACTCCATGGAACCATCCAGACTGCAGTGCGTACATTAATCAGGAGTAATAAGGTTGTCAAGATTTATTTTCGTCGGTGATCAATTTAATTATCAGGAGGGGAAAGAGTTTATCCTCCAGATGCAGGAGATGAGAAGCCCGTAGCGGTGATGGTCAAAGTTCATGAGAATGCGGGGGAGATGGAGCAGGTCCGGTTCGTCCCTCTCCTCCGGCAGGGGAGGGGTCGTGGTGATCCGGGTTCCCGATTCATAGAGTTCGGGGAATTCGGTTTCGATGGTCCGGAGCTCTTCCTGTTCCAGTTGGCGGTTCAGGCGAATGACCAGTTTCCCCCCGACGAAGCGGAGAGAGTGATAGTTTCGGTAAAAAGATTCGATGACGAAAATCGCCTCGTCCAGATCGCTGGTGATGGTGAAGAGGGAGAAGTCTTCGCCGGAGATGAGGCTCATCCCCAGGAGACGCTGTTTGACGAATGCCAGCCAGTTATCCCAGAAACCGTTGCCGTCGTCGATGAGAACCAGCGGTTTCGGCGAGGTCTTGCCGGTCTGGATGAGGGTGAAGACCTCCATCGCCTCGTCCAGGGTGCCGAACCCGCCGGGGAAGACGGCTATGGCTTGGGCCTCCCGAACAAAGGCGACCTTACGGTTGAAAAAGTATTTGTAGGTGATGAGCCGGGGGGTGTCGGACATGACCGGGTTGGGACTCTGCTCGAAGGGGAGTCTGATGTTGACGGCAAAGGAGTTCTCGCTCCCGGCCCCCTCATTTCCCGCCTGCATGATGCCTGGACCACCACCGGTGATGATCATGTACCCCCGGCGGGCCAGTTCACGGCTGAAGCGGACGCAACTTTGGTAGACCGGATCATCCTTGGGGGTGCGGGCCGATCCGAAGATGGTCACCTTCCGCCGGTTCCGGTAGGGGGCGAAGACCTTGTTGGTGTACCGCATCTCCTTCATGGTGGAACGGATCAGCTTCAGGTCTGCCGGGTAATCACTCTCCTGGCCGGCCTTGAGGGCGGTTATGAGCATCTCCCGGATGATCGGGGGGTTATGGACCCCTCCGGCAGTTGCCATGAGCAAATCGATGAGCTCGTCGATGGCTCCGTTGGTGCGGGCGTAGGTAAGTTCCATGGCTGCCGTGACCTTTCTCGCAATAGTAGATGACGAAGTATATCATGTGGGGGGCGCCAGGCAAAGGAGATATACTGCGGCATTTCTTCCCGTTTTTGCCGTTTTGACGGACTTTTCTTGCAAAGGATGAAATCCGGTGTCGACACCAAACCCGCCATCTGTTATTGTTCCCAATTTACGAGCCACCACTCTGACTGAGAAAGGAAACCTGCCCCATGGGGATGACCACCGCCGAAAAGATTTTTGCCAGTCACGTGATTGACGAGCCGTTTCCCGGAACCCGGGTGCTTCGTCTGGATGTCGTCATGTGCCACGAGATTACGACTCCCATCGCCATTGCCGACCTCATGGCGCGGGGAAAAGACCGGGTCTTCGATACCTCCAGGATCAAGGCCGTCATCGATCATGTTACCCCCAGCAAGGACACCAAGACCGCGACCCAGGCGAAGATTCTGCGGGAATGGGCCCACCGTCACGCCATCAAGGATTTCTTCGATGTGGGGGCCAACGGGGTCTGCCACGCCCTTTTTCCGGAAAAGGGGTTCATCCGCCCCGGATACACGGTCATCATGGGGGATTCGCACACCTGTACCCATGGCGCTTTCGGCGCCTTTGCCGCGGGGGTGGGGACCACTGACCTGGAAGTGGGGATACTCAAGGGGGTCTGCGCCTTCCGCGAACCCAGGAGCATCCGGTTCAACCTCACCGGCACGCTGCAGAAAGGGGTCTACGCCAAGGATGTCATCCTCCATCTCATCAGCCTCATCGGCGTCAATGGCGCCACCGACCGGGTGATGGAGTTCGGGGGGGATCTGGTGGCATCCATGAGCATGGAATCCCGCATGACCCTCTGCAACATGGCCATCGAAGCCGGCGGTACCTCCGGCATCTGTATGCCGGACATGGTCACGGTGGAGTATCTCTGGCCCTTCATCTCCGGTGAGTTCGCCACTAAGGAGGATGCCCTGGCGGAGTACTCGAAATGGTGTTCCGATGCCGACGCCGTCTACGACAAGATCATGGAAATCGACGTTACGACGTTGGAGCCGGTGGCTACCTATGGCTACAAACCGGACCTGGTGAAGACGGTGGTGGAATTGGCGGGAACACCGGTGGATCAGGTCTACATCGGCTCCTGCACCAACGGTCGTCTGGAGGACCTGCGTATCGCTGCGGCGATCCTCAAGGGGCGCAAGATAGCACCGTCGGTGCGAGGAATACTTTCTCCCGCTACGCCGCAGATCTACAAGGATGCCCTGCACGAAGGGATCATCGAGATCTTCATGGACGCAGGTTTTTGTGTCACCAACCCCACCTGCGGCGCCTGCCTGGGGATGAGCACCGGCGTCCTGGCCGAGGGGGAGTCCTGCGCCTCCACCACCAACAGGAACTTCATGGGGCGGATGGGGAAGGGGGGGATGGTGCATCTCATGTCCCCCGCCACCAGCGCCGCCACCGCCATCGAAGGGGTTATCGCCGATCCGCGGAAATACCTTTAAAAACCTGATGTTATAAGGAGAATAAACCATGAAAACATTCGGCGGGCCGGCCCTCTTTCTGGACCGGTCGGATATCAATACCGACGAGATTATCCCGGCCAAGTATCTTACCGAGATTACCAAGAAAGACCTGAAGCCCTATATTCTGGAAGACCTGAAGCTTCCCGGGTTCGACCCGAAGAGTGATACCTGCCGTAACGCCCGGGTCATCGTTTCCCGGGGCAATTTCGGTTGCGGTTCTTCCCGGGAGCATGCCCCCTGGGTCTTCGAGGTGAACGGAATAACGGCGGTCATCGCCGGTTCCTTTGCCCGGATTTTTCGGCAGAATATGTTCAACTGCGGCATGGCCGCCATCGAGTTTTCTCCCCAGCAGTTGGATCTGCTCTTCTCCTTTGCCGGCCACGACGATGTCGTCATCGATCTGGATATTCAACTCCGTACGGGGGTCATTCGGGGTGGTGGGCGCGAGGAGCGGTTCGGTTTTGAACTCGCGCCCTTCGACCAGGCGCTGGTGGCGGCGGGTGGCTGGGTCGACTATGCTGACGGAAAGTACTGAGTAAGAGATACGGTGCAGTGATGGCTTCATGTTGACCCGTTTGGGAAAGATAGTTCCGGTAGTCGCGGCGCTGGTGATGCTTGCATCCCCTGTCACCGGCGCCGCATCTCCGCCAGATGAGGGGACCATCTTTACCCTCTGGCCGTTGCTGGACTATCGAAGCAGTCCCCGGGAGGGGTTCAGTAATCTCTCCATCCTCGGGCCACTGCTCAAATTACAGCATAGCGGTGAGGATACCACTCTGGCTGTCAGGCCGTTTTTTTATCGGGAAGATGACGGGGCTCACCGGAGCACCAAGAGCGACTACCTCTATCCCGTCATCTCCTCGGAATCGGGGCCTGATGTGGAGCGGGTATCGGCGATCCGGGGAGTTTTCCAGATTAATACCTTTCACCGGAGCGAGCCGGGAGGGGAGGAAGAAAGCTCCCTGTTCTTCCCCTTTTATGTTCAGGGGAGTTCACTCAAGTACGGACCCTACCGCTGGATCTTCCCCTTCTATGGGGATGCCTACGAGAAGTTCTGGAAAGACGAGTACCACTTCGTCATGTTTCCCCTTTACGGGCGGACCGTGAACAAGGGGATCACGACGCGTAATTATCTCTACCCCTTTTTTTCCACCATGGAGGGGGAGGGGGAGAGCGGATTTCAGTTCTGGCCGTTGTATGGAGAGTCGGAGAAGAAGGGGGTGTATCGCAAGCAGTTTCTTGCCTGGCCGTTCTTCTTCTACGAAAAGCTGGACCTGAATAGTGACAACCCGGTGACGAAGATGTCGGCTTTGCCGCTGTTTGCTGTCGCCGACGGCCCGCAGTTGACCTCCCGCCGCTTTCTCTGGCCCTTCTTCGGCTACACGGATAACCGGAAAAGCGGGGTCCGTGAGACCGACTGGTTCTGGCCCTTTTGGGTTACGGGGCGGGGTAAGGAGCTGGAGGTAGATCGTTTCCTCCCCTTCTACATGGACGAACGGAGTCCCGGCAAGCGGAAGCAGTGGTTTCTCTGGCCCCTGTACCGTCATGACCGGATAGAGACCGACCTCTACGAGCAGGATCGGCGCCGGGTCATCTACTTTCTGTATAGTGATTATCAGCAACGGTGGCCCCAGGCGGGGATGAGCCGGAGGCAAAGTATGCTCTGGCCCCTCTATCTCTACCGTCGGGACGAGCGTGGGGTACGTTCGATCTCACTTCCGGCGCCGGTGGAGCCGGTATTTGACAAGGAAGGGATAGAGAAAAGCTGGGCGCCGTTCTGGCGTCTCTACCAGCAGCGGTGGAACGATTCGGGTGATTCGGCGGTGTCACTCCTCTGGAACCTTTACTGGCATGAGCGCCGGGGAAATGAACTTTCCTGCGAGCTCTTTCCCCTGGTTGCCTACCAGGGGGGGGAATCTGCAGTCGATCTGAAGCTTCTTAAAGGGCTCATCCGCTACACCACGGCAGCGGAGGGGAAACGCCTCAGCTTCTTCTGGCTCCCCTTCGGCTTTTCCTGGGGTGAAACAACGACGATACGTGCTGAGGGGGGGAGCAGTGGGCGGATTCCTTGAGAAAACCGGCAGGAAGATCCTCGAGTTCACCGAGATTGTCGGGGAGTTCCTGACCTTACTGGGGCAGATCGTCTACTTCTTTCGGGAGGCGCCTCGCAATCTGCCGGCCATCCTGCAGCAGATGGTGATCTTCGGCTACGAGACGGTTCCCATCGCCACTGTTATGGCCTTCTTCGTGGGGATGGTGCTGGCGCTGCAGACCGGCGCGGAACTCTACAAGTACGGCGGACAGAACATCGTCGGCGCCATTGTGGGGTACTCCATGGTTCGGGAGATGGGGCCGGTGATGACCAGTTTTCTCGTGGCCGGTCGGGTCGGTTCTGCCATGGCGGCGGAGCTTGGCGTCATGAAGGTGTATGAAGAGATCGACGCCCTCAAGACTCTGGATATCAACCCTGTCCGCTATCTGGCCATGCCCCGGTTTATCGCCAGCATCATCTGTCTCCCCATATTGGTGGTCTACGCCGATGTGGTGGGGATGATTGGTGGCGGGATGATCAGCCACCTCCATCCGAAGATTTTTATCTCCTATTCCACCTATTTCGACAGTCTCAGGACCTCCCTCACCCTCCACGAGGTCGGTGCCGGGATGGTTAAGGCCTTCGTCTTTGGCGGCACCATCTCCCTCGTCTCCTGTTATATCGGTTTTCGTACGACCGGGGGAGCCCGGGGGATCGGGGCATCGACGACCCGTTCGGTGGTACTGTCGTTCATGTCCATTCTCGCCCTGGATTATTTCCTGACACGGCTCATGATGTAGCGGCGGTCGGTTTCAACTCTGGAGGTCTTTGCCATGTGGGCATCAACAGAAAAAAAAGTCGGGTTCTTTTTTATTGCGGGTCTCATTCTTCTTGGTGTGATGCTGGAGATGGGGGAGAAATGGAATCCTTTCTCCAGAAATGTTCCTTATAAGACCTATCTCGCCAGCACCACCGGCCTTAAGGTGGGAGATTCGGTCCGTCTGGCCGGGGTAGAGGTGGGAACGATCAAGAAGATTGGGCTGGAAGGGGACAAGGTACGCATCGACTTCGAGGTTAAACCGGGGACGGCCATCAGGGGAGACTCGGTGGCGACGCTGCGTCTCACCAACCTGCTGGGGGGACAGTTTCTCGGTCTCTCCTTCGGGACGGCAACAACTTCGCTCCTCCCCGGGGGGGGGACGGTCAAAAGTCGCGATGTCTCCAATATCGACGTCATTGTCGACAATATGAGCGATCTGACCAAAGATGCCAAGCTCCTCGTCACCGACCTGAACCGGAACCAGAACGAGATCATGGGGAAGCTGTCGTCACTTTTGGATGAAAACCGTGGGAGCATCAAGGGCTCTCTTGCCAGCATTCAGAGTATTACCGCCAAGTTTGACCGGGGGAACGGTTCCATGGCGCTCCTCCTCAACGATCGGACCCTTTATGCCAATGCCAGCGAAATGACGGCCAGCCTGAAAAACATCTCCGGCAAGATCGACCGGGGTGAGGGGAGCCTGGGTATGCTCATGAATGATCAGGCTCTCTATGATAATGCCAAGGGGGCGGTAACGGGGTTCAACGACGGCGCCCGGGAGTTCCGGCAGATCCTGGCCAAGGTCAACAGTGGTGAGGGGAGCCTGGGCAAGTTGGTCAATGACGATGCCCTCTATGTCGAGGCTCGAGACGCCTCAAAAAACGTCAAGGAAATCGCAGCCAAGATCAACAACGGCCAGGGGACCATGGGGAAGCTGGTGAACGACGACAAACTCTATCTGGAGGCGACGGCGGCTCTGAAGAAAACCGAAAAGGCCATGGACGGATTGGCCGACTCCGGACCGATCTCGGTTCTGGGGAGCATCATCGGCACCTTTTTCTGATCCCGGACGTAAGCTGTTTTTTGACTGATTTTGAATGTTGTAAGGGGTAGTCGTGAGCAGTATATTTCATATTGCACTGGGGACGTTCACCTGCCGTCCCTATGTCTTTGCCTTTTTTGGCGCCTATCTCCTGGCTGCCGTGCTTCATCTGGGGTGGCGGGCCGTACTCTCCTTCACCGCCGTCGGCTACCTGATCTCCTTTGTCTCGGAGCTCTCCTCCATCAATAACGGCTTTCCCTACGGCTGGTACTACTACATCGATGCCACGAGCAATCGGGAACTCTGGATAGTCGGTGTCCCCTTCTTCGATTCCCTTTCCTATGTTTTTCTCTGTTACTGCAGTTACAGCACGGCGCTACTTATCCTGGCGCCGCTACGGGGGTGGCGGTGGAATCTTGTTCCCCTGGAAACATGTGCACTCAGGAAATCCACCTCCGTGCTCCTTCTCGGCTCACTCCTCCAGACGTACCTGGACATCATCATTGATCCGGTTTCCCTTCTGGGGAACCGCTGGTTTCTGGGGCAGATCTACGGTTACCGGGAGCAAGGGCATCACTTCGGGGTACCTCTCTCCAACTACCTGGGATGGTGGCTCGTCAGCGGGTTCATGATCTTCGCCCTGCAACGGTTTGCTTCCCGCGCCGTTGGTTCCCAAGTGCCGGTGGGGATTAAACCGCTCCCCTTCAAGGCGCTCCTGGGGCCGATCCTCTATCTCTCCGTCATTGCCTTCAATCTGACCATGGCGGCACTCATCGGAGAGATGACGATCGCCGTCTCCGGCCTCTTCATCGTATTGCTTCCCCTGGTGATCTGTCTGATTACCATGCGCAGGCGGGTCAACCGGTACCATCCTGCGGAGTTGGCGGATTCCCTTCGGGACTATTCGTGGCAGATGACGCCGGAATGTAATCAGAATTGAAACGTAATTTCTTTGTCGGTTTACTGCGGTTTATTGTTATACTACGGCCGCATCGAAGTTCCCCTGAAGGAGACGACCCCAGATATGAGCAGAATAGGGCAGAGATTTAGCGAGCTTCGGAGCTGCGGAGAAAAAGCGCTGGTGACCTTTATTACCGCCGGTGATCCCACTCTTGCGGTTACCGAGGAGCTCATCGGCATTCTTGCCGAAGCAGGAGCCGATATCATCGAATTGGGAGTTCCCTTCTCGGACCCCATGGCCGACGGTCCGACCATCCAGCGCTCCTCTGAACGGGCGCTCCAGTCGGGTACCAATCTGCCGGCGATTCTGGAGAGTGTCCGGAGTGTCCGCCGGACCAGCCAGGTCCCCATCCTCCTCATGGGGTACTATAACCCCGTCCTGAGCTACGGGGGAGAGCGTTTCGCCGTTGATGCCGCTGCTGCCGGAGTGGATGGTCTGCTCCTGGTGGATCTTCCTCCCGAAGAGTCCGGTGAGCTTCGGGGCTATCTGACTCGGGCCGGTATCGACCTCATCTCCCTGTTGACGCCAACCTCCGACGATGATCGCATCGACCTGGCCGGCCGGTACGGGAGCGGGTTTCTTTATTATGTCTCCGTCACCGGCGTCACTGGAACCCGCCGGGAGGTTTCCGGTGATGTGGCCGGAGCCGTCGCCCGGATCAAGGAGCGGACCGATTTGCCGGTCGCCGTGGGTTTCGGAATTTCGACACCCCAGCAGGCCGGACAGATGGCTGCCGTGGCCGATGGAGTCGTTGTGGGGAGCGCTCTGGTAAATCTGTTCGAGGAGTACGGGGGGGAAGAACTCTCGGAAAAAGTCTCCACGTTGGTGAGATCCCTGAAAGATGCTCTGGGACATCCTCCCCGATTACGGCATGGCTGACGCACGAAACGGTTTAGCCCGATAGACCGGCACGTTAGGCCACCCCTAATAATTATTTTGTCGCAAAGTTTACGTAGACAGGGATCTGGCCATTTGATAGTATAGCGTGGAACGACTCTGATGAAGCGAGG
>CAIUUR010000140.1 GCA_903902345.1 uncultured Geobacteraceae bacterium | reverse complement strand
AGCTCCACCTCACTGTCATATCTCAGGAGATCCAGGCAGGCTTGGTTGCAAAACGTGCAGCAACCGATCAGGTCGATACCGTAGATTGCTTCGGCTGTGGAGTTAAGAATCATGCTGAGCATCTCTCTGTTGTCACTCAGTTCCCGCTCCGCCTTTTTTCGATCGGTGATGTCGCGTACAATAGCCTGCAGGAATATCCGGTTGTCCAACTTCAGGGGCGTCAGGCAGACTTCGGCTATAAAGTTTTCACCGGTATCCAGGCGGCTATGGAGCCATTCAAAGTGCTGAACTCCTTCCACCAGCGCCCGCTCTATGATCCGCTCCGCCGCCACGCACGACTCTTCACCACTCAGTTGAGTCGGCGGTGAAAGTTCGTCAGGACGCTTGCCTATAATCCCCTCGCGACTGCTGATGCCGAAGGTGAGCAGGGTCGCGGGATTGCAATCGAAGATCGTTTCCCGGTCCATGGCGAAAATTGCGTCGGTGGTCGATTCAAACAGGGTCCGGCGGCGCGCTTCCGATTCCCGCAAGGCTACGGTTCGTTCTGCCACCAGGAGTTCGACCTCTTCGTTGTACCTCAGCAGTTTATTCAGATAGAGGATGAAGAGTGCGGTAAGGAGCATGCCGGCAGGGAAAACTGCCAGAAAGAGCAGGGAAACCGATCCGGCCAGGTACTCCGGCGTGGCCTCGGTACGGATTTCCCAGCGGCGACCGGCAAAGGGAATTTCCGTAGTGAGAGCAGGGAGGGGGAAGAGGAGTGACCTTATGTTCCAACCTTGTTGCAGGGCGGTCCCTTCCTTGTGCCATCTGCTCAATAGTTGTGGCCCTGTTTTCTCGGAAAGATCTCTGAGGGTCGTATCAAGAGGGATTCCCGCGGTCGGTCCCAGCGCGGCGGACAGCATATCCCCGACCCTGAAAACCCCCAGGGCGAAGCCCTGTTCCTTGGCAATGGTGGCTTTTACCGGAACGAATACGAGGAAACCTGTCTGGCTCCCCCGCTCTTGGACCAATTTTAACGGAGCCGTCGCGTAGGGTCTTCCGGTCGCAACTGCCTGACGGATCGCTTCTAGCCGTGCAGGGTTGGAACCCAGATCAAACCCCAGCGCCTTCTCGTTCCCCTTCTGCGGCTCAACATAATAGACCGGATAGTAGACGTCACGCCTTGCTGAGGTGGTATCCTTTCCATTGTTGCTCTTTTCCTTGAAGTGAAACTCGCTCAGTCCGTCGCGAATGGCGGCGTTCTCCGCCCGGATCCGTCGGACATCCGGGACGGCCGGTATCCATTCCATCGCCTGAATCCCCTGACGATCCACGAACGGTTTAACGAACTCGTGAAACGCCGGTCGGTTCAGGCTAGCGGTTTCCTCAATAAAACGATGGAGCGAGTCAAGATCTCCCAACCGCTCAAGTAGATAGTCATGAATCAGGGTTGAACGGCTCTGCGCGTCATAGTCGAACTGTTTTTGATACTCCCGAAGGACGAAACTGTAGCCGCCATAGGTTACGAGGAACGTGAGGATCGTGCCTGTGGCGCTGCTGGCTTTCGCCGACGCCGCCGGCGCACTTGTCGGCAAACGTTGGGGACGCCGGCGCTACGAGACCTTGGAGGGGGCCAAATCGCTGGAGGGCT
>CAIUUR010000139.1 GCA_903902345.1 uncultured Geobacteraceae bacterium | reverse complement strand
CCCCCCTGCAGTGTCGTTGCAACGGAAACGAGCTCGTCCGTTTCCCCTGATCGCAAGGGTAACAATTCGTCAAAGTGCCGCAATAACGGATTCCCGCTACAAAGCTCGCGGGTAAGCCGGCTAGCCCGGATAATGGTCCCCTGGTCGTCACAGACGACAATCGCTTCTCCCGCCTGCTCGATGATGGAGCGGGCCAGTTTCTCCGCGGCCATGGTCTCTTCGTTGAGTTTTTGCCGGGTGAGGTCGGTAATCACCATACTGACTTCCCGATGGTCGGTGATATCCAGGCCGCGACAGGAAATCAGCACCGGCAGGGAGTCCCCCCCCACGGTAATAAGGGTAATTTCATCGTGACCATCCACCGCCTCCCGCTGTTCCAGTCGGGCCGCCACCAGATGCTTATCCGCAGGAGCCACATAGGAACCGATCCGACTGCCGACAATCCGCTCCAGGGGAAGCTGTAGCAGCGCCGCCAGACGGTTATTTGCGTAGAGGATAACGCCATCTTCTCTCAAAATGGCGGCTCCCTCGTTCATGGTCTCCACCAGGATGCGATACGGTTGTTCCGCCCCCTTCAGGGTAAAAACACGCATCCCTTCCGCCCCGGAGACCACGAAGGCATCCACCTCGCCGTTGCCGATGGCGCGGAGGGTCTCTTCACTTTCTTCCAGGCGGGCGCGCAGCGACTCAATCTCTGCCATGAGCTCTTGACGGGATCTGTTTTCGGTGGTCATCTCACGTCACTTTTTCCTTATGTCAAGGCCGAGGAGAATCCGTTCCGTCTGGGACAGATCGCCGATGAATTTGCGCAGCGGCGGCGGCAGTTCCTTGACCAGGGTGGGTGCGGCGACTATCTGCCCCTCCTTGGCGAATATGGGTTGCTGGTAGATATCGATTATCTCCAGATGGTAGCGCCCCTCCAGATGTTCCGCGCAGATCTTCCGGATATTCTCTATGGCCCGGATGGAGTTGGGGGTCATGCCGCTGACGTAGAGCCGCAGGAGGTAGACCCCCGTTCCCGCCTCTTCCAGCGCCAGCTCGAACTCTCCGGCTGTATCTCGAAACGGAATTGACGCATCGTCTTGTTTTGTTTCGCTCATGTTCTTTCCCCCGCACCGTCTCCGGTTCAGCCCAGTGGCCGGATGTCCAATCCCACCAGTACGCGGTCGGTGTCGGAGAGATCGCCGATGATCTTCTTTACCGGTTCGGGAAGCCTTCGCACCAGGGTGGGGATGGCCAAAATCTGATCCCCCTTGGCCAGTTGAGGGCTCACCATCAGGTCGATCACCTCGATGCTGTATTTTCCTTCCAGATGCTCATCGCAGATTCGCCTCAGATTGGCGAAAGCGGTAAGGGATTTGGGGGTCATCCCTGCCACATACAGCCGGAGTTGCCAGCGTTCCGGTACCGTAACCGCCACGTCGCCCTCATCTTCCATCTCCAATTCTCCCGTCATCTCCGCTCCCCCTTCCCGTTTCGCGCACCATTCCCTTCCGGAATGGGAGTGTCGTCTGCTGCCCGAGCCCGTCCCATGGTCAGGGTGTCCCGGGCAACTGCCTCGCGGTGCAGCTTTCCCCGGGAGATAGCCCGCTCCAGTTCATCCACCTCGGTGTCGAAGCCGATGCGAAGCGCGGCAATCTGCGCCTCCATCAGTGCCTTCTTTCGCTCCAGATCACGTTGCTTGCATTCGATCTCCTGACTCCGACCCAGAGCATCCGCCTTTTCACGCGCTTCCTGGGCTATCCGCCCGGCGCCGGCCAGCACGCCACCCGGGCCGACATAAACATCCTGGAGCTTGGCGCCGTTGTCGGTGAGGCAGAATTCCCTCACCTGGTTCGAGTGCTGCATGCCGCGGGATTTGAGGATGTACAGACCCCGGTTCCTCTCCCCATCCCCCTCCAGCGACTGCAGGAGTATCCAGCTGTCCATGAGCGACGACATCCCCTCCTCGGTGCGATCCCCTGCCGCGCCACCGACGGTCAGAGCTGAACAGAAAGCGGTGATCTCTTTCATCTTCAGGTAATCAATGAGCCGGGAGAGCATGGATTTGACCTCCATCTCGCTGGCCACCGACATTAGGTTGGAAATCGGATCGATGACGACGATGGCCGGCTGGAACTCTTCGATCGCCCGGTGCATGGCCACCAGATGCATCTCCAGTCCGTACAGAGTCGGGCGGGAGTTGCGGAATTCCAGTACCCCCTTATCCACCCACTGCCCCAGGTCAAGGCCGATGGAACGCATGTTCCGGATGATCTGATTGCGGGATTCCTCGAAGGCGAAATAGAGGCAACGTTCGCCTCGCCGACAGGCGGCATCCACAAAGTGAGCGGCAAGGCTTGATTTGCCGGTCCCGGCGCTGCCGGTGACGAGGATGCTGCTTCCCCGGTAATACCCTTTTCCTTCCAGCATGGTGTCCAGACGCTGGATGCCGGTGGAAACCCGCTCAGAGGAGGCCGAATGATCCAGGCCAATAGAGGAAATCGGCATGACGGAAAAACCCTGCTCGTCCAGCAGGAACGGGTACTCGTTGGTGCCATGGGCGCTCCCGCGGTATTTGATGATCCGGAGGCGGCGTGTGGCAATCTGATTCACCACCTGGTGGCTCAAAAAGATCACGCAGTCGGCCACGTACTCCTCCAGACCGAAGCGGGTCAGGGTCCGCTCCCCCTGCTCGCCGGTGATGACGGCGGTTACTCCCTTCCCTTTCAGAAAGCGGAACAGCCGCCGCAACTCCGCCCGGAGGATCGTTTCGTTGGAAAATCCGGAAAAGAGGGCCTCGATGGTGTCGATGGCCACTCTCTTTGCGCCGATGCTGTCGATGGCGTATCCCATCCGGATGAAGAGTCCTTCCAGATCGTACTCGCCGGTCTCCTCGATCTCGCTCCGCTCGATATGCACATAGTCCAGCAGCAGCTTTTCGCGAGCTACCAAATCGTTCAGGTCGAAACCGAGGGAGGCGAAGTTTTTTGTCAACTCCTCGGACTTCTCTTCGAAGGAGATGAAAACACCCGGCTCGTCATATTCCGTTGTGCCCCGCACCAGAAACTCCATGGCCAGCAGTGTCTTACCGCAACCGGCGCCGCCGCAGATCAGCGTCGGACGCCCCTGGGGGAGACCGCCGCCGGTGATCTCATCCAACCCCTTGATTCCGGTGGGGCATTTTTGAAAAGTTTCCAGCACCGGTATCTCCTGTAGAGTTGTTTCAGCCATGGGTAGATCTCCTTGGGCATTTTAGGCCATTTCGCCAGCGGTGTTGTTCAGTGGTCGACAGGAGTATTCTCGAAGCATTGCATCAAGAAATTAGAAAAATAAACAGAATTAGTTATTCCAATAAAGCTGTGTTTCCGAAAAACATAGTTATTGCGTTTACGAAACAACTATTGCAGAATAAGCATCAAACAACCTCGTTACCCGACGACATTTTCACCGCCGGACGGTAAGATAGTCGAAGCCGGAGGAGAGTATGCAGCCAGTGACATGGTCAAAAGATTATTCCATTGAAAACGAGCGGCTTGATGACCATCACAAACTTTTTTTTGATCTATTCAAACGATTGCACGATGCTGTTACCGATGTCAATTCCACTGAAGATTTCAATAACATACTGGCAGATTTGGGAAAATACGCGGCTACACACTTCACTTATGAAGAAATACACATGTTGGATATATCGTACGATCACATAAAGGAACATGCTGCCCAACACGCCATATTCAAGGCTAAAATCAAGGAATTTAACCGTATCAGGAACGTTGTCAGTCGTGAGCCGAAACTTGACTTGCTTGATTTTCTCAATAAATGGATGCAAGGCCATATTGTTGGGGAAGATAAAAAACTTGCGGAATGGAAACAGACACTTGGTAAAACTTCCACATCGTGACCCTTCAGGTTTTTCTCTCGCCCCCTGCCGTATCCGCCCCGTCATAGATTAGAAAACACCTTAACTCTTGCGGCAGTGAGTTGATCGGTGGTAAGTTTACCCCGAATACACGTTACCTGCCTGACTACGAGGAGAAACTGATGGATCGTGAACTCTTTGACCAGGAGATGGTGGCAGGTGAACCGCGCCCCTTTGAACTTCCCCACTGGATCGCCTGCGCCCCCTTCGAGAAGTACCTGGGAATGCACATCGACGCGGCCCATGGTGGGAAGGCCACGCTCACCATGCCCTTCCGAGTGAAACATGCCCAGGGAAAGGGTCTCATGCATGGCGGCGCCTTGACTGCTCTGGCCGATACGGCGGTGGCCATGGCCATCAAGAGCCTCCTCCCCGAGGATTCCCATTTTGCCACCACCACTCTGACTACGCAATTTCACGCCCCGGTGAAGGGGGGAACGGTGCGGGCCGAGGCGCTGATTACCTCTCAAGATGACCGGGAGATAACCGGCGAGGCCTGCATCTATGATGATGGTGGGGTCAAGGTCGCTACCTTCACCTCCACCTTTCGGGTAAAGCGACGGTGACCTCGCCACCGTGGAGCGGAGGTTACCCTTTACCCCATGAGTTCCGTCCAGAGCATCATGGAGCTGGTCAGTGATCCCGACATCGTCTACGTCCTGTCGATCGTCGGAATCCTGGGACTGCTGGTAGAACTGGCTAATCCGGGAGTCATCATCCCCGGCGTGGTGGGAGCTATCTCTCTGATCCTGGCCCTCTTCGGCTTCGAGGCGCTCCCCATCAACTTTGCCGGCCTCCTTCTGATTCTTCTGGCCATACTCTTTCTCATCGCCGAGATCAAGATCGTTTCCCACGGGATATTGACGGTGGCCGGAGCCGTCTCCCTCCTGTTCGGTTCGCTCATGCTCTACGACGATTTGGATCCGGCGCTACGGGTTTCCTGGAGCATCATCGCCGTGGCAGTGGGCCTCCTGGTCGGCTTTTCGCTTCTGGCGGTTAACCGCGCACTCCGGGTGCACAGACGCAGGCCCACCACCGGCAAGGAAGGGCTCGTGGGAATGAGGGGGAGAGCCTTGACGGAGCTGACGCCGGAGGGTAAGGTTTTCGTGCGGGGAGAGTACTGGGATGCCCGGTGCGACGAGTTCGTGGAATGCGGCGAGGAGGTGAAGGTAAGCAACGTGGAGGGGATGCTTCTCACGGTGAAACAAATTTCGTAGGACACGACGCACCGTGCCCATACAGACGCGCATCAACCACCGATACCGTAGGGGCACGGAGCGCCGTGCCCCGTAGCCAAGGAGGCACGAATATGGATCTGTTCAACACCATACCGGTAATTTTTTGCACAGTCGTCATCATCATGATCGTCGGCAGCGCCGTACGGGTTCTTCCCGAATACGAACGGGGGGTCCTCTTCCGGTTGGGCCGACTGGCAGGGGTGCGGGGGCCGGGACTCTTTCTCATCATTCCGGGGATCGACAAGCTGGTCCGGGTATCGCTGCGCACCGTGGCCTTCGACGTCCCCCCCCAGGACGTCATCACCCTGGACAACATCACGGTGAAGGTCTCGGCGGTCATATACTTCCGAGTCCTCGCCCCGGAGAAGGCCATCTGTGAGGTGGAAAACTATCTTTACGCCACGAGCCAGCTTTCCCAGACCACCCTCCGCTCCGTACTGGGTCAGGTGGAGCTTGATGAACTGTTGGCCAAACGGGACAAGATCAACCTGCAACTCCAGGAGATCCTGGAC
This sequence comes from uncultured Geobacteraceae bacterium, assembly GCA_903902345.1. GTDB lineage: Bacteria > Desulfobacterota > Desulfuromonadia > Geobacterales > CAIOGM01 > CAIOGM01. Next base: position 3,574 of record CAIUUR010000139.1, on the reverse strand, counting down.
CGGCACGCCGGACCCTGGGGGATCAAGATCGCCAATGTGGAGGTGAAAAACATCGACCTCCCCCAGGAGATGCTCCGGGCGATCGCCAAACAGGCGGAGGCTGAACGGGAGCGACGGGCCAAGGTTATTCACGCCGACGGGGAATTTCAGGCGTCGGCAAAGCTGGCCCAGGCGGCGGCGATTCTGGCAACCGAACCCACCGCCCTCCAGCTACGGTATCTTCAGACCCTTACGGAGGTGGCCACAGAGAAGAATTCCACCATCATCTTCCCGGTCCCCATCGACCTGATCAAGATGTTCATGGACAAGAAAGAATCCTGAAGGACCAGAGGGGAACGCAGAGACCGGATGCCGGATCAACGTACTGAACATCCCGAGGCAAGAACGGGGCTAACCTTCGGCATTATTGCCTATCTGGTCTGGGGTTTTTTCCCGTCTCCTTCAAGGTGCGATGGGGTCAGACATGCAATCGTGCAATTAGGCGACTCAAAATAAACAGTTAGCTGCACTATTGCATGCCCGTGCCCGGAACCCTGACCACGGAACCCTTTTCGTTTAATGAAGAGTTGTCCCCTCATCCTGGAACAATGTTCTCGTTACACTCTTAAAGACCCTTTGCCTTGAAAAAATGCTTTTAAGTCCAACACCACCACCCAACACCCGCCGGGCGGGTCGTAAGCCTTGTTGAGCCCTCGACTCACTTCCTGCCTTTGAAATTTGGAGATTGTTTCTTTTCGCGCGCGTGACACCTGTCGTAAACTCAGCCGAATCGTTCAACCTCAGCGAAAGAGCGAATCGAGCAGAATGGAACAGACCCTGGAAATCACATCATTCGAGGAGCTTTCCTCAGGGTAGTCTCCCCCGTAGTAGCGGGGAACCGACTGCTGACTCTCCCTGTGGCGCTCCTGTTGCGCCATTTTCTCCTTTTTCTCAGCCAGAAGCTGCCCCCCCGATTTTTTCCATTCCATCAGGTGGATCAGCTCGCCGTTGTCGAGCCACATGCCGTGGACCTTGCACTGGTCAACCACGACACCGCTCATGGCGGCAAAGTTTACGCGATTCATCAAAACGCCGCACTCGGGGCATTGCTTGTAACGGACCTGTCGTTCCCTTTTGGCCCGTTCTTCATTAATATTGGCGATCTCGCGGATATTGATGGAAAAGGCCGGAGAGGTCGAGGCCTCCAGAAACGCCTGCACCTCGCCCACGTCGAAAAACAGTCCAAAACAGCGCTCGCACCGCTCAATGGCGAAGATACCGCCTCCAGAGTCGAGGCGGACCGTCTGCAACGGAATCGAACAGTCTGGACACTGCCGCCGGGATGGCTGGTGGTCGAACGTGAAGCGATTGACGGCGGAGAAGTCCATGTCATTGCGGGTGCCGCAGTAACTACAGCGACAGGTGTCGGCGGGGAGCGGAGCTGAACAATTGATGCACTGGGCCATGGCAGTCTATCCTCAAACCGAGTCAAGGATCTGTTTTTTCTTCGCGGTAAACTCCTCCGCCGTGATAAGTTCCTGCGCATACATCTGCTTGAGCAGCGCAAGCCTGGCGGAAGCGTCTCCCCCTGTGCCGACAGGTTGTGGTGCGGTCACTGCCTGCCCCATAGTCTGCGCCAGGGTTTGTCCCAATCCGATCCCGGCCCCCAGGCCGATTCCCGCACCGGCGCCCCCGCCTTCATTCTTCGCCGCATCGCGGAGCGCCTCCAGCTTCTGAACCGACGAGAAGTCCATTCCGACGGCCTTCACCGCCTGGGCCTCGGCAGTTAAATCGGCAATGCGACCAATCCGCCGTACCGTGTCCTCATCGAAATTGATCCCTTCGATGCGGAAGTCATCGATCTCGAACCCCAACTTGCCAAAATCGCTGGACAGCCTTCCGGCCATCCCCGCAGCCACCTCTTCCCGCTGAGCGTCAATCTCCGTGTAGGACAAACGACACTCGGCGATGTGGTCGGTAATGGACTGCACCAGCCGCTCCGCCATCACCGTTCTAAACTCTGAGGTGGTGAAGTCAGTGTGGCCGCCAACCACATTGACGAAGAAATCGCGCGGATCGACGATGCGGTAGCTGAAGTTGCCAAAAGCCTTTACCGCCACGGGAATACCGTACTTTGGGTCTTCGTACTTTATCGGCGAAAGAGTCCCCCACTTCTGGTTGAGAACCTTTGTGGTACGGAAGAAATAAATACCGGCCTTGTGTTCGCTCTCGAACGACTGCATGAATTTTGAGATGGTTGTCCTGAAGGGGATATTGGCCGTAGAAAGCTCGACCATGCACGGCTCAGCGTGCACCGACCGGATCTGCCCCTCATAGACGAAGATGCATCCCTGGCCGGGATTCACGATCAGCTTTGAGGCATTCTTGATCTCGTCGCCGTTGTCGCTCCACTGCGAGAAAAGCGCCTCCGGTGAGGGGTTCCGCCATTCTATTACCGTTCGAAGCTGTCTCCTGATACTGTCTAAAATGGTCATGATGCCCTCCTTTGTTATGACTATTCGGAGTTTATAGCGCACGTATAACGGGGCCCGGTCTTGACCGGTGGCGTCAGCCGTCCGTGTCGTAGGCAGTGGTTGGGCATTTTACTACGAGTGCCACGGCATTACAGCCCCTATTACCGCTATTGCAAGGGAAACCGGGACTAGCATCCTGTCCGGCTTAAGATTTCGGAACTTGTAGGGTCTGCACGGCTCCATCGTGCGAACCAAACATCGCAATGGTGCGCAAGATTGGCGGGGTCAGACCCGAATTGAGACGAAAGTAGTAGATATCACCTTTCGATCGCGGCGGTGCTCTATGAAACTGATTCCGAAAGCCGTTTATGTACGCTATATTGAGCTCTTGAAGAAAAACAGCATAGCGAAAATATCGCACATTATGTACAGCAGCACATAATCTACAGCCGCAACCGTTACAAGCTGCTTGAAACTGCGAAGCACTTCTTGGGCAGTACGGGCAGAAAGCTGTTTTCTCAAAATATAGAATAGATTAGAAAATGTGAGAGATGAGACGCAGAGAGTTACTTCACCCATCTTAGCCATTGAAAAGAGAGTTGCGGCGGCAGCATAAAAGGGGTCACGCCGAGCAAGCAGGTCAAGCACGATGTCAGTATCAATAAACAGGGGTGGATTCATTGGTATTTATTTGCAAGATAATCGGTATATTCGCGTTTATGATTGCCCATTTTTTCTGCATCAAGCACACCAGAAAGTCTCGCGACAACAGGCGTTACCTGGGATTTCACGCCTTTGATCCCGGTTAACTGCCGTAGATAGCCTTCTATCATCTTTGAAAGGCTTTGATTTTTAAAATGGGCAAACTTCTTGGCTTGTTCGATGATGTCACGATCAAGGCTTAAGGTCAGCTTAGTGTTCATGGCTGTTCCTTTTTTACGTAATTACAGTTAGCATTATACGTACACATACAGAGCAATTCAACCTTTAAAAGTAGCCCGTTTCTATTTAAGATATAAGCGCAGATCCTTGGTTTGTCATTGTTTTTTTTCACCGGTCGCTAGGCTGACCGGCCGGTTTCTCGGGCCGGTCGAGCCGCTTGTTGGAAATTTCGGTGTTGT
>CAIUUR010000138.1 GCA_903902345.1 uncultured Geobacteraceae bacterium | reverse complement strand
TCAGCCAGAAGTTCGCTCAAAAAACCTTCCAGAATCTCGAAGTTGGCTTTGCTTCGCAGCAACCGCTTCATGGCCCAATCAAAAGTGATCAGTTTGCGCTTCGATCTTGGTTTCATGGCGTATCCTCCAACCGGGGCGAGGCGATCCAACAAGCTTTATCAACTGATTGCAAGCTACTTCAATTCACCTTACCATGTCAAGAAATCCGTCACCCAGTTTACCTCAAACCACCTGAAATAACTATAGTAAACAAAGCAGCCGCGCCGGCTTTCGCCGACTACCTCAGCCCTAAAACAAAGCGAATGGCATGACCAACGTCGGTCATTTTCGACAAACTCAAGGTGGTAATCAACGAACCGATTCTTGCCTTTGACACGGTCTGGATATGATCCACATTCACCGCGCAGTCGCGCAACACTCCATCTTCAACCACCGACAAAAAAACCTCACTGGGAATATCGCGAACGGTTGTGGTTAGCGGGGCGACCGTGACCTCGGCAAGATGTTCTATGATATCTTCCCGGTGAATGATCAGCACGGGCCGCTTTTTGTCCGGCGCTTGAAACTGGTACCAGCGGATTTCCCCCCGTTTCATTCCTCTCCCCACGCCTGCTCAACTTCCCATTCGTCAAACTCACCTTGTCGAACCGGAGTTGCGACGTACCCTTGGCGATGTTTCTCCACAAGACGCAGCTCGGACTGTTTTTTCAGTGCATCCTGAAGCGCCATCCGGGTAAAGGCTGACCTGGTTGTTTTCAAGGCATGGGCTACCCGGTCAACATTTTTCACAAGTTCGTTATCCAGCGTCATCTGTACCGTTCGCATCAGGAACCTCCTGGATCTGTTACTATAGCTATGATTATCCATATCCCACTAAATGTCAACTTCGGAACCCGCTTCAATCACGATCACTGGAGGAGAAAGACCGCCGAAAACTAAAAAAACGGCGGCAGCATCATGCTGTCCGGCTCTTCGTCAACAGGTAAAACCGAATCGCCTTCACCTGCCCCCCTAACGACAAGAGGACGGCGGGAATGACCCCGCCGTCCTCTTGTTCAGAAGCTGCCCTATGCCCGATTGAAACTACGCCGCCAGCCGCCGTCGGGCGATTCGCTTGATGTTCAACAGGTTCTTGTAGCCGACATTTTCCGTGGTGATGTTTCCCCCCATGGCGCCGCACCCCAGAGTCAGTGAGGGAACCAGATCGTTGTACAGAGAACCGATGGTGCCATGCACCGAGGGCTGATTCCAGACGACGCGGTTGGCCGGCACCCGGTGGGCGAACTCCTTGGCCACTTCTTCATCTTCAGTGAAGACCACGGCAGAGTGTCCGGCTCCGCCGAATTCCAGCTGGCAGATCGCCGCATTGATCGCCTCTTCCCGGCTATCCACGATGAACCACCCCAGGACCGGCGAGAGTTTTTCGTGGCTCATCCAATCCTCCGGACCGGTGGTGGTCAGCGGCACCATGAGCAGCTTGATCTCATCGGGCACACTGAAGCCAGCCAGAGCGGCGATGACCTGAGGGCTCTTGCCGATGATGGCCATGGAGGGAACACCCCGCTCCTTGTCGAACATGACCCCTTCCAGCAAAGCCTTCTCTTCGTCGCTGCAGAGGTAAGCGCCCTTCTGCTCAAAGAGGAGCAGCGCCTTTTCCGCCACGCTCCGGTCGTCGAAAATCACCGACTGGTCCGAGGAGCAGATCGTGCCGTTGTCGAAGGTCTTGGAGGCGATGACATCGGGGATGGCCATGGCCAGGTCCGCCGATTTTTCGATGAAGACCGGAACGTTCCCCGGCCCCACACCCAGCGCCGGATGGCCGGAACTGTAGGCCGCTTTAACCATGGCGCCCCCGCCGGTGGCGATAATCATCGCCACGTCCGGATGTTTCATGAGGGAATCCGTGGCCTCGATGGAGGGGTGGATAATCCACTGGATACAATCAGCCGGAGCCCCCGCCCCCATGGCGGCGTCCAGCATGATCTGGGCCGCGGCGGCGCTGCACTGCTGGGCCTTGGGGTGAAAGGCAAAACAGATCACGTTGCGCCCCTTGAGGGCGATGAGTGACTTGAACAGGGTGGTGGCGGAAGGATTGGTCACCGGCGTCACCGCGGCGATGATGCCGAACGGTTCGGCGATCTCCATGATACTCTCATCCTCGCTGATAATCCCCACCGACTTCCTGTCTTTCATGTAGTCATAGACCACCTGGGTGCCGAAGGTGTTTTTGACCACCTTGTCTTCCACATTACCGATGCCGGTTTCCGCCACGGCAAGCTCCGCCAGTTTCCGCGCGTTGGCCACCCCCGCCTGGGTCATGGCCAGGGAGATGGCATCCACCTGCTCCTGGGTGAACGCCTTGAAAGCCTCGGCAGCTTTCTGCGCCCTTTTGATCATCTTCACGACTTCAAGCTCAACGACTGATTTGTACATATGATTCCCCTTTGCTGTTTCACAGAGATGAGGCCAAGGCCTTTCACGCGGAATAGAGCAGGCATCATGCCAATTTTATAAACGGTGTTATTTTTCACAGCACCACCCTTGACCGAAAATTTAAAATAAAATTTTGCCTTTATATTACCTGTTGTTGTAGAATCATATTCGGTATCGTTGTTTTGAATTCGTGACTAACGGCGACCACAATCGCAGGTGACCCACCCGGTGTGATTGCTCCAGATTGCAACAGTTGTTACATTCTGGAACTGTACCCGGATGAACAGTTAGGATATCATGAACAGAGCCCGTTCGGAATACTTCTCCCAGGGGACCGTGTCGTCGGTCCCGGTTTCGGACACGATCCTCCGCTCCTGGCAGCGTTCCAAGGGTCATGGACTGGATGCCGACCGACCCAGCCGCGACATCCCGCTGCTCACCCAGGGAGAGCTTCGCCCCCTGGAGGAGAAAAACCGGATCCTCATCACCCGCTCACGACCGGTCATGGAAAACCTCTACGATCAGATCGCCGGCAGCTCCAGCCTGGTCCTGTTGGCCGACACCTCCGGCGTTATCCTCCACTCCCTGGGGGATTCCGACTTCATGGATCGGGCCCGCACGGTCTCCCTGCAACCGGGAGGTATCTGGTCGGAGCAGAGTAGGGGAACCAACGCCATCGGAACAGCGTTGGTGGAGCGAAGCGCGGTGCTGGTCCGCTCGGAGGAGCACTTCGCCCCGGACAATCATTTTCTTGCCTGCTCCGCATCTCCCATCTTCGATCCCCACGGAGCCCTGCTGGGAGCGCTGAATGTCTCCGGGGATTACCGGGCGAATCAGCAGCATACCCTGGCCCTGGTCCGGATCTCGGCTCAGCAGATCGAAAACCAGATGTTTGCCGACGGCTTCGATGCGGAGATCACCCTCCAGTTCCACCACCGGCCGGAATTCCTGGGAACCCTCTACGAGGCGATCATCGTGTTCGGCCGGGACGGTCGTTTCCGGGCAGCCAACCGGAGCGCACTACTCCATCTCGGCACGGACCGGTATCAGGCACAGGGGATGGAGTTTGCCGGATTATTCCAGATGACCTTCGACCTGTTGATATCCCAGGCCTGTCTGGCGTCCAAGCCGGTGGTGCACCTCCTGACCAGGACCGGCACGGCGGTGTTTGCCCGGGTGAAGGGGGTCCATCATGGTGCGACACTGAGGGGGAGCGTCACATCCGACAGACGCCCCCACCCCATTCCCACGCCGGAGCATACAACACCGACCCTGGATAACCTGGAATTCGGCGACTCAACGGTTCAGAAGGCCATCGCCAAGGCGCGACGGATCATGGGGCACGACATCTCCGTGCTCATCCAGGGGGAATCGGGAACCGGCAAGGAGCTCTTCGCCAAGGCCCTGCACAACAGCGGACCCCGACGACAAAACCCCTTCGTTCCCCTCAACTGCGCAGCGATTCCGGAAGGATTGATCGAATCGGAACTGTTCGGCTATCAGGAGGGGGCCTTCACCGGCGCCCGGAAGAAGGGAGCCGCCGGCAAGATCCGGGAGGCCAACGGCGGAACACTCTTTCTGGACGAGATCGGCGATATGCCTCTTCCCCTCCAGGCCCGGCTCCTGCGGGTGTTGCAGGAACGGATCGTCATCCCCCTGGGGGGGGCGGCAAGCTTCCCCGTGGATATCACCATCGTCTGCGCCACCAACCGGAAACTGAGGGACGAGATTGCCGCCGGCCGATTCCGGGAAGACCTCTATTACCGACTCAACGGTCTGCTCCTCACCCTCCCCCCCCTGCAGCAGCGGGAAGACCTGTTAACCCTGGCCCGGAACATGGTGGCGCAGTTGGCTGGAGCAAGGCGCCCTCCCACCCTGAGCCTCCAGGTCATCGCCCTGTTCCGGGATCACCCCTGGCCGGGTAACCTGCGACAGATGCACAACGTCCTCAGGACGGCGGTGGCCCTGCTGGGGGACGAAAACGAGATCACCCCGGAGCATCTCCCCGACGACTTCCTGGAGCAGCATGAAGAGGGTGCAGTGAAGCGTATGGATCCCCGGAAGGGAACATCAACTCTGGTATCGGCTCCCGGTCGGCTGGATGACCTGGAAAGCAGCGCCATCCGGGCGGCGCTGGCGGAAACCGGCGGAAATGTCTCCGCCGCGGCCCGACGGCTGGGGGTCAGCAGGAATACCGTTTACCGCAAGACCAGAGAATAAACCTCCTCTTTCCTCCCCCCTTTAAACCCGAAACTTTTTCAACACCACCCCTTGCATTTTTCAAACAGCCTGATACAATACAAACAAACGTTTGACCTGTGGTTTTATAGTATCCGTAATTGGCTCTCCGGAGCCATACTCTCCCCAGAGGAAAGGAAACCGTCATGGAACCGTCCAGAACAAAAACCGTCGAATGCGGCATCTGTTTCTACCAGTCAAAGGCCCGGCAGTTTACCCCCATCTCCGTCAGTGCCGACTTCAGGGCGTTGGAGTGTCCCAAATGCCTGAACAATGATCCCGACTATTTCCAGGAGGTCGTTGCGGCGAAGGCCGTGGAAAGGCTGGCGGCCTGATCCCGTCACCGCATCTCCGGATCCAACGGAAACGGCCCCGACAATTTCTTGTCGGGGCCGTTTTTATTCGGATTCGTCACGAGACTATTCACCTCGCCTTCTGTCCACCACCCTCACCGCCTTCCCTTCATGGCGGGGGATATGCCCCGGTTCCACCAGGCGTACCGTGGCGCTTACCCCCAAGGTTGAGGTGATCTTCTTCCCCACGTTTTCCAGGAACTGCCGCTGCTTCTTCATCTCGTCGAAGAAGATTTTTTCGGTGACCTCGATTTCCACCTCCATGACATCCATCGTCCCCTTCCTGTCAACCACGATCTGATAGTGGGGCTGACAGCCGTCGATGGAAAAGAGAACCTCTTCCACCTGGGAAGGGAAGACGTTGACCCCCCTGATGATGAGCATATCGTCGGAACGCCCCATGGTCTTTTTCATCCGAACGGAGGTCCGGCCACAGGGACAGGGAGAGTAGTCAAGACTGGTGATATCCCTGGTCCGGTAACGGATCAGGGGAAGCGCTTCCTTGGTGAGGGTGGTCAGAACCAGTTCCCCCACGCTCCCCGGTGGGAGAATCAGACCGGTGTCGGGGTCAATGATTTCGGCTAGAAAGGTGTCCTCATACAGGTGCATCCCGTTCTTCTCCGGGCACTCTCCCGCCACGCCGGGTCCGATGACCTCGGAGAGACCGTAGTTATCGGTGGCGCTGAGGAAGAGCCGGCTCTCTATCTCCCGCCGCATCGCCTCGCTCCAGGGTTCACCGCCGAAGAGCCCCACCCGGAGCGCCAGTGTCTTGGGATCAACCCCCAGCTTCTCCATCCGGTCGGCCAGGGTCAGGGCATAACTGGGGGTGCCCACCAGCACGGTGGAGCGGTAATCCTGCATGATGGCAATCTGCTTGTCGGTGTTGCCGGCACTGGCGGGGATAACCGAGGCGCCGATGGCCTCGGCCCCGTAATGAAGACCGAAGGCGCCGGTGAAGAGACCATAGCCGAAGGTGATCTGCACCAGGTCGTCATGGGTCACTCCGGCGGCGGTCATGAAGCGCGCCACCAGATTCGACCAGATCTTGATGTCGTTCTTGGTGTATCCCACCACCGTCGCCTTACCGGTGGTTCCCGATGAGGCGTGAATCCTGACCACCTCCCGCAGCGGAACGGCGAACATCCCGTAGGGGTAGTTGAGACGAAGATCATCCTTGGTGGTGTAGGGGAGTTTGGCTAGGTCCGCCAGTGACCGGATATCCTCGGGAAGTATCCCCAGCTCCTTGAACTTGTTCCGGTAACAGGTGACGTTCTTGTAGGCGCGATTGAGTGTCGCCTGAAGACGCTCCAACTGGAGCTGTTCCAGCTCCTCCCGCGGCATGCATTCATGTTCCCGATCCCATATTCCGCTCATTTCACCCCCTTAAAACCAGGCCTACGCTCGCTTCGCTCACAAGGTTAAGGTTAAGCCTTAACCTTAACCTGAGCCTTGACCTGCTTCACCTTTCCCAGATCTCCTTCTTTTCCTTCCCCAGGTACGCCCGTTGGACTTCACGGTTCTCCAGCAACTCCGACGCTTCACCTTCCAGGATCATCCTGCCGGTCTCCAGCACATACCCGCGATCGGCCATGCTCAGGGCGGCCTTGGCGTTCTGCTCCACCAACAGTACCGTGGTCCCCTTCTCCCTCCGAAGGTTCTCTATGACCCGAAAAATCTCCTGAACCACCAGGGGAGCCAGCCCCATGGATGGCTCATCCAGGAGGAGCAGTTTGGGGCGCGCCATGAGCGCCCGGCCGATGGCCAGCATCTGCTGTTCTCCGCCGGAAAGGGTCCCAGCCATCTGCTTACGACGCTCCCGAAGACGGGGAAAGAGGGAGTAGACCATCTCCAGATCCTCCCGAATGGCGGCTTTTTCCTTCTTCAGGTACCGGAGATAGGCCCCCAGCTCCAGGTTGTCCTCCACGGAGAGGGGCTTGAAGACCTGTCTCCCCTCGGGAACGTGGGAGATCCCCAACTCCACGATCCTGTCGGGGGGGTGGGCCACGATCTCTTCTCCCTGAAAGAGGATCTCTCCCGAGCGGGCGGGGACGACCGCCGAGAGGGTATTGAGGAGAGTCGTCTTCCCCGCGCCGTTGGCGCCGATGAGGGTGACGATCTCCCCCTTGGCCAGGTGCAGGGAAACGTTTCTGAGGGCATGGACCTGCCCGTAATAACTGTTGATGTTTTTCAGACGAAGCATAAAGATCCGTTCAGGGTTCAGGGTTCAAGGTTCAAGGCTTCAACTTTGAACTTGGAACTTAAACGTTGAACCACAGTATTCAACCGTCAAGGTTCAAGGGTAGGTGTTTAACAACTTTGAACCTTGAACCCTGAACCGTTTCATCCCTCTCCCAAATACGCCTTGATGACGGCGGGATTTTCCTGAATCTGACGCGGGGTCCCTTCCGCCAGCTTTTTTCCCAGGTTCAGCACCACAATGGCGTCACAGATATCCATGACCAGCTCCATGTCATGCTCCACCAGGACCACGGTGACCCCGGTATCCCGAATCTTCCTGATGAGAACCTCCAGGTCGGCGGTCTCCCGGCTGTTGAGGCCGGCGGCCGGTTCGTCCATGAGGAGAATCCGCGGATTTACCGCCATGGCCCGGGCAACCTCCACCGACCGGCACTTGCCGAAGGGGAGCGCTCCGGCCTCCACCTCCGCTAGGTCGGAAATACCGCAGAACTCCAGCCACCGGAGAGCTTCCTCCCGCATCCGGCGCTCCTCGGCCAGGTGCCAGGGGAGCTTCAATGCGCAGGAAAATATTCCGCTCTGGCTCCGGGTGTGCAGTCCCACCAGGACGTTTTCCAACACCGTCATCTGGTGGAACATCTCGATGTTCTGAAAAGTCCGGACCAGCCCCCGGGGGGCAAGACGCTCGGGGGGAGCACCGGAGATATCTTCTCCCTCCAGGAACACCTTCCCGCTGGTCTGGGTGTAGAGCCCGGTGATGATGTTGAAGAGAGTCGTCTTCCCGGCGCCGTTGGGACCGATGACACCGGTAATCAATCCCTTCGCCACAGTGAAGGAGATATCCTCCAGGGCCGTAAGACCGCCGAAAATCTGGGTGATCCCCTCAACCCTGAGCATCAACGACTCCCTTCTTTGCGGGGCGGAGACGACGCGCCAGGGACGCGATTCCCCCCGCCAGCCCCTTGGGCATATACATGGTCATGACGATGAGCAGAAGGCCGTAGACCACGATGTCGTAATCCTGCACCACCCGGAGCAGTTCCGGGAGGATCGTCAGGAGGGCCGCGCCCAAAAAGGAACCGAAGATGCTCCCCAAACCGCCGATGATCACCATGGTCACCAGCTCCACGGAGAAGTTGAAGCCGAAGGACGCGGGAGAGATGAACGACATGGTGTGGGCATAGAGGCTCCCCGCCACGGCGGAGATGATTGCCGACAGGGCAAAAACCTGTACCTTCAGGAGTCTGGCGTTCACCCCCATGACCCGCGAAGCCACCTCGGAATCATGGATCGCCCGGAGAGCCCGGCCGATGCGGGAGTGGGCCAGGTTGATGGCGAGGAGCATGGTCACCAGGGCAAAGCACCAGATGAGGTAGTAATTTTTCAGGTCCCCGTCAAAGGTGAGCGATCCCATTTTCAGGTTGGGGATGCCCGAAAGACCCGAGGGGCCGCCGGTCAGCGCCACGGTCTCGTTGAAAACGATGTAGACGATGATCCCGAACCCCAGTGTCGCCATGGCCAGATAGTGACCCTTCAGCTTGAGAATGGGGAACCCCAACCCGAAGGCGAGAATCCCCACGGCCACGGCGGCAATGACCATGGTAAGCCAGGGGTTGAATCCGTAGGTTGTGGAGAGGATTCCCGAGAGATAGGCGCCAAGGCCGAAAAAGGAGGCGTGTCCCAGGGATATCTGGCCGGCAAACCCCAGGAGCAGGTTCAGCGCCACAGCCAACATGGTATTAATCCCCATGAAGACCAGGACGTTGAGGAGGTACCCCCCCTTGAAGGCGGCCGGAGCCACAAGCACGACCGTGGCGAAGAGCAAGAAAAGGAGATAATCACGTTTCACCGGCTTACACTCTCTCCGTCTGGGCCTTGGAAAAAAGCCCCTGGGGGCGGATGAAGAGGATAAGGAGCAGGATGATGAAGGCGATGGCGTCCTTGTACCCCGACGAGATGAGACCGGCTCCCAGGGATTCCAGAAGCCCCAACAGCAATCCCCCCAGGACGGTGCCGAAACCACTGCTCATTCCCCCGATGATGGCGGCGCAAAACCCCTTGAGTCCCAGCATGACCCCCACATCGTAGGCAGTCATGGTCAGTGGGGCGATGATGATTCCGGCCATGGCCCCCATGGCGGAACTGATGACAAAGGAGAGGAGCACCATCTTTCGGACATCGATCCCCACGAGACTGGCCGCCGTCCGATTAAAGGAGCAGGCGCGCATCGCCTTTCCTCTGATGGTGTAGTAGAAAAAAAACTTGTTGGCGGCAATGACCAGGAGGGTGATGCCGAAGATCCAGAGATGCTGGGGCATGACCGTAGCCCCGGCCAGCGTAATGGGTTCCTCACCGGAGAAGGGTGGGAGCGATTGGGTATCCTTCCCCCAGACCAGCATGGCGACCCCCCGGATGAAGATGCTCCCGCCAATGGTGATGATGACCAGACTCAGGGGGGTCGGCCGCTTCAGGGGGCGGATCGTCAACCGTTCAAAGAGCGCACCGATGACCGTGGTAGCTATCACTGCCCCCCCCATGGCGACACCGGCGGGAAGTTTCAGCACTATCAGAAAGAAGTGGGTCAGCACTCCCCCCAGCATGACGAACTCACCCTGAGCAAAATTAATGATCCCCGTGGCGTTGTAGATGATGGCGAACCCCAGGCCGATGAGAGCATAGATGGCGCCCGTGGAAAGGCCGGAAAACGCATATTGTGTCAGTTGCTGCAAAAGATCCATGGTAAATCCAAGTTCAAAGTTCAAAGTCCAAGGTTCTAGGTCCAAGGTTCGGGGTTCTACGTTCCATGTTCTATGTTTGTAAGAAGCAAGGTCCGAGGATATAAGACAACCTAGAACTTAGAACCTAGAACCTGGAACCTTGAACCTCGCTTCATTTCACCAGCACCCAGTCCCTGTTTTTCACCTCAACCAGAACGAAGGCATCCTTGGTGAGACCGGCATGGTCGGTGGAAGAGTAGGTGAACGAACCGCCGATACCGTGGAAAGCCTTGCTTCTCTCCAGGTTTGCGGCTATGGCTGCCGGGGTGTCGTCCCCCTTCTCCAGGGCTCCCTTCAAGAGCATCATGGCGTCCCAAGCATGGCCGCCGAAGTGGTCTCCTTCGACCTTGTGGAGCTTCTGATACTCCTTCACGAAGGACATGAGCCCTTTCTTCTGGGGATCAGCATCGGGAAGCACATCTGCCACGATAACCTTGCCGGAGGGGAGAAATATCCCTTCGGCAGCATCGCCGGCCAACTCGATGAACTTCTTGGACGAAACGCCATGGCTCATGAAGAGCGGCAGTTTGAGTCCCAGCTGTTTCGCGTTGCGCGCCACCACCGCCGGGCCGGGATTGGTCCCCCAACAGATGACCGCGTCGGCCTTGATCCCCTTGATCTTGGTGAGTTGGGCCGTCATGTCGGTATCTTTGGGCCCGTAGGTCTCGTCGTACAGGATCTGAATGCCGTGCGTTGCGGCCTGGGCCTTCAACTGCTCCCGTCCCGATGAGCCGAACCCGTCGGAAACGGTGAGAAGCGCCACCCTGTTCAGCTTCTTCTTCTGCAGATATTCGTAAATTTTTGCCACGGCCAGGTTATCGTTCTGGGCGGTCTTGAAGACCCATTTGTTCACCGGTTCGGTGATCTTGCGCCCGGCGGCGCAGGAGATGAGGGGAACTCCGGCCTTTTCCACCACCGGCATGACGGCCATGGTTTCCCCGGTGGTGCTGGGTCCAATGATGGCCACAACCTTGTCATCCTTGATCAGCTTATTGGCCAGTTGCACCGCCTTGGTGGCGTCTCCTCCCGTATCGTAGGTGATAAGCTGGACGGATCGCCCCTTGATACCACCGGATTTATTGATGCCATCAGCCACCATCTGGGCAGCGTTTCGCTCCGGCTCTCCCAGGAACGACGGGGGACCGGTGACGGAAAAGAGAGCTCCTATCTTGATGGGCTGCGCCGCGCTGCAGACCGCGAACCAGACCAGAGTCAACACGAAGAGGGAGCAGGTAACAACAGATCGTTTCATGATTACTATCTCCTTTACTTGGCCAGTTCCCAGTCGCCCTTGACTACCTTCACCATCTCGAAGGCCGACAGATCCAGCCCGTTATGATCCGTGGGGGACATGGTAAAGAGCCCCGATACACCCACCAGTTTCCTCACCTGCTCGATGCCGTTGCGGATCTGCTCCGGAGTGCTCCCGGACTTCTTGATGGCTTCGACCACCAGTTCGAAGGCGTCATGTGCGTAGCCGCCGAAGGTGGAGGCCTCGACGCCATAGCTCTTCCTGTAGGCCTGATCATACTCACCCAGGGTTTTGTGCTGGGGATCGCTCTTTTTCAGTTTGTCGTAAACCGTCAGCTTTCCCGCGGGGAGAATCACCCCTTCGGCGGCCTCCGCGCCGGCCAGTTCGATGTACTTCTTGGAGGCAACACCGTGACTCTGATACAGCGGGATCTTGATTCCCAGTTGCTTGACATTGCGGGTGACCACCGCCGGCCCGGGATTGGTTCCCCAGCAGATGATCGCCTCGGCCTTGGTCCCCTTGATCTTGGTGAGCTGGGCGGTCATGTCGGTATCCTTGGGAGAGTAGACCTCATCGGCCACCAGAGTGAACCCTTTTTTGACGGCCAACGCCTTGAGCTGCTCGCGACCCGACTGACCGTAGGCGTCGGAAACGGTGAGGAGCGCCACGTTCTTCTGCTTCTTGGCGCCCAGATAGTCCAGAAGTTTTTCTCCCGCCACATGGTCATTGGCCGGGGTCTTGAAGACCCACTTCTTCACCGGATCGGTGATCTTCACCCCGGCGGCGCAGGAAACCAGGGGAATCTGCTCCTTCTCCACCAGCGGGATGATGGCCATGGTGTCCCCGGTGATGCTGGGGCCGATGATGGCGACGACCTTGTCGTTTTTGATCAATTTCGTGGCAAGCTGCATTGCCTTGGTGGCATCGCCCTGGGTATCCTCAATGAAGAGCTCGATCTTGCTCCCCTTGATCCCCCCCTTGGCATTGAGATCCTTCACCAGCATCTCCAGCGTTTTCTTTTCCGGTTCGCCCAAAAACGACGCCGGACCAGTCACGGAGAAGAGCGCTCCGATGCGAATCGTCCCGGCGGCCATGGCCTCCAGGGAGAAGAGCATCACCGCCGCCGCCGACAGTACCGCCATATACTGTTTCATCAGATTCTCCTTTTCTTCGTAATTCCTACAGAGTGTAGAGTCGCTCTCCATCAAGAATATTGAGCCCCTTGGTAAGAAGCGCCCGGATGGCCCGGTCGGATTCGTCGAAACGGAAGATGATCACCGCATTCCCGCCGCATCGCTCCACAAAGGCGTACATATATTCCACATTAATTTTCTCGCCGTCCAGGACATGAAGGATGCGGGTCAGCCCCCCCGGTTGATCCGGTACCTCCACGGCCACCACCTCGGTCTTACTGACGGTAAACCCCTGCTCCCTGAGCACCCTGTTGGCGGTTTCGCAGTCATTAACGATGAGGCGCAAAATGCCGAAATCCGAGGTATCAGCCAGGGAGAGCGCCCGAATATTGACACCGGCGTCCCCCAGAACACGAGTCACCTCCGCCAGTCGGCCCGACTTGTTTTCGATGAAGACGGATATCTGTTCAACTTTCATGATTGACCCCTTTCACCACTGAGACACTGAGACACGGAGAGAATCGGATTGGTTGATGGTAGAATAAGTATCCCCCGGCACAGCCGGGGGTTTACCTGTAAGAAATTATGCTAAAAACCTAGATGTCCAGTATCCCGGCTTCCGTTTCAGGTGCGTAATCGCAATTATAACGACAGTGTTGCCGTCGATTCCATAGATCACCCCATATGGAAATCGGTTTAATAGACGTCGCCTCGCTTCAACTTCTATTATCTCCGCCATTTCCGGGAAGGAAACGATTAGCCGAACAGTTTGGTCGAACTCGTCCAAAAATTCATATCCGAGCCCAACTACCTGCTCTTCGTACCAAGCAAAAGCTTCATCAAGTTCAAGCTGCGCCAGTGGAAGAAGTGAAATTTTCATCAGTTACGATATTTATCCATAACAGTCTCGTAGGGAACGGCAACGACTTCTCCCCGCTTGTACGCATTCCAACGAAGTTTTGCCTCAGCAGCCCAGATGTTGTCGATAGTCTCATCGGGGTGAATAATGTCCCGAATAACCCTGTCGATAAGCATGACTCTTTCGGTCACCGGAAGCTTTTCAATTTCATGAACCAGTTCAAGAGCATTTGGCATAAACAACCTCTCATGTGCTACTCTATTGAAGACACCCCAACAGACTATAGTTTTCGTTTATCGATAACCCGCGTCGCCTTCCCTTCGCTCCGCTGGATGGCCCGGGGCTCCACGAGCTTGGCCTTGCAGGTGACCCCCAG
Organism: uncultured Geobacteraceae bacterium; assembly: GCA_903902345.1. Classification (GTDB taxonomy): domain Bacteria; phylum Desulfobacterota; class Desulfuromonadia; order Geobacterales; family CAIOGM01; genus CAIOGM01. The sequence continues at coordinate 1,485 of CAIUUR010000138.1, read as the reverse complement.
CATCTCCTTGATCTCCTTCTCGATACGACGCGCCAGGGACTGGAGGACCTTCACCTCATCGGAGAAGAGCAGCTCGTCCACCTCCACCTGCACCTCCAGCGTATCCAGGTTGTCGTGGCGATCCACGATGAGCAGATAGTGTGGCTCCACCCCCTCGATCCCCACCAGAACCGACTCGATCTGGGAGGGGAAGACGTTGACCCCGCGGATAATGATCATGTCGTCGCTGCGGCCGCTCATCCGGGCAATCCGGACGTGGGTCCGACCGCAGACGCAGGGCTCATAGGAGAGGCTCGTCACATCCCGGGTCCGGTAGCGGATCAGGGGAATCCCCTGCTTGGTGATGGTGGTGATGACCAGCTCACCCGTTGCCCCAGCGGGAAGAAGCTCCCCACTTTCGGGATTGATGATCTCGGGGATGAAGTGGTCTTCCCAAAGATGCAGCCCATGCTTCGCCTGAATACATTCAATGGCCACCCCCGGCCCCATGATCTCGGAAAGACCGTAGATGTCGATGGCGTCCAGATTCAGCTTTCCCTCAATTTCCCCCCGCATCGCCTCGGACCAAGGCTCTGCCCCGAAGATCCCCACCCGAAGCTTCAGGTCGCGAAAGTCAACCCCTTCAGCCCGGGCTTCCTCGGCCAGATAAAGTGAATAGGAGGGGGTACAGGTGAGCACCGATGAGCCGAAATCCTGCATGATCATGATCTGGCGTCGGGTATTGCCGCCGGAGATGGGGATGACTGATGCCCCCAGCCGCTCGGCTCCGTAGTGGGCGCCCAGCCCCCCGGTAAAAAGACCGTAGCCGTAGGCATTGTGGATGATATCACCTCTGTGGGCGCCGGCGGCCACAAAGGAGCGGGCCATGAGTTCGGACCAGACGTCGATATCCTTTTTAGTATACCCCACCACGGTGGGCTTGCCGGTGGTCCCCGATGAGGCATGAATCCGGACGATCTCCTCCAACGGCACGGCAAAGAGTCCGTAGGGGTAGGAATCCCGCATATCCTTTTTGGTGGTAAAGGGGATTCGTTGCAGATCTTCCAGGGATTTCAGATCGCCGGGCCGGAAACCGGCCCGGTGAAAGGAGGCGCGATAAAAGGGGACCGTGGCATATACCCGCTCCAGGGTATGCTTGAGTCGCGTCAGTTGCAGCGCCTCCAGTGCCGGGCGGGGAAGGGTCTCGAATTCCTCGTTGAAGAAGGTAGACATGAAGAACTCCCTGTACGTTCGTTACAGTTCCCGCCCCATCCTGAAGGCTCTCAGGTTGACATCCAGAGCCTTGGCCGGCACCATTTTTTCCAGTGCCGCGAACCAGTACTCCTCGGCGATATGGAGACTCCTGGAGACCGCCCCCAGGAGGACGGTGTTGGCCGCCCGGGGATTCCCCGCCTGAATCGCAAGATTTTGGCCATCCACCAGGAGGAAATCGGGCACCCGGGAACGGATGATGTCCTGAAGGTTGTCGGGGTACGCGATCTGTCC
>CAIUUR010000137.1 GCA_903902345.1 uncultured Geobacteraceae bacterium | reverse complement strand
CTCTTCATAACAACCCGACACGTCACGTCATCCGGTCAAACGCTTCCCTTGACGGATGATCTGTTTAGTGGTCGTCCACTTCCCATTGCATCATTACTGTATCTGGATAAAACATACGTATTCTCAAAAGAGATCATCATAAAAGAGTTGGCGGCTGTTTCTTCGGCTTGTTTGGAAAAGGTCATGCGGGGTATTGTGTTGAGGGATACCCGCAACCATTTTGCAGTACAACAATTGCCGCGGAAGAGCTTTACTCCCGGTGATCGCATATCCTATGCCGGCAGGGTGTATGACGAGAAAGAGGTCGAGATTCTCGTGGATTCGTCGCTGGATTTCTGGCTGACCAGCGGGCGGTATGCGCAACGATTCGAGCGGGAGTTCGCGCAGTTTCTTGGGGTGAAGCATTGCTCCCTGGTCAATTCCGGTTCTTCGGCCAACCTGCTGGCCTTCATGGCCCTCACGTCCCCCAAGCTGGGAGAGCGACGAATACGTCCCGGTGACGAGGTTATTACCGTTGCCGCCGCTTTTCCGACGACGGTAGCGCCCATTATCCAGTTCGGCGCCGTGCCGGTCTTTGTGGATGTTTCACTTCCCACCTACAATATCGATGTCACCCAACTGGACGAAGCGCTCTCGCCGCGGAGCAAGGCGGTCATGGTCGCCCATACGTTGGGCAATCCTTTTGATCTTGCCGCGGTAAAGGCGTTCTGCGACAAGCATGGCCTTTGGCTCATCGAAGATAACTGCGACGCCCTGGGGAGCAGGTATAAACAACTCCATACCTACAAATATACCGGCACCTTTGGCCATATCGGCACTTCCAGTTTTTATCCCCCTCATCATATGACCATGGGGGAAGGGGGGGCAGTCTATACGGACAGCGTTGAACTGAACAGGATCGTCGAATCGTTGAGGGATTGGGGGCGTGACTGCTGGTGTCCTCCGGGCAAGGATGACACCTGCAGTAACCGCTTCGGCCAGCAGTTCGGTGAACTCCCCTTCGGATATGATCACAAGTATGTCTACTCCCATTTCGGGTACAACCTTAAGGTCACCGATATGCAGGCGGCAATCGGTTGCGCCCAGCTGGAAAAGCTCCCCGGCTTTATCGAAGCCCGGAAGAGGAACTGGCGGCTGTTGCGTGACGGTCTCGGGGGGCTGGATGATCGACTGGTCCTGCCGGAGGCGACAAAGGACTCCGACCCTTCCTGGTTCGGTTTTCTCCTGACAGCGCGACCGGGAAGCGGTCTCACCCGTGACCGGATAGTCGCCACTCTGGAATCCAAAGGTGTGCAGACCCGGATGCTTTTTGCCGGGAATCTGATCAAGCACCCCTGCTTTGACGAGATGCGCGCCACCGGAACCGGTTTCCGCGTTGTTCCCAATTCCGTTGTTCCCCCAATGAGCGAAACCGCTGCTTCTTCATCCCGCTCACCGCAAGGGATCAGTAAGTCGGCGCTTCCGGTTACCGATGCGATCATGAACGATACCTTCTGGGTGGGGGTCTCTCCGGGAATGACGGAAGAGATGATCGGGTACATGATAGAAACGATTATTGGGGCATGCCGCTAGGTGCATGGAGAGAGCTCTTTTGCGTCATCCGCGACAGACAACAGACCCCGGACGATCCTGATAACCGGGGGGACCGGGTTTCTCGGGAGTAGCCTGCTTCGCTACCTGACGGAAGCGGGGAACAACATTATTCTCCTGAAGAGAAGCAGTTCAAATACCTTCCGTATTGCCGATGTTCTTCACCTCATAACGTCCTACGACATAGACCGCGTACCTCCCGAAAAGATATTCAGCCACCATTCCATCGATCTCATCCTGCATTGCGCCACTAATTACGGCAGAGAGTGCCGTGACCCGCGAACGCTGCTGGAGGCCAACCTCTTTCTTCCTCTGACGCTTCTGGAGTTGGGGAGCAGGCATGGTGTTCAATGTTTCATAAATACGGACACCATCCTTGACAAGAGGGTGAGTGCTTACTCCCTCTCCAAGGGGCAGTTCAAGGAGTGGTTGAAACTTCATTCCTCCGGAATGACCTGTGTTAATGTGGCACTGGAACATTTTTACGGACCGGGGGATGACCGATCCAAATTTGTCACCTTCATTATCAGAAGCATGCTGGAGAACGTGGCACGAATCCCCCTTACCCTGGGAGAGCAGAGCAGAGATTTCATCTACATCGACGACGTCGTGGAAATCTTCAGCAGGATCATCACTGCCAGCAGGAACCTCGGCAGCGGTTATTATAGTTACGAGGTCGGGACTGGCGAAACTATCAGGATCATGGATTTTGTGGAGAGTGTGAAGCGGATTGTCGGCAACTGCAGCACCATTACCGACTTCGGAGCAATCCCCTACCGGGAGCATGAGGTCATGGCGTCGGTGGTCGACACCTCCGCCATCTCGACTCTGGGTTGGAACAATTACGTTTCTTTGGAACAGGGTCTTGGCCGTACCATTGATGCGGAGAGGAGTATTTTATGAAGCTACTGGTGACCGGAGGGTGCGGTTTTCTGGGGAGTAACCTGGCATCTCAAGCATTAAAAAACGGTTGGGAGCTGGTCGTCTTTGACAACCTCAGTCGGAGCGGAGCGATTGATAATCTTACCTGGCTTAAGGGCGAGGGAGAGTTTCGCTTTGTCCATGGCGACATTCGGAACCGCAACGATGTGCATCGAGTTGTGGCGGAGGTCGTTCCCGACGCCGTCTTTCATCTGGCCGGCCAGGTTGCCATGACCACCTCCATTGCCAACATCCGGATGGATTTCGAGATCAATGTGGGTGGTTCATTCAATCTGCTGGAGGCGGTTCGCGATCATGCGCCCGATGCCGCACTGCTCTACTCGTCCACTAACAAGGTGTATGGCGATCTGGAGCAGTTCAGCTACAACGAGACCGAAACCAGATATGAGTGTCCGGAGAGACCCAACGGGTTTGATGAGTCGACCCCTCTGGAGTTTCATTCACCCTATGGCTGCTCCAAGGGAGCGGCTGATCAATATATGCTGGATTTCGCCCGAATGTTCGGACTGAAGACGGTTGTCTTCCGGCACTCCTCCATGTATGGGGGGCGGCAGTTCTCCACCTATGATCAGGGATGGGTCGGCTGGTTCTGCCGTCAGGCTCTGGATACGAAATCCGGCATGTTAACAGAGCCGTTCACGGTCTCGGGCACGGGGAAGCAGGTGCGGGATCTTCTCCATGCCGACGACGTGACCCGGCTCTATTTTAGTGCGGTGGAGAGGATTGACGCGGCCAAGGGAGAGGCGTTCAATATCGGTGGTGGTATCTCCAGTAGTCTTTCGTTACTGGAATTGTTCTCGCTGCTGGAGGCGAAGCTTGAAACCTCACTATCCTTTACGAGGCTTTCCCCACGGAGTAGCGATCAACGGGTATTCGTAGCGGACATTGCCAAGGCCAGGCGGATTCTCGGGTGGGAACCGCTGGTTTCCCCTGCAGAAGGTGTGGGGCGGATGTTGGAGTGGATCGAACATGGCCGCTAAGGTAACTCTCAGTATCATTCTTCCCGCCTACATGGAGGAGGAGAATCTTCGGCAGCTCCTCCCTCGTGTTTCGGCGGTTCTTTCCGGTATTGATCCCGATGGCGAAATAATCGTGGTTGACACCCTTACTCCCCTGGATAATACGGAAGAGGTCTCTCGAAAGTATGGTGTGCGGTACCTGAATCGGCGGGGGGGGAACTTCTTTGGCGATGCGGTGCGAACCGGAATAGCGGAAGCACGGGGAGAGTACGTCATCTTCATGGACGCGGACGGATCTCATCCGCCGGAGTTTATTCGGGAGCTCTGGAGGGAGCGGGGGAACGGCGATGTGGTAATTGCTTCCCGCTATATCAAGGGGGGGGCGACGGACAACAGCCGGCTCCTGGTCCTCATGAGTCACATCGTGAACCTTGTCTATTCGGTGGTGCTGGGGTTGAAGTGCAAGGATGTTTCCAACAGTTTCAAGTTGTACCGGGGGGCGATGCTGAAGGAACTAACCCTCGGGTGCAAGAATTTCGACATAGTGGAAGAGATACTTTTCAAAATAAAGCGTAAGAACAGGGATCTACGAATCAAAGAGCTTCCTTTCAGTTTCAAGAAGCGGATGTTCGGAACCACCAAGAGGAATCTCTTTGTCTTCATATTTTCATTCGTAGTGACCTTGCTGAAACTAAGGTTCGGTAAATAGAAAAAACGGGGAATTCACAGGTGCGGTGATGGAAGGCTCCCACAAAAGCAGGATCGTTACGTTGATCATCGTCATCGGTTTCAGCTGTTCGGTCATTTTTCACTATGTAGCCGCTGCGTATCTGGGAAAAGGGTATCCCTATTCGACGTTTCTCTTCAGGCCCAATGACCACTTTAACGATTTTCTTAGTATTTATCGTGCGACTACCAGACTAAATCCGTACGCTGATTCGGTGAGTGTTTATTTCCCTTTCTCGTATATCCCGATATATTTGCTTACCTGCTTAAAGCCACTCGTCGCATTTGCCGTTTTTACCGGATTATTTCTGGCATTTTTGTTGACCGCAGAGTATCGACTCATATCCGCAGAAGAAATCAACGACCGGGTTTCCGTAATGTTCGTCCTGACGGCAATCTCCTACCCGGTACTGTTTATTTTGGATAGGGGGAATCTGGAGTGCCTCGTATTCATATTTCTCGGGTTATTCATCTATTATCATAAAAAAGAGAAAAATACCTCTGCGGCAGTTCTCCTCTCTTGCGCCATAGCCATGAAACTCTATCCTGCCGTTTTTGGCGTTCTTTTCATAGCCGAACGAAAGTGGAAGCCGCTCTTACTCACAACCGCAGTAGCCTTCCTCTTGACGATTGTCAGTGCG
>CAIUUR010000136.1 GCA_903902345.1 uncultured Geobacteraceae bacterium | reverse complement strand
CTTCACCGGTCTGCGGGTTACGTCCCCTGCGGTCCTGTTTCCGTTTCACTTCGAAGTTGCCGAACCCGGCAATCTTCAATTTCCCATCATCAACAATGACCTGTTTCATCAGTTCGAACACCATATCTGTAAGCTCTGCTGATTCAATTCTGGTCATGGATAGCTTGTCGGCAATCCTGGTTGCGATATCCGCTTTCGTCATGAAATCTCTCCCGGTGGTTGAAATGACGGGCAAAATACCACTATAACCATCATATGAAAAGTATTATATCAATGCCGCCGCCCGCAGAAGATTACCTTCCGGTCATTCGTTGATCCTTCCGGTTCCCGCTGACTCGATACTTCGTTGCTTCATCTCCAGAATGGGGAGCATATCCCGCATCACCACCATAAGAGTTGCCTTGTTCTTTTTATGATGCAGTTCGCCGTAATCCGGTCTAAAATGTCGCTTAGGTTTGATAGAATGCGAACTATCACGTTACAGGAGGTGTGAATCATGCCGTCACCAGTGGGCAAAACGGAGGCAGGATCTGCAATTCATCGCCGGATTATGATTCTCAAGATTCTTCCCCATGATTCACGGGGGACAGGTGGAACCGTCAAACAGATTCAGGAGGTGCTGGCTGATCGCTATGAAATTTTTGCCGATGAGCGAACCATTCAGCGTGACCTGCAGAGCCTGCTGCCGCCTGCCTACCCTATTGTCTGCCATCACAGCAAGCCCCAATGGTGGAAATGGGAGAAGGGTGCTCACAACTTGGATATCTACACCATGGACCCGCAGACTGCCTTGACTTTCAGGGTCGTGGACAAGTTTATGCGCCCGCTGCTGCCCCATGCGGCGCTTGCCGCCCTTGATCCGTATCTGGCAACGGCCCGGGCCGTTCCGGGGCATGATCCGGATGGTAGTCTTGCGGCCTGGACCAACAAGATTCAGGTGTTTCACCGGAGCAATTTTCTCATCCCGCCGAAAGTGGACGAGCAGATAGTTGCAGTTCTCTACCAGGCGCTCTATGAGGGGAAACGACTGCGTGCCCGGTATCTGGCCAAGGGGCGGACCGAACCTCGTGAGTATGAAGTCAGTCCCCAGGGGATGATTATTACGGACAATATCCCGTATCTCATTGCGACACTCAATGAACATCAGGATTTGACTCAGCTACTCTTTCCCCGATTTGTCTCGGTGGAACTTCTGGACAAGCCGATCACTCCGCTGCCGGACTTTTCCCTTGAGCAGTATCTACAGCAGCAGTCGTTCAGTTATCCGGTCTCTCCTGAACCGATCCGGCTCAAGATAAGGCTGCCGGAAGAACGGGGGTGGCACCTCAAGGAGACCCGTTTGTCCGTGGATCAGATTTATGAAGATCTGGGAAACGGCATGGTAGAGGTGACGGCTGATGTCGTTGATACCCTGCAACTCCGTTTCTGGTTGAACGGGTTCGGTGCTGCGCTGGAGGTGTTGGAGCCGGTAGCACTGAGGGAGGATTTCGCCAAAACAGCCCGTAAGCTGGCACGGACCTACCGTAAAAAGCCGTGAACTGTGAGAGAAGGTCAAATTCAATAGAACGCGGATCAAATCTGATTATGCGGATCTACGCGGATCAACCGGGAAAAGTGGATGATTGATTGCCGGTCGAATTCATGGTAGTAGCCTCTCCAATATCCGGATTTTAGCCCTTGTGCTACTGTTTTTTTCATCAGGAGGTGTGTCGACATGCCAACAACAGCCAAGATGCTCGATATTTCATTGTTACCCCCCCGCTGCACGGCGAGAGGTGCAGGATTTTTATCAGTTTATTCTTTCCCGCAGCCAGATGAAACGGCGAAGTTCCTCAAAACAGTCGACGGGTTATCGTTTTTCTGATCTCTGCGGTAAACTTTCCTGGCAGGGGGACGCTGTAGCTGCCCAGCGGAGCCTCCGCGATGAGTGGTAAATTATAGGTGCCACTGCACTTGCCAGTAAGGCCCTGCTGATTACCAACGACGCTCACTTCTCCGGCATTCAATCTATTACTGTTCAGGGATGCTGATTCCTCTATCCCTCCAACACTCCCCCGGCGATCTTCGATAAATATTTTCTCCTCCCCAATCGTATCCGACTTAAACTGTCGCCATGTACGTATATCCTGTGTTCAGAAAGGAGATACGCGATGAGACAACCAAAAGGAAGAACCGAGGCGGGTTCGGCGATTCACCGCCGGATCATGATTCTGAAATCACTCCCTCACTATCCACGGGAGAAGATAACGGTGAATGATTTACAGGAGCGTCTGGCAACGCAGTATCTGCTCCATGCCGACGAGCGAACCATCCAGCGGGATCTGAATAGCCTGCTGCCACCGGCATTTCCCATCGAGAGTGACGGTTATAAGCCCCAAGGTTGGAGGTGGCAGAAGAACGCCCATGCCGTGGATATCCATGCCATGGACCCTCAGACCGCATTGACCTTCAGGATGGTGGAAAAATTCCTGTCGCCACTCCTCCCCAAAGCGACCCTCGCGGCTCTGGCACCCTATCAGGAGATTGCCCGGAGCGTACTTGGCTATGATCCCACTGGAAATCTTGAATCTTGGTCTGACAAGGTGGAGGTTTTTCATCGGAGTGAGTTACTGGTTCCGCCGGAGTTGGACTCGGAGTTATTGACGACGGTCTATAT
>CAIUUR010000135.1 GCA_903902345.1 uncultured Geobacteraceae bacterium | reverse complement strand
TGCTTTCGCTCACCGAAACCTATAACTATGAATTTTACAGTACCCTCAACAATGTCGTCCTTTCGGCCGATTCCACGTCACCGGAATCCCTGTTCGCCTGGGAAGGGGTCAAACAGGATACGACCCTTACCTGCACCTGCAGTGACAAAAACAACAACGGTTTTTGCGATACCTTCGAACCGGTTACGTTCACCTTTACGACGACGCCCCACGACAAAGGGATCTCTCACATCTATTCGCTGTTCGGCAAGGAGGTCCCCCAGCCGGTTATTTCATCTCGTCTGCTGGATTCCGGGGCTGGACCAAGCTACAAACCCGCGTTGGCCTTCGATCCCATCGGCAAGAAATTTCTGGCCGCCTGGGAAGATATGCGTGACGGCGCCACCAAGAAGATTTGGGGGCAGCTCCTCTACTCCGGGGGGGGACTCTACAACATCAATCATTTCATCGGTTATCAGGACTCCAGTGGTTCCGGTGTCCTTGACCCCAATGTGGCTGCGTCAGCTCAGACAACTCCTGCAATGTCTTATGACAGTGTAAATCAGCGGTTTTTTGTCGCCTGGAAGGATGGGAGAAACGGTATCTCCTCACCGGAGAATCTCGATATCTATGGCCAGTATGTGGATACGGAGGGGACGCTGCGCGGCGCTAACTATGCCATCACCAATGCACAGGGAACCCAGGATTCACCTTCGATTGCTTATGCCAGTGCCACCAATGAATTTCTGGCAGTCTGGAAGGATGCCCGCAACGCCAATCCCACCGTGGGAAGCGGTACGGGGGCGGATGTGTATGGTCAGCGTTTTTCATTGGGACAACCCGGCCTAACCCTTCTTAATCCGGATAATTCTCCGTTAAATCCGGCTCTGTTGGATTTCGGTTCGGTGACCGTAAACAAGACTGTTTCCAAGTCATTCAAGGTCAGGAACACCGGTGATACCACCACCTCCATCTCCGGAGTGTCGGACCCCGGCGCTCCCTTCACCATAACTCCCACCGGGGCGGCGCAACTGCCGCCCAATGCCGAACTGACCTTTACCGTGACCTACAAGCCCACCGCCGTGGGGAGTTCCAATGCCGGTTTTATGATTTCGTCCAACGCCCAGAACAAGACCGTGGCTTTGAGCGGACAGGGGGTAACCCCGACACTGGATGTGAATACCCTTAGCATGGACTTCGGCAGCGCCAAGGTCGGCCAGAGTGCCCAGGATCAGTTCCTGATCATAACCAATAACGGCACGGCCAATGTCACTCTGACGAATATCACCGGGATCGCTCCCCCCTTCAGTATCGTCAACCAGCCGGCAATCCCGTCGGTCGTTGCACCGGGGCAATCCATATCCCTGACGGTGCGGTTTACTCCCGTCCAATCCGGAGACTTTACCGGTCAAATCAACCTGATTACCGACAATCCCACCATCAACAAAACCGTGCAGTTAACCGGCAAGGGGATCGCGCCGATTCTCAGTGTTTCCACATCGAGTATGGATTTTGGCGTGGTCAAGGGTGGAACAACCAAGGATCTAACACTTACGCTGGGTAACAGCGGCAACGACACCTTGACGGTGAACGCCCTTACCATAAATGGAGGGTCGTTTTCGGTGATATCACCCTCCACGCCGGTTTCCGTAGCTGCGGGTGGAACCGCCACGGTGACCCTCCGTTTTACCCCTAACAGTATCTCCACCTTTATTGGAACTCTCTCCATCGTCAGCAATGGCGGTTCGGGGAACGTGGCGCTGACCGGTATCGGTGCGGGGGGGCAGGTGACGGTAACGCCGTCACAGGTGGATTTCGGAGCAATTGCCGCCGGGACCTCAAAAACCGTCGCCCTGACGGTGGCAAACAGCGGTAATGCACCACTCAATATCACCAGCTTTACCAATCCGTCAAATCCCGTCTTTACGGTAGTATATGTCGGCACTGCTCCTATCCAGCTTCTCCCCAATACCAGTATAACTCTTTTCGTCACCTTCAATCCGGCAGCGTCGGGCTCCTACTCATCCAGCTTTGTCATCGGCACCGATGCCACCAACGGCAATCAGACGGTCAATCTTCAAGGGCAGGCAACCGCACCGCTCATCACCACGACTTCCCTGCCGGCGGTGGCGGTTGGTTCCCTCTACAGTGCCACCTTGATTACTCAGGGAGTGACAGCCCCCCTGACCTGGAGCATCCTGAGCGGCAGCCTCCCGCCGGGAATCCTGTTCAACGCCGCCACCGGAACCTTTGCCGGTACCCCCACAACCGCCGGAACCTACCAGTTCATCGTTCAGGTTGTTGACGCGGCAGGTAGGATCGACAAAAAGACCCTGGCCATTGTCGTTGTGGATTCGGTGAGCATCACCACGACGAGCATCGTTTCCGAATGGACCAGGCTGATGGCATATACTCCGGTGACGTTAACAGCCGGTGGCGGGGTGCCGGGATACAGCTGGAGCGTGGTTGCGGGAGCGCTTCCCAACGGGATGAACCTTACGGTTGCCGGTGTTCTTAACGGAACGCCGAATCTGGCGGGGAGTTACACCTTTACGGTCCAGGCCAGGGACAGCAATGCGTCGACGCCGACGCTGGGATCCAAGCAATTCACCATCGTGGTGAATCCTGAACTCTTGCTGACGACGACGCTTCTGCCAAACGGCACGCAATTTCAGCTCTACAGTCAGCCCCTGGGGCATAGTGGCGGCACTGCGCCCTTTAATTGGTCCCTAACGGGGGGCCTGCTTCCCGTCGGCATGAATCTAGACATCTTCACCGGCGTACTCAGCGGAATACCTTCCGCCAGCGGTACGTACTCTTTCACCGTTACGGTCGGTGACAGAAGCGGCGCGACCTCATCCCAGACCTTGAGCCTGACGGTTGCTCTTCCCCTGACCATCGGCACCGGTACTATTTCCGACATGAAGACCAATGTGCCGGTGAGCATCACCTTACAGGCGACGGGCGGCACCCTGCCGTACAGTTGGTCGTTAGTGTTGGGAGCACTGCCTACCGGTAGTAGTCCTACAGCAAATTCCTTCCCTGGCACAGGATCGACTACTCTCGCTCTTAACATGAATGGGGGAAATATTGCTGGCACTCCCACGCTTGCGGGCGATTATAGTTTCACAATCAAAGTTACAGATGCCACAGGCAATTCGTTTGCCAAACTCTATTCCATGTCAGTGCGTGACCCTCTACTAATTTCGAACACAAGCCTGCGGACCTGGGATGCGGGTCAGGACGGTTATCTTGATACTCTGACCGGAACCGGCGGACGGGCTCCGTACGCCTGGGCTGTAAAAGTTGGTGACGTTCTGCCGACAGGCCTCATTCTAAACCGGGATACCGGCGTGATCAGCGGCAAGCCGACGGCAAAAGGTTCGTACCCCTTTACCATTGAGCTCTCCGATTCGGCAACTGTGCCGGAAAAAGTGACCAAACAGTTTACCATCGTGATTAATGATCCGATGGTGATTCTGTCGACTCCGGCCTCCATCGCAACCACCGGGGCGGCAACCTTTGCCCAGGGGTCAATTGTCACCTTCACCCTGACGGCTCAGGGAGCTACCGAGCCCAAAAAATGGAGCAGCAGCAATCTCCCCGCAGGCTTGTTGCTTAATCCCGACACCGGCGTGGTCAGCGGTTCGCCGGGGACGGCCGGCACCGTTGCAACTCTTTTTACCGTGACTGATGCCGTCGGTCGAACGGCCACCAAGACGGTTACATTCACCATAGCCACCCCGCTCACCATCACCACGGCAAGCATTCCCGGCACGTGGACTCGGAATGCTCCGTACACGGCGGTGACCCTGCTGGCGACCGGAGGAACGTCTCCGTACAGCTGGAGCGTCAGCATCGGTTCTCTCCCCACCGGCATGACTCTCAGCACTGCCGGCGTCCTTGCCGGCACCCCCACCACGGCGGGGAGCTTCATCTTCACCGTTCAGGCCACCGACGGCAACACGCTGGCTCCTGCCACGGCGACCAGACAGTACACCATCGTCATCAACGAACTGCTGGCCATTACGACCACGACCCTGGTCAACGGAACCAGCGGTGTTCTCTACAATCAGTCCCTGGCCAAGAGCGGCGGAACCACGCCGTACAGTTGGGGGTTGAAAGCGGGAAGCAGCCTGCCGACCGGGTTGTCCCTTGACCCGGTCAACGGAACCATCACCGGTATCCCGACGGCGGCGGGGACAACGACTTTCACCGTGACCCTCACCGACGCCAGCGGAGCGAAGGTGGAGCAGGCATTGACACTGACGGTCATTTCTCCCATTGCCATTACCCAACCGGCGTCGCAGCTGATGGCGGTCAACGCGCCCTACAGCCTGACGCTGGCGACTACCGGTGGAAAAACTCCCCTGACCTGGACGGTAACAGCGGGGAGTCTCCCCACAGGCCTGACTCTCAATCCCAGCACCGGGGTCATCAGCGGCACTTCGACTGTCACCGGCAACTTTGCTGCCACCATTCAGGTTATTGATGCCGAAGGGCGGTCGGATAGCAAGGTTCTTACCTTCAAGATCGTGGCTCCGGTATCCATCACCACGTTGAGCATTCCCACTGTCTGGACCAGAAATGCTCCGTATACTGCCGTAACCCTGCAGGCGATTGGCGGGGTAGGGTCATACAACTGGAGCGTCAGCAACGGATCACTTCCCGCCGGCATGACCCTTACCACCGGTGGAATCCTCTCCGGGACACCCACCACGGCGGGAAACTATAATTTTACCGTACTGGCGACCGACGGAAATTCATTTGCTCCGGCAACTGCGACCACTCAATACTCCATCGTTATTAACGATCTTTTGGCCATCACAACGACAACTCTGGCCAACGGAACCAGCGGAGTTCTTTATAACCAAACTTTGGCTCGAAGCGGCGGGACAGCACCATTCAGTTGGTCGCTCAAGGTCGGGGACAGCCTGCCGAGTGGATTATCCCTTGATCCGATCACCGGCAGTTTCAGCGGTATACCGTCAGCGGCGGAGAGTAAGAGCTTCACCGTCATCGTCATCGATGCCAGCGGAGCTGTGAGCAGTAAGCTCCTTAACCTTGCAGTGGTCAGCCCGCTGAACATCGTGACAGCTTCTTTGCCTGGCGGTGTTAAGGGTGCTTCTTACAATGAAACCTTGGCGGCAAATGGCGGCATCCTGCCGTATACCTGGTCTGTCAGCGGCACGTTGCCCCCGGGTTTGACCTTGACAACGGCAACTGGTCTCCTCTCCACTGGTACTGGATCCTTGACCGGAGGGGGACTGTATAATTTTACAGTGACCGTCGCTGACGGCGGGGGGAGAACTGCTTCCAAGACCCTGGCCATTAATGTCTCTGATCCTTCAACCTCCAGCGACATCAGGTTTGTAGGTGCTTCTTCCTCCGTAATTTCTACTCTGAATTTCGGTTATGTCAGAGTGGGGAGTGCCTTGTCTCAGCAGATATACCTCGCGAATAAGGGCGCATCGTCTGCGACCATAACCTCGGTGCAAATTTCCGGATCAGGCTTCAGTTTGACCAACCAGATCCCCGTGCCGTTTACCCTCAGTTCGGGACAAACGATTACTCTCCCCGGAGCCATAACCTTTGCCCCTACGTCGGGGCAGGATTATACGGGAACCATGACGCTTACCGATACCGTCGGCGTTATGTACCGGTTAAAATTTACCGGAACGTCATCGACATCATCCACCTCTATTCCCACGGTGAATCTGGTCAGCGGCGGCGGTAGCTTGGTCTACTATAACGATGGAACGACCTCAGTCGGTTCTACGGCGCCTGCCAGCCAACAGGTCAATCAGGTGATGAACCTGAAGATAGATGGCCTGCCGTCATCGGGGGCAAAGGCTACGATTACTCTTGACGTCACCTTTGCCGCTCTGATCACAGATAATTCAATTATCTATAAAATAGTGAACGGAGTCTGGATCAGGCTGGTAAAGGGTACCGATTATAACGTGCTCGGCGATAACAAGACTATCCGATACAGTATCGAAGATGATGGCCCGCTTGACAGTGACAAAACTCAGGGTAGCATTCTCGACCCGATTGCGGCCACGACGACCATAGCCAATACCCAGCCCCCATCCTCCGGCGGCGGTGGTGGCGGTGGCTGTTTCATTGCCACGGCGGCATACGGGAGTTATCTTGATCCGCATGTTAATGTTCTCCGTAATTTTCGGGATAACTTCTTGAAGAAATCGACCATGGGTGCGGCGTTCGTCACATACTACTATGCAGCCAGTCCCCGGCTTGCCGACGTGATCCGTGAGCACGAGAGCCTGCGGTTCCTGACTCGTACGCTCCTGACGCCGGTTATTTATGGTATCGAGTATCCATTGCTGGCCCTCTCGGGAGCACTTCTCATCGCCATCATGCTGCTGTTTCGCAAGGGAAAAACAATGGCTATCTTCTTCACGAAAGAAAAAGGGTTGCAGTAGCGCGGGTGATTCCCTGGGGTTGCTCTCTTTAAAAAATGATGTTAGAAGGAATAAAATTACATGAAAGGAGGGTGTATGCAGCTTGTTAAAACAGTAGTGGCTGTGGGTCTGACCGGCTGTCTTGCAGCATGTAGCTCGTCGTCACCGACGAAGGAAGAGGTAACCGCTTCCATCAAGAAAATCATGCCGGTTAATTTTGAAGTGGTCCAAATTACTCCGATGAAAGAGATATCCGGACTGAGTGAAGTGGTTGCTCTGGTGGATAAGCAGCCGGTGGTATTTTATACCGATAAGAAAGGAAAATACGTTCTTTCCGGAAGCCTGGTCGCCGTGGAGAGCAAGCAGAACCTGACTCTTGAGACACAGAAAAAATTCAAGAACCCGGAACCGAAAACCGCCGAAGCTTCCCCGCCACCTGCTGCCGGAAAATAGGTGCTCACCCGATAAAATGAAAATGAAGGGCAACCCGTAACGGTTGCCCTTCGTCGTGAAAGATGCTATTGATTGTCTCCATACTCTCCGACTATATTCGGTAAGGAGGTTCCCATGCCGCAGCTGCAACAACAGCTTGAAGAGCGGTTTACCTATGGCACTTACCGCACCTGGTCGGCCGAGCATCCATGTACGCCGGTGAGGAGCGGATTGAAGTGCCGTTGCTGGGTGGAGTTGTCATCGATCTTAAACAAGCGTTTTCCGCGACTGATTAGTTACAGAGTTGCGAATCACCTCAGGCATCGTCTCGTTCCACAGTTGAAAAATACTTGCTGCCAGGAGTTCTCATGTTCCGCTATTTCACCGCCGGGGAATCCCACGGCCCGCAACTGACCGCCATCATCGAAGGACTACCCTCCGGTGTTTCTCTGACCGAGGAACAGATCAATGTCGACCTGGCCCGACGCATGGAGGGATACGGTCGAGGTGACCGGATGAAGATTGAAAAGGACACGGTACGGATTCTTTCCGGCGTCAGGTGGGGGGAAACTCTTGGCTCGCCGGTGACGCTGGTGGTGAACAATCGCGACT
>CAIUUR010000134.1 GCA_903902345.1 uncultured Geobacteraceae bacterium | reverse complement strand
GGATTACGGCAAACATGGAATACTCACTATTCAGTCGTTTCAACCGAGATTAAGCAAACCAATTATTGATAAAATCGATACTGTTCTCGCCAAACATTACGGTTTTACCGACGAAGAACTCGATTTCATCATCAACTACGATATCAAGTACCGCATGGGTAAGGGCGCGGGGGAGGAGGACGGGGATGAGTAACCCGACCATCGACCACCAACAGGGAAGTGTCGAACAGCTCTACCAGCGCATCAGCGACGTCCTTGCCGATGCCCGTGGGGCAGGCTCGGATATGAACAAACCCGGTCGTGTCTTGAGGAGTAGTTGTGAGAGGCATCCTACGAAGTCGGAGCGGGTGTGGTCTGTCTGTGCGTAAGTTCCTTGCTTATTTCCTTGCTTTTAGAATATGATTATTCCATGACAATGGACATAGAGAAAACCATAAGTTATTGGTTGGAGAGCGCAGCTTACGACCTGGAAACCGGCAAGACCTTGTTGCGGTCGAAAAGGTATCCCTACGCTCTTTTCTTCGGACATCTTGCCATTGAAAAGCTTCTCAAGGCTCTCGTGGTAAAAAAGAGTGGCGACCACGCCCCCTACTCACATTCTTTGGTAGTACTATCGAAAAAGTCGACCTTGGAAATTCCCGAGGCAATTACTGACCAGTTGGCGGAATTCATGGAGTTTCACACCGAGGCTCGTTACCCCGATGCCAAGATGGATTTCTACCAGAAATGCACTAAGGAATTTTCCCAAGAGAAGTTCAGGGAAATAAAAAAGGTCTACACATGGTTACGCAAGAAGTCAGAGAACTAATTAACAGGTTTGTCGCGGTTGTTTCATCACTCGGCATCCATGTCGATAAAACTATTCTTTACGGTTCCTACGCCACTGGTAAAGAACGTAATGATAGCGACTTGGACGTGGCCGTGATTTCCTCCGACTTTGGTAAGGATCGATATAAGGAAGGGACTATGTTGATGAAACTTGCGTGGAGAATTGACGCCAGATTGCATCCTGTTCCTTTATCCACGGACTCTTTTGCCCGTGACACCTGGATCCCTTTAGTTCACGAAATCAAGACAAACGGCATCGAGATTCATTGATTCTAGAAAAACATTGCCGTAATTCAATAAGGTCAGTTGCCCCAATGTGGCGCTGACCTTATTTTCAATGTGGGCAGTGGGACGCCCATAAAATCGTTCTTTCGCAGTTTTTTCGGAGTAAACCCAAAAGCTCGGCATGCCGAACTAAGTGATCTAACTGCACGAACATATTCAGGAAAAAGGCGAAAAACGCGCCTGAACGAGGTATTTCAGTCTACGGTTTTACTGCATTCTAATAATCACCGGCGCCTTCAACAACAATATCAACCGCTGCATGATCAAGGGCAATCCGGAGGAGGAAGGGGATGAGTAACCCGACCATCGACCACCAACAGGGGAGCGTCGAACAGCTCTACCAGCGCATCAGCGACGTCCTTGCCGATGCCCGTGGGCGCGCCTACCGTGCCGTCAACGTTGCCATGGTGCAGGCATACTGGGAAATCGGCCGGATCATTGTTGAGGAGGAACAACAGGGAGCGACGCGGGCCGAATATGGAACCTACCTTCTGGATGAACTTTCGCAACGGCTGACTGCCGGTTTCGGAAAAGGCTTTGATAGATCTAATATATCGAAAATGCGGGCTTTTTATAGGGCTTTCCCAATTGTCGACGCACTGCGTCTACAATTGACCTGGACCCACTACCGTCTGCTTCTGAAGGTCGAACGCCCTGAAGTCCGGCAGTTCTACCTTGACGAATGCATCGCCGCCAACTGGAGCACCCGCCAGCTTGACCGACAGATATGCTCCTTTTTCTATGAACGCCTGTTGGCAAGCCGTGACCGCGATCCGGTTCGGGAGGAAATCCGATCACTGGAGCCTGGGCCGACACCACAGGATATCATCAAAGACCCCTTTGTTCTGGAATTTCTCGGCATGCAGAACGTCCCCAAGTATCTGGAAAAAGAGCTGGAACAGGGACTCATCGACAGACTTCACGATTTTCTGCTGGAACTCGGGCGGGGCTTTGCCTTTGTGCGGCGTCAGCAACGGATCAGCGCCGATGGCGACCATTTCTTCATCGATCTGGTTTTCTACAATTTCATCCTCAAGTGCTTTGTGCTGATCGATCTGAAAACCGGCAAACTGACTCACCAGGATATCGGGCAGATTGATTTTTATGTCCGCTGGTACGAGGATAACGTCCGGGCAGAGGGGGATAATCCCACCATCGGCATCATTCTCTGCTCCAAAAAGAACGAGACCATCGCCAAATATTCCGTCCTGAAGGAAAGTCAGCAACTGTTTGCTTCCCGCTACATGCTCTATCTCCCCACGGAAGAGGAGCTGCGAGCCGAACTTGACCGGGAAAAGCAGGCTATCGAGATGGAAAAACGCCTTGCCGGAGGCGCAGATGCGGAGTAACACGGCGCTTCATAAGCTTGGTAACATCGACCTTTCGCAAGAGCATAAGATTGCCTTTCTCTGCTCGCGTAAATGCCCGGCGGCGGT
>CAIUUR010000133.1 GCA_903902345.1 uncultured Geobacteraceae bacterium | reverse complement strand
GCATGAGTCACATACGTCTTTCCTGTATTATTGCAACCACAGATGATCGTGAGGTGCCCAAGTGTAAATTCTGCTTGTTCTATCGCTCCAAGATTCTTTACAGAAATCTTCATATTGCCACCACCTGTTAAATTTGGATTCTACTGCCTACCAAAATCTTTTCCATAAAAGCTGATTTCATTGCTGCAACATAGTCATCCACATCACTCTCATCGGCCAACCATGCTTTAGTGAATTGAACCCGGATAGATCTGATGGGAATATATTCAACCGGCGGCTCAAAAACAGTGGTGGGTTGATCGCCGGAGGGAGGATTTTTTACGCCGGCACTGTTGTTCTGTTCCGACAACATGCTGATTCGTCCAAGAATCCGCTGATATTCATCTTCCTCGAATCTGCGGCGGGTATCACGAATGACGGCAATTACGGTATGCCGACTCAATCCCTGCGAAAAACTATCAAACTGCTGAATTACGCTCTCCTGTTGATCTGAGGTCAAACCAATAAAATCCGGCATTGCCGCCAGCCGATCCCGTAACAGTGCTACTGATTTTACTGCCGCGTCCTTTTCCGTCATCAACTCTGCATCTATCTTACTCTTGAGCGAGTCAACCAGAACTTTTGCCTGCTGCATCTTGTTGTTTTTGAAACAGCCGGGATCGGCGAGAATCTCCTGTATCTGGTCAGCCTCATCTCCCTCAACATAGGGAAAGTTTGACTCCTGCGTCTGAATGAAAGCTTTTGCCTCGTCAAAGAGTCCCTTCAGGGGACCACCCATGAAACGCTGAACCGGATCAAGACACTTTTCCTTCAGATCGAGAAACGCATCAGCCTGACGGGCGAAATCGGTGAGAAAATAGGTGTACGGCTTGCCGGCTATCTCCCGAATCTCCTTGATCGGTTCTTCGAGGAGTATCAGAAAGGGATACTGCGCTTTCTGGGCAACCAGCGGGGTAAGGGTATGCAGGAGATCCCGAAACTTTTGAGCGACCTCTTTACCCAGCGACTTGGCTTCATTGCCGGATGGCGGCGTATCGAAGAAATCCTCGTAAAACTCCTTCAGCTGACGAACCTGCGACGCCGTGAAATCGATCTGTGGTTCCAGGATTACGTTGGCATGACCATGAGTATTCTTCAGCGCCCGCTCCAGGTCGGCATCTTCCAGCGGGTTGCTGTCCGAGCGGAGTTCGATCTTGCCTCGCGCACAGAGCTTGGCCAGGGTGCAGAGAATGGCCGCGAAGTACCAGCCATACGGTTTGCGCTCGAACTTCTCCAGTAAACTCTTCAGAGTCGTTCTGATACCGCTGCGATTGTTTCCCAGGATGAAAGCGAGCATCTCCTGTTCTGATTCGGCGATAGCGGTCGTGTCGTTGCCGAACAGACTGTCTTCCGACTGACGAAGAGATCGTTGGATGTCATTCTCGGTATAGGTGATACCCCGGAGCATACGCAAGTTCGAGTAGGTCCTCTGGATCAGCTCATGGAATCCCCTGAAAATCCTGGTCTGGGCGTCTTCGCCTCCAATCTCCACGTCGCCCCCCATGACGATGAGACTGGCCTTGCCGATCAGTTTCTGTGCCAGTTGCTGCAGCTCTGCATACCGCTCACGATTCTGGTGTACCTTGTCCGATAGTATCCGCTTGACGTTTTCTTTCTGGGTTATGGACATGTTCTGCTGAATATACTTGTTGGTGCGCACATACATGAGCAAATCACGCACCAGACGGTCATACGATGGCATGACGACTACCAGTTCATCCCGTCCCATGGACTGCATCCGGAGAATATCCTCGTTTCCCGAATGCTCATGGAAGGGGGAGATGATATGGATGACCAGTTCGTACTCCCTCCCATGGAGCCGGTCATCCAGCTTTCGGGTAAAGGAGTAGTCCTGGCCATTCTCATCATAGCGGATCTTCCGGTTTTTGATGATGCCGTCGAAGAGTATCTTTGCCAGCTCGTCGGCGACATCCGACGATTCCACCTCTGTGCTCTTGATCTCCTGCTCCACATCCTTTTCATCTTCGGTCAAAAATTCATACTGTTCGCCGTTACGCTGGATGTAGCTTTGTTGCTCCAGCAGGTTCACGGCGTCTTCGATGTTCTTTTTCAGGCCGGCAATGTCCTGATCAAAGCTATCCAGCATCAGTACACAGAGATTGCGGATGGTGGCCTTGAATTCTCTGACGTATTTTACGAGAAACAGCGCCTTGAGGATTTTAACGGCATAGGGGTTATCCAAATTTTGCTCAGCAACCCGGATGGATGTTTGAATCTGTGATTTGATGGTGGTTCTGATCCCCTCGAACATCAGGTCAAAGGTGGCAAGTTGGCCGATTCGGTGGGATGAAATCTGAACCGCCACCTGCTGAAAAACCCCCAGCATGGAACGTTCGCCCACGGAGGTATTCTTCCCTTCGAAAGCGTTGTGGAGGGAGAGTGCCTGGATAGCTGCCTGGAACAGGGTGAACTGATAGGGGATGAACGGATACGAGTGGATGAAGTGATCCTTCCCCTGATAATTCTTGTAGTTCTGTGATCCTTCACTGAATGTCAGGAGCGTCTTGAAATTATTACAGGTAGCATGATAGAGCGTTGAAAGCTCCTCCACACCAACCTCGTTTTTCGCCAATAAACGCTTCTGGATCACCTCGTCCACGTTGGCCCCGGTGAGCTTCATCCTATTGGCAAAACGAGCCTGAATCTTGGAAAAATCGTTCCCCTGTTTGGCCGTCATCTCCCCGACGACACTGTTCATATCTTCCTGAGCGGTGACGATGATCCATGCTCTGCCGCAGCTCTTGGT
Source organism: uncultured Geobacteraceae bacterium (assembly GCA_903902345.1). GTDB lineage: Bacteria > Desulfobacterota > Desulfuromonadia > Geobacterales > CAIOGM01 > CAIOGM01. Next base: position 266 of record CAIUUR010000133.1, on the reverse strand, counting down.
GGCCAGACTTTCGGCAATGGTCTGTAGATTCGTCATCAGTTTGACGTTCTCAGATATGTACTGCCCCACCTCATCAACAAAAAAGTTCAGACGGAACGTCGGCTCCCTGCTCTCGATATAGGCATTCACCTGCTGTGCAAAATCCTCTATGGAAACCTTGTACTGGCTTCGGTACTTGTCGAGAATCCCCATCGCCACTTCTTTTTTCTCACCGGTGACACGGGAGTACGCCTCCGCAATGTTACCCGATTCCAGAAGCGCCTGCT
>CAIUUR010000132.1 GCA_903902345.1 uncultured Geobacteraceae bacterium | reverse complement strand
GCCGCTCCCCCGCTGGGTGGATACCGGTGAGTTTACCCCGGAGCTGAGGACGCCGGGGTTTTGGGAAGACAGGGGATTATCCGGCGGGATCAAACTTCTCTATGTGGGGCGGATCTCCCGGGAGAAATCCCTGGATCTGCTGGCCGGGGCGTTTCGGGATCTGGTGGATGCCGGCGCCGATCTTTCTCTCGCCATCGTCGGCGATGGCCCCTACCGGAAGGAGATGGCCGTGGAACTGGCCGGATATCCGGCGCTACTCACCGGGTACCTGCACGGGGTGGAGCTCCGGCAGGCCTATGCCTCGGCGGAGCTGTTCGTCTTTCCCAGCGGCACCGACACCTTCGGCAATGTGGTGTTGGAAGCCCAGGCCTCCGGACTCCCGGTGGTAGTTTCCGACAGGGGCGGTCCCCGGGAGCTGATGGTGACGGGGGAAACAGGTGAGCTCTTCCTCTCCGGGAGCCGCTCCGGTCTGGTGGAGGTGCTGCGGCGTCTCACGCAGGATACCGTCAGCCTGGCCCACATGGGGAGGAGCGCCCGTGCCTTTGCGCTCCGGAGTGCTCCCGATCCGGCCGCCACTTACGCCGCCATCCTTCGTCCGGGAACGGGTCTTGCACAGAGCGAGACCGGGCCAGCTCATCATGAGGGTGGGGAAGAAGGAGGAGACGTGACGTGGGGATGAAACCGGTCAAGCTCTGGCTCCTCTGCCTGTTTTTCTTATCGGCGTCGCCTGCCGTCGCCTCCCCGCCGGCACCCGGCGAATCCCGGCTGGCAGTCTATACCCACGGTTTCAAGGTGGGAGAGATCACCTCCAGCTATTCACGCCGGGATGAAGGGGGGCGTGAGTTGCTCCTCTATACCAGTCACACCCGGATCAACGCCGATTTACTCGTGACCTCCTACTCCCTGGAAGGGGATGAAGAGGCCCGGATAGGGAGCGAGGGGACCCGTTTTTACCGAAAAGCGTGGCAGGAAAACGGAGTGCGGCATCAGGTCGACGGGAAGCTGGAGGGGGGTATCTTTCGCTGTGTCAGCACGGGAGTCGCCGCCGGTCAACGTACCGTTACCATCCCCCGGGAGCGCTATGACTTCACCACGATGGATTGCCCGGAACTTCGGATCAAGGGTGAAGGGGAGAGCCTGGAGATCCGGTTGCTGGACCTGGAAAGCTGTGAAGTGGTCTCACGCCACTACCGCTGGGTCCGGTCGGAGCGGTTCACGGTCAACGGACTCTCTGATTTGTATCGGGTGATTGAATTTCGGGATCGGAACAGATCGGGTACGCGCTGGATTCTTCCCGATACTCTGGGGGTTCGCATCGCCCGCCAGGACGGGAATTCCTCCAGCGGTTCCTATACGGTGCGGGCGGTTGATTCGGCACGATAACAATAACCCCAGGAGAGCTTATGACACATGATTATTTTCTCGCCTTCGCCCTGGGTGGCGAGCTGGACCTTAACCGGTTGGCCGTCGCCATGGAGCTTGGCCAGCGGTATCGATGGGAAGAACCGATGCTGCTCAACCCGGAGGATTGCACACCCCTGACCCATCGGCACTCCGGGAGCAGTCAGTGCCAGCTTTATTATTTCGGGGCGGTGGTCTTCATCAACTGTCCCGATGAACTCATCCGCTCCTTCTGCGACCGGATGGCGCGCTATTCGGAGTTGTTCCGTTCCGGCCCCCCCACGAAATTTCGCGACACCTATTCCCTGAAGATCGAGGAGGGGGCCGCCATGGAGATAACCAACGGGAATGCCGTCATGCCGCGGTATTTCCCCGCCTGCGTCAACCTCATCGGGTTCGTCATCGCCAAATCGGTGGCGTTGGAGCGGATCGAGGAGCAGGTGGATCTGGTGCTGGATGAGATGGAGGATGTCATCCAACTCCTGGAACGGGGGAAGCTGGCCCTTCCCGACGGTAAGCTGGCCCGGCTGGCTTCCTCCATTCTCAACTTCAAGTACAAATCCATCGCCCACATCATGGTCCTGGACAAGCCGGATATCACCTGGGATAATGAGGATCTGGACCGGCTCTACAGCCGGATGGCCAATCTCTTCGAGCTGAGCCAGCGGTATCACGAGATCAAGGCCAAATCCGAGACCCTCATGGATATCACCGAGGTCTTCACCGGATTGAGCCATGCCCGCCGGGCCAACCGCCTGGAGTGGATCATCATCGTCCTCATCGCCCTGGAGATCGTAATCTACGTCCTGGAGATCTTCCTGAAACGGTAGATACTACCGTTACTCCCGGGCAAAGGCGGCCAGACTTCTCACCAGCTCCCCTTCCGGAGTCGGATCGATGTGGGGGATCTTGCTCTGTCCCCCCAGTTTCCCCCTCACCTCCCGGGACCAGCGGTAGATGGCGTCTTCAGCCACGGTCACAACGGTGGGGGGATGAATCCTCCCCTGGCGGCGGAATGCGGCGTAATCGGCGTTGAGTGTCATGAGCTTTCCGTCCAGGAGTTCCGCCAGTTGTTCTTCGGGGAGGGAGGTCCCTCTCACGGCCAGTATCCAGAGATGGCGGCGTTCCCCGATGACCGGTCCCACCATGAATTCGACGATCTCCGCGACCCCCTCCCTGTTCACTTCGGCCACTGCCTTATCCACCTCCCCCTGAGTCACCTTCTCCTCGAAACGATCCAGGAAACGATCCCGGCCGGTGAACTGGAATGCCAGGGGCGCCAGGGAGGTAAAGCGGATGGTGTCGCCGATATGGTAGCGCCAGAGGCCGGCGCAGGTGGACATGATGATGGCGTAACGCTCACCGCACCGCACCTCTTCCAGGGGGAAGGAAGGGGCGTCGGGGGGGACCCCACCCTGGCCGTCCAGATGACAAAAGGGGACGAATTCGAAGAAAACTCCGTAGTAGGGGGTGAACCGCATCTCCTCCTCCCCGGGAAGCTGGAATCCCATGAACCCCTCGGAGGAGGGGAGGAGCTCCAGGAAGCGGGGGGGGCGGTGTCCGAAGAGTTTTTCGAACTCCCGGCGGTAGGGTGCCATGCTGGTCCCGCCATGGATGATCAGTTCCAGATTGGGGAGAAGCTCTGGAAGCGATTTTCCTCCCACTACCCGGACCCGTTCCAGAAGGAGGAGTATCCAGGGGGGAACCCCGGAGATGCCGGTGATCCCTCCGTCGGAGAGCAGCAGCTCCGTCAGTGCCTCCACCTTGCTCCCCCAGGGGAGCGCCGATATCTTCGCAGATGGAGCGACAAAGGAGCGGAGGGATGAGGGGGCGTGGCGAAGCGTGATGGCGCTCATATCCCCGCTCTCCACCCCCGTCCCCAGGGAAGAGAGCTCGGTACATCCGGAGAGATAGAGAAATCGTCCCCGGAGCAGGCGGTTCCCGGGGACGGCGGCAAGGTAGTGGGCGACCAGGTCCCGTGCGGCCCGTTGGTTGGCGGCGAACATCTCCGGCGTAAAGGGGATGTACTTGGTGGGGGCGGTCGTCCCCGAGGTCTCGCAGAAGAGCCGAACCCTCCCGGGCCAGGTGACGTTGTCCAGCTCCAGGCTCTTTCTGCCGCCGTTGTCGGAGTAACCGGCGCCGAAGTAGTCGCGCCAGAAGTCGGCATAGTTCCGAATGGGAACCGACCGGCGGTAGTCATCGTAGGCCTGGTCCCACGGTTTGCGGAGAAGGGAGGCGAAACCATGGTCGATTCCGAACCGGGTGGCTGACCCTTTCCGGAGCAGGTGGAACAGGAGCTCCCTCTGGGTCGTGACGGGATTCCGCCGGTGGAAACGGCCAACGGCCAGAGCCGCCCCCCTGTTCAGGAGCGGCGCCAGGGCCGGTGTCAAAAGCTGTCTCAGTAGTTCCATGGTCCGGTCAGGATGCTGTCAGGAGGGTCGGCGCCGAGAAGCGGCGGTACCAGGCGGCTATGACCGGATTGTACGCCTGATGGTGGAAAATGAGCGAGGCGTGGGGGACCGGGTCGTGGGGGTGGCGGGAGGTGACGGTGAGGCACCGACCGCCGGGAAACAGCTTGTGGAACTGGAGCGGCTCGCGGCAAAGCGCCAGGGTGGGGGAGGTGGGTACCATCAGGTTCTCTTCCGTCTCGGCCAGGAGAGTCAGCACCGGACCGTTGAAGAGGGGGGTGTCGGGGGTGGGGCTTTGGAACTCCTTGATGGCCATGGTCCGTTCATACCCACCCTTGGCCGATGTCCGATCGATGACCGCCATGATCTTGTTCCTGATGGCCAGGTGGCGACTGGTTAACGTTCGCTGTTCCGACCCCAGGCCGAACAGCCCCTGGAAGCAGCGCCGGGCCCGTTCTATCTGCCGTTCCACCTCATGGGGGGTGTCGGGGCGGGCGGTAAGAATTCGTCGCAGATTGCTCTCCAGCATCCGGACCCCGCCGCTTCGCTGCTCCGCCGGCCTGACCAGGTCCTCCACGCAGAACACCGGGCTGATAAGGAGCAGACCCCGGATGGCTAAACCTTCCCGGGGGAGGATATCCCGCAGGAAGCCGGCCACGAGACCGGCGCCGAAACTGATCCCCATCAACACCGGTCGCTCCCCCTGAAGATTCAGACTCTCCACCAGATCGGCAAGTTGGGCCTGAAACAGCGGGAGATGGAACCCCTCGCGGGGATAGTTGAGGTAGTAGACCCCTCCCGATTCTCTGAGGATCGCTCTCTGGAATTCCACTACTTCCGTGGCGTCGGGAACGAAGCCGCCGATGACTATGGTCGGCTGATTTCCTGCCCCCGGTTCCCGGTAGATCCTGGCCTTGGGCAGATCGGCCCCGGAGACGATGATCAACTCACGCTCTCTCTGCCGAACCGGCGGAGAGTAACTCCTGATGGCGATACCCCGGAGCATGGCTGAAGCCGTGCCGGCCACCTGCGTAATGAACGCTGTTTGTCCCCTGTTCTTGAGCGCAGTACTGTTCCTCATGGGATTCCCTCCGCGGTTCGTTTTTATGATATGCTGGCAGGATCAGATTGCGGGGGTGTTGAGATCGGGAAAAATGCTTGTGGCGATCCGTTACGCCGCTGTTCATCCTAAAAACGGCATTTGAACCACTGAGGCACGGAGACACGGAGGAAATCACTGAGAAAATCTGATTCATGGTTTTAACCCAAAAGGTTTTACCACTATGGAGTTCATACCAGTGCAACAATCCGAAACTGCTCAAGATTATTCTCAGTGTCTCCGTGTCTCAGTGGTGGACTGCTTTTTTTAGGCTCATAGGAAACGGCAAATAAAAGGGGTGAATCCCCCTCTTTACACGACAGTAGCCATTTTTTTACACAGTCTCAACAATTGGCTGGTACTGTTGCGGCTGCAAGTAGAGAAGTAGCAAACCGGTGAAGGAAGCGGCAGGGGTACTATGAGAATCGCGGTTATCGAGGATGAAAAGGATCTTGCGGGGCTTCTGGCCTTTCAGCTGGAAAAGGAAGGGTACAAGGTTCTGACGGCCTATGACGGCCAGAGCGGATTTGAACTGGTCTCCCAGGAGCTTCCGGACCTGGTGCTGCTGGATATCATGCTTCCGTTGATCAGCGGCATTGAAGTCTGCAAGCTCCTGAAAAAACAGAGAAGTACCCAGGGGATTCCGATCATCATGCTCACCGCCAAGGGGGAGGAGATCGATCGGGTCATCGGTTTCGAGGTGGGGGCCGATGATTATGTGACCAAGCCGTTTTCCATGCGGGAACTCCTCCTTCGGATCAAGGTAGCCCGGAGAAGGACCGGCCGGGATGACGGTGAAGAGGACCGGGTGGTGGTCATGGGGCCGGTGAAGATCGATACCAGCCGCTGTCAGGTGACCGTCAGCGGCGAAGAGGTCGTGCTCACCACCACTGAATACAAGCTTCTCTGCGCCCTGGCCGAGAGCCGGGGGCGAATCCAGACGAGGGATCACCTTCTGCGCCAGGTCTGGGGGTACAATTCCGCCACCGATACTCGCACCGTGGATTCCCATATCACCCGAATCCGGACCAAACTGGGGCCGGGGGGCGACCTGATCAAGACCGTACGCGGCTTTGGCTACAAGATGGAGGAATCGTGACAATCCCCTTCCGTTGGAAACTGTTGGGCTCCTACCTGCTCCTGGTCGCACTTCTCGGGGGGGGGATCTTTTTCTATCTGGAAGAGCGACTGGACTCTTCCCAGGTGTCGCTTCTGCGGGCCGAGCTCCTTACCGAGGCGAAGCTGGCGGTCCTGGTGGCGGAGAATGTGGGTGGGGGGGTGTCCCCTGATCCCCCTTCTCTTGCCGCGTCGCTGGGGCGAGCCGGTTCGGCCAGAGTCACCATCATCGACCGGGAAGGGAAGGTCGTGGGTGATTCGGAGGTCAAGCCCCAGGGATTGGCCGGTTTGGAAAACCATCTGGAGCGTCCCGAGGTCCGGGATGCCTTTGCCCATGGTTCCGGAAATGCCCTTCGTTATTCAGCAACCCTGCGTACCGATATGCTCTACGTGGCGACCTCGTTTCGATCCCCGGCGGGGCCGGCGGTGGTTCGACTGGCCCTGCCGCTGTCGGCGGTGAGCAAGGCCAAGGAGGAGCTTCGGGCCATGTTGGGGGCGGGAATCCTCACTCTTCTGATCCTTTCGGTTCTCTTCAGCTATATCCTGTCGCGGCTCATTACCCGTCCCCTGCGGCTCATCGCCGACAACGCCATGGAGATCGGTCGGGGTAATTTCCAGCGGCGGTTGCCGGTCCACGGCGCCGATGAGTTGAGCCAGGTTTCCACGGTGATGAACGATATGTCGGCGCGGATCGATTCCCAGATGGTGAAACTGGAGCGGGAAAAAGGACGACTGGACGCCATCCTCCGCTGCATGGGGGACGGACTCATGGTGACCGACGGTGGCGGAGCCATCACTCTGGTGAATCCCGCTTTCTGCGAGATGTTCGGGGTTGCCGCCACGCTGGTGGGACGTCAGCTCATCGAGATCACCCGGCACCCCGATCTCAATGACTGCTACCGGCGGGTGATCGGGGAGCATGCCGAATACCGCCGGGAGATCGTGATTCCCGGGGTTCGTGATCGGGTGCTCATCACCCACTGGGTTCCTCTTCTTGACGACCGAAAGCTGCGGGGAGTCGTGGCGGTATTTCACGACATCAGCGACCTGAAGCGGCTGGAAAAGATCCGGAAGGATTTCGTGGCCAATGTCTCCCATGAACTGAAGACGCCGGTGACCGTCATCAAGGGGTATGCCGAGGCGCTCCTGGACGGGCTGGTGACGTCCGATCCGGAACGAGCGGTGGCCTTCGTCGAGATCATCCGGAACCACGTGGAGCGCCAGGCCGAACTCATCGGCAATCTTCTGACGTTGTCGGAGCTGGAATCCAAGGAGTTCTCCCTGGAGTTGCACCCCCTGGAACTGGCCGGATCGGCCCGGCGGGCCGTCACCATACTGGAGCCCAAAGCGGGTGAACGGGGGGTCACGGTGCGGCTTTCCGGTTTGGACGGGCTGCCCCCCGTGCTCATCGATCCCGGTCGTTTGGAACAGGTCTTTGTTAATCTTCTGGACAACGCCATCAAGTACTCCCCGGCGGGGGGAGAGGTACATCTCTCCGCCGAAGCGGTGGGCGAAGTGGTAACCGTTTTCGTGCGGGACAGTGGTCCGGGTATCCCACCCCAGAGTCTTGGGCGGGTCTTTGAGCGGTTTTACCGGGTGGATGAGGGGCGGAGCCGTGAAGAGGGGGGAAATGGTCTCGGTCTTGCCATAGTCAAGCATATCGTGCAGTTGCATGGCGGCATGGTCCGGGTGGAAAGCACACCGGGGCAGGGGAGCATCTTCTCCTTCACCCTGAAGAAGGGGTAGCAGCGGAAGGTATTGATCGAAAGAATTCTCACGCCCCGCCGGCATCTGCCGGCGGGGCGTTGACGTTGGCGGGGCGCCGTCGCTGAAAATTACCCCCTCTCCACACCTCCTCAACATATGGCGGGTACCGTAACAAACAACAAAGGAGGTCGTCATGTGGAAAGAAGATGTCATCGATCTTAAGATTACCCGTTTCTTCGAATATTCGGCCCGCGTCATGTTGTCGCTGCTTATCGTGGCCATCCTCTGTACCGTTCTGGCCGGTATCTGTTGGACCTTCTACGATCTGCGCCTGGTATTTCGGCAGGATATCCAGGTGGCGATTAGGGCGCTGCTGGTGGATATGTTGACGGTGCTGGCAGTGGTGGAGGTCTTCAGGACGGCCCTGGCCTACTTCACCGAGGGGAGGGTGAAGGTTACCTACATCATCGACACGGTCATGGTGACCGTGCTCACCGAGGTGATGGCCTTCTGGTACAAGGATATGGAGTGGGAAGAGCTGGGGATGGTCATTGCCCTGGTCCTCTCCCTGGCGCTGATCCGGATCTTCGCCGTCCGTTTTTCTCCCCGCAGGTTTCGCGAAGAGCTCTGATATTCCACACAATCACTGCGCCGTCTCAACACAATCTCAACATTAATCCGGTAGCGTAGCGTTACGAAATCGGATCATCTGAAACCCAAGGAGAACATCATGCTGAAACGTACGTTATTGCTGGCCGGCCTGGCGCTGGTGACCACGGTCAACCTGGCTGCCGCCGAGATCCTCATCAACGGGGCCGGCGCCACCTTCCCCTACCCGCTCTACTCCAAATGGTTCAGCGAGTACGCCAAGATCGACCCCTCCGTCAAATTCAACTACCAGTCCATCGGCTCCGGCGGCGGGATCAAGCAGATCACCGCCCAGACCGTGGACTTCGGCGCCTCGGACAAGTTTCTCACCGACGACGAGTTGAAGGGTGCTCCAGGCAAGCTGATTCATATTCCCACGGTCATGGGGGCGGTGGTCGTTACCTATAACCTCCCCGGCATCGCCGGCGGCGTCAAGATCCCTTCCGAAGATCTGGCCGACATCTATATGGGAAAGATTACCAAGTGGAATGATCCGAAGATCGCAGGGGATAACCCCGGCGTGAAACTCCCCGACAAGCCGATCATTGTCGTTCACCGTTCCGACGGGAGCGGCACCACCAGCATTTTTACCGACTATCTCACCAGCGTCAACAAGGATTGGGCCGCCAAGGTGGGGAAGGGGGCTTCGGTGAAGTGGCCGGTGGGTCTGGGGGGCAAGGGTAACGAAGGGGTGGCCGGTCAGGTCAAGAACACCCAGTATACCATCGGTTACGTGGAGCTGGCATATGCCGTGGAGAACAAACTCCCCTACGCTCAGCTGAAGAACAAGGAGGGGCAGTATGTGGAGCCCACCATCAACTCCATCTCCGCGGCTGCGGCCGGGGCGGTGAAGCATATGCCGGCGGATTACCGGATCTCCCTGGTGAACCAGCCGGGCAAGGGGAGCTATCCGGTGGTCGGTTTCACCTGGCTCCTGGTCTACGAGCAGCAGAAGGATAAAGTCAAAGGACAGAAGCTGGCGGAATTCCTCAAGTGGAGCCTCCACAATGGCCAGAAGATGGCGGCCCCGCTCCTTTACGCGCCGCTCCCCGAGAGCGTCGCCAAGATGGTGGAAGCCACGATCAAGGGCATCAAGTAGAGTATCCTTCCTGCGAACTGCGGCAAGCTCCTCTCAGGCGCCCGGCGCCTGAGAGGAGTCAAGGTGTACCATGAGTGACATCGAATCGGTAACCACAGAGTTTTTTCGAGAGAACCGACCATGAATGAACCCGTACCGCTGATTGATCGCAGGATTGTGAAGGGGGACCTGGTCTTCAAGGGGATCATCCAGACCCTGGCGGCAAGCATCCTGCTGATCCTCCTGGTCATGATCTTCGAGATGGTCAAGGAGAGTCTCCCCGCCATCCGTCAGTTCGGCTGGCGCTTCACGGTGGGCCGGGAGTGGGATGCCGTGCAGGGAAACTTCGGGGCGCTGGACTTTCTCTACGGGTCGGTGGTTTCCTCGGTTCTGGCGCTGCTGCTGGCCACCCCCTTGAGTGTCGGAGCGGCCCTTTTTATCACGGAGATAGCCCCGCGGCGGGTTGGTAACATCATCGCCCCGATTATCGAACTCCTGGCGGCCATCCCCAGTGTCATCTACGGACTCTGGGGGGTGCTGGTCATGGCCCCCTGGCTCCAGCAGAGCATCCAGCCTTGGCTCATAAGCCACTTCGACTTTCTCCCCTTCTTTCAGGGGGCCCCCTACGGGGTGAGTATGCTGGCGGCGGTCTTCATCCTGATGATCATGGTGATCCCCATCATCACCTCCATCACCAAGGAGGTGCTGCTGGCGGTGCCGGTTTCCCAGAAGGAAGCTGCCTACGCTCTGGGAGCCACTCGCTGGGAGATGTTTCGCATGGCGCTGATCCCCTATGCCCGCTCCGGGGTGCTTGGCGCCGTGATTCTCGGTTTGGGACGGGCCATCGGCGAGACCATGGCGGTGACCATGGTCATCGGGAACACCCCCCAGATATCTCTCTCCCTGATGGCGCCGGGGTACACCATGCCCAGCGTTATCGCCAACGAGTTCGCCGAGACGACTTCAAAGCTCCACTCCTCGGCTCTCATGGAAATTGGCCTGATCCTCCTGGTGGTCACACTTTTTATCAACGTCATGGCGCGACTTCTCATCTGGAGTGTCACCCGTGGTGATACGGGGGCACGGGCATGATCAGTCACGATCTGCGGCGCAATCTCACAAACAGTCTGATGACGATTCTCATGGTCGGTGCGGCCCTGGCGGTCATGGCCCCCCTGGGAATCATCTTCCTCCATATCCTCAAGATGGGAGCCGGCTCCCTGAGCCTGGATTTTTTTACCCAGATTCCCAAACCCACCGGAGAAAGCGGGGGGGGGATGGCCAACGGACTTGCCGGTTCGGCCCTCATGATCGGCATGGCCTCATGCTTCGGTCTCCCCGTGGGGATACTGGGGGCGGTCTTTCTCAACGAATTCGGCGGCAACCGCTTTGCCACGGCCATCCGGTTCAGCGCCGACGTTCTGGCGGGAATCCCTTCCATTATCACTGGGATGGTCGCCTATACCCTGCTGGTTGTCCCCATGAAAGGCTTCTCCGCTCTGGCCGGCGCCGTGGCCCTGGCCCTCATCATGATCCCCATTGTACTCCGGACGACGGAGGAGCAGTTGAAGATGGTCCCCGGCACCCTGCGGGAAGCCTCCCTGGCCCTGGGGGTACCCTTCTGGCGAACCAGCCTCAAGGTCACCCTGGTGAGCGCCCGGGCCGGGATCATCACCGGAGTCCTCCTCTCCGTCGCCCGCATTGCCGGGGAGACGGCGCCACTCCTCTTTACCGCTCTGGGGAACCAGTTCTGGAGCAAACGGCTCACCGAACCGATGGCCGCCATCCCGCTGCAGATCTTCAACTTCGCCATCTCTCCCTACGAAGACTGGCACAAGCTGGCCTGGGCCGGGGCGCTGGTGCTGGTGGTGATCATGTTCACTCTGAACCTGACGGCCCGTTATTTCGGGAGAATCAAACAAGGCAATTAACTGTTATTCCTGTAACATAGAGGTTTTCATGGAATCCAAGCTACAGCTCAAGCAGCTCAACGTTCATTTCGGCTCTTCCCATGCCGTCAGGAATGTTTCCCTGGAGTTTCCGGCCAATACGGTGACCGCTATCATCGGCCCTTCGGGATGCGGCAAGTCCACGGTGCTCCGGAGTATCAACCGGATGCACGACTTGGTCCCCGGCGCCCGGGTTTCCGGCACGATCCTCCTGGATGATGAAGACATCTATGCCCGTAAGGTTGACCCGGTGGCGGTGCGGCGGCGGATCGGGATGGTCTTCCAGAAGGCTAATCCCTTCCCGGCCATGTCCATCTATGATAATGTCATCTCCGGTTACAAGCTGAACGGTCGAGTGAACAAGGGGGAGATGGATGGTATCGTGGAATCCAGCCTCAAGCGGGTGGCGCTCTGGGATGAGGTGAAGGATCGGTTGAAAAGCAGCGCCATGGCCCTCTCCGGCGGTCAGCAGCAGCGGCTCTGTATTGCCCGAACCGTGGCGGTGCAACCGGAGGTGATCCTCATGGATGAGCCCTGTTCCGCCCTGGATCCCATCGCGACCCTGAAGATTGAAGAGCTCATCGATGAACTGAAAGAGCAGTACACCGTGGTTATCGTAACCCACAATATGCAGCAGGCGGCCCGGGTCTCCGACTGGACAGCGTTCCTCTATCTGGGGGAACTCATCGAATTCGACGCTACCAAGAAAATCTTTACCAATCCTTCCAAGAGCCAGACTGAAGATTACATCACCGGACGGTTCGGGTGATAAAGGTTCTAAGTTCTATGTTCTAAGTTCTATGTTGTAACCTGGAACCTAGAACCTGGAACCTGGAACCTAGAACCTAGAACCTAGAACTTTTTTACGGGGCATATATGTCGAAACACCTGATGTCACAATTTGATGCCGACCTGAGCGATATCCGCTCCCGCCTGCTGGAAATGGGGGGTAAGGTCGAGAAGATGATCACCGATTCCATGAAGTCCCTGGTGGAGCGAAACAGCGATCTGGCAAACCGGACCATTGATTACGATCACGAGATCAACCGCCTGGAGGTAGAGATTGACGAGCGCTGCCTGGAGGTCCTGGCGTTGCGGCAACCTACGGCCCGTGATCTCCGGTTCATCACTCTGGCGCTGAAGATCGTTACCGACCTGGAGCGCATCGGCGACCAGTGCCGCAACATCGCCAAGCGGGCACGGGAACTCAACGATGAACCCCCTCTCAAGCCGTACATTGATCTGCCGCGGATGGCGGTCATCGCCGCTTCCATGGTTACCGAGGCCCTGGACGCCTTTGTCCGGAGCGATGACCAGTTGGCCTACGCCGTCTGCCGTCGGGATAGCGAGGTGGACCTCCTCAACGATCAGATCCAACGAGAACTCCTCACCTACATGATCGAAGATGCCAGCACCATCTCCCGCGCCATCAAGGTCACCGCCATCGCCAAGTGTCTCGAACGGGTGGCCGATCATGCCACCAACGTGGCGGAGATGGTCATCTTCATGGTCAAGGGGAAGGATATCAGGCATACTGCGGCGCTGTGACCGGGGTGAACTGTCCTCCGGTGGTGTGAGGGCGCCGTTTACGCAGGGGGCGTGGGAAAATAGCGGTGCTGCATTAAATGCCTTGTGTTCAGGAGGTGAGGAGCCCTATACTGCACATTATTTTTCATGTGGATGAGCCATGCCGACCCTTCATTCCCTGGCGGAATTTCTGCTCATGTATTTTCTCCTGGCGATCCCGGCGCTGATCTATGCCGTCGTCAAGTTGTGGGAAGCCCGAAAGGACAGGGGGAAGTACCTCCGGTGCGCCCACTGCGGACATGCGGGAAAGATGTATACCGTCCTCAAAAAAAAGGATTTTTCCACCGCAGCCTGGTTCCTGCTCCTCCTGGGGATACTTCCGGGAGTCATTTTCATCTCCTGGGGGAGCCGGAGATATCCCTGCCGGCGATGCGGCACCGTCTCGAGCCATCTCTCCTCTTCGGAAACCCTCGCCAATTACCGCTAAAACCAGCTTTCTATTCTGTTTTTCTCCAGCTGCTGTCCGGATCGTAGGATGTCATGGCCGGGGCGACTGATCCGGTGCTCTCCCCCAGATCCTTCTGATACACAACGCCGCTCTGGTTGACGATGAAGGTCATGATGCCGGAGGCTCCGTACTGCGCCGGGTAGGCGACCAGGGCGAATCCCAGGATCATCTTGCCGTTTACCAGGTAGCTGTAGGTTCCTCCTACGGCGTTTTCCCCTTGTCCTTTGAGGATCTTGAAGAGATAGCCGCGGTACGGGGCGTGCCGCGGGTTTTCCGCGTACCCCTCGTCGGCTGCCTGGGCGGTGAGCGGGCCAAAGGGGCTCTCACCTTCCCCCTCCTTCACTTCCCAGAAGAGTCCGTCTCTACGGCCCGGATGGCTCCGGAACCGTTGGGCGAAGGCCACGGCGCCGTCGCCGTCCCGATCCTTGCAGGCATATTCTCTCTGGGCTACCAGGTAGGCGCGGGCAACCTCAATGGCGTTCAGCTCATTTTTGCCGATCCTCCGGTTGAGGATCTCCTCCTTCCCTTCCTTCGTGTCGAAGCGCCACCGTTTCCCCACCTTGACCAGCGGTATGGGGAACGGATGCTCCTGCCGGCCGATGATGAGAATCGATTTGGTCGGGTCCAGGGGGTGAATCCGGTTGTTTTCTTCGTACCGTTTCACGAATTCCTTCCTCCCGGAGCTGTCCGCCACCTCGTCGCCGGAGGTTATGAGCGGTTCCGATCCGGGGCCAAGGATGGCGACCAGTTTCTTGATGTCATCCCTCTTGACCGCATTGAGGAGTGACTTCGCACCCTTTTCCGGCGACGTGAAGGATTTCTGGCCGCCACTGGCGGCGTTGACGGAGGGAGCTGCTCCCAGCGCCAGGATAAGAAATGTCGCCAGCAGTGGGAGGAGGCGGTTGGTGAAGAAGTTTATCGGGAATATCATGACCATGGTGGTTGTTCCTCCCTGGGAAGTCGTACCGCGCCGGAGTAGATTGGTGGATGTAGGAGCTATCGGCGGGGGCCACGATCGCCGCGGCTTCCACCTCCGCCGCCATGGCTTCCACCTCCTCCCCCACCCTGCCGGGCTCCGTCGGATGGTTGTCGGCTGGAGTGGCCGCGGTCACTGGCGGCGCGGCTGCTAACGCCGTCGCCGTAGGAGCCGCCGAAGGCCGAGCTTCCCCCCACCCTTCCCGCGCCGCGCGTATCTCTCTGCTCACCACCGGGGGGGACTCCGTTTTGCTTTGCTCCCCCCTGGTTCCGCCCACCATCCCTGGGTGGGGTGGGGGAGCCGCCAGGCGGTTTCCAACCGGGAGCCCTGACGCCGGGAACCGTCTGCCTGGCGCCGCCGGGGGCGCCATACCCGCGGGCATCGCGTCCTGCCTGGGGTGAACGCGCTGGGGATTGGCCGTATAATCGTGCCGTTGCCGGATCACGGTAGGCTACCCCCCGGCGATGTTCCGCATCGTGTCGCCATCTCCCCTGGCCGTTTTGGCCGATCATCCCTACCTTCTGATAGTTTCTCTGATAGTTGTTCCGGTTGATGTGAGTGTTATTGATCGTGGTATTGCGCCAGACGTTGACATTCACGCTCCGACCATGCCAGTTGCAGCCTCCCCAGGCATACCCCCAGGCGAGCCCTAGGGTTATTCCCGTGGCAAAGGCGAAGGTTCCGTAAACGGGGGGCGGATAGGCGTAATAGGGGTAGGGGGGATAGCCAGG
>CAIUUR010000131.1 GCA_903902345.1 uncultured Geobacteraceae bacterium | reverse complement strand
CTTTCCGGTGAGGGGGGGGGGGATCTCATGGACGACTATCGGGGGTTGGGGTACCGAGCCCCCTTCCGGGGCGGCTGTCTGGCCCTGGCGATGATCTCCCTGGCCGGCATCCCCCCCACCGCCGGTTTTACCGGCAAGTTCGCCCTGTTTCGGGCGACATTGATGGGGGGGGAGATCTCTCTGGCAGTGGTGGGGGTGCTTTCCGCCGCCGTTTCGGTCTATTTCTATCTCCGGGTGGTGACCGCCCTCTATCTCAGGAGTAACGAGGAAGAAACGCCGATTCCCGCAGCCACCCCGGCCTCCTCCGTGGCCCTGGCGCTCTCCGCTGCGCTCCTCCTGATCCTGGGGGTCTGGCCCGGACCGCTACTCGAACTGGTTGAAGTAATCATGAAGTAACGTGCAACCTACACAGGAGGTAGTATGAAGAAAAGAATCATTGTCCTCGCCACCGGGATCATTCTGGGCGCCACCCCCCTCCTGGCCACGGAGCTGACCCCGGAGGTCAAAGCCACCGCCGCCGCAGGGCGGTTGGCCCTGGAGATCCGGAAGAGCCTGACCCCCTCAATCCAGAAAAACGGTTGGGGAGGGAGCATGGATCTCTGCGTCAAGGATGTCCCCGCCACCATCACCTCTCTGGAAAAGAGCTTTGGCCTCACTATGAGGCGAACCTCCCTCAAAGTCCGTAATCCGGCCAACAGTCCCGATGGGGCTGAAAAAGCGGTTCTGGAAAAACTCGACGGGATGCTGAAGGGGGGGGAGCCCTTTTCTCAGGAGGTAACTCTTTTTTCCCGGACGGAGTCAGGCAAGGAGCGGACTCTCCGCTATTACAAGCCGGTCATGATGCAGTCCACCTGTGTGGGGTGTCACGGCACACCGGAAAACATTCCCGCCGACGTGAAAAAAATTCTTGCGACGCGGTATCCCAAGGATAAGGGGGTAGGGTACAAGGAGGGGGAATTGCGGGGGATCATCAGTATCACGGTGAAGGAAAAGATTCCCGAAGGTGAAGTCACAAAATAGCGGTTATCCGGTTAACGAGGTCTTTTCCCATGGTTGCAGGCGTCTGTCAGGAATTCAACAAGCTTTTTGACGACTACCTCGGTGCTGATCTGCTTTCCGGGGAACTGAAGGGGGAACTCATCTTCTCTCTGGTTGCGGCGATTACCCGACGGACGACGGATCTTTCCCGGGAAAACGAAGAGCTGCGGCTGGCTAACGAAGAGCTGAAGCGGGAAGTTACCCGGCAGCAGTTGTTACAGGAGGAGTTGCGGGAGAATGCGATCCACTACCAACGGCTTACCGAGCATGCCACCGATGTCATCTGGAGACTGGATGGCGACTACCGTTTTACCTATATCAGCCCGTCGGATGAAAGGCTGCGAGGCTACCGCTCCGACGAAGTTCTCGGCCAACTCTGCCTGGAGATATTCGACGAAGAAGGGGCTGCGTTGGTCAGGAAGCTTGGCATGGAGAGGTTTGAGACTGAGCGGCGTGGAGAACGGCTGGGGACCATGGCCTTCGAGGCCCGGCACCGTTGCAAGGACGGAAGCTGGATCTGGGCGGAGGTGAGCTCCACCCCTGTGTTTGATGACGAAGGGAAGATTACCGGATTTTACGGCATTACCCGGGAATTCACCCAACGGAAACAGGCGGAAATCCTCCTGCAGCAGGCAAAGCTCGCCGCCGAGGAAGCCAGCAAGGCGAAGTCCGAATTCCTTGCCCTGGTGAGTCATGAAATCCGGACCCCTCTCAACTCTCTTGTGGGATTCAGCAGCATGGCTCGCAGGACCACCGATCCGTTGAAACTTGACCAGTATCACCTGATCCTGGAACAGTCGTCACGTTCACTCATGGACCTGGTTAACGACATTCTGGATATGAGCAAGATCGAAGCCGGGCGGATGGAGTTCGAGGTGGTCCCCTTCAACCTCCGGCAGCTCATAGATACCCTGGATGCTCACTACCGTCATCTTGCCGCGCACAAAAAACTTGAATTGCGGATAATCATTGATGAATCGGTGCCGACCTGGGTGCAGGGCGATTCGGTTCGTCTGCGCCAGATTTTTGCCAATCTTCTCGGCAACGCCGTCAAGTTTACGGAAAAGGGTGAGATCTCCTGCGCCGTCACCCTCTCCGGTCGGGACGATGGCGCATCCCCGCGGCTGGTTAGCCTGGAGGTGCGGGACAGCGGAATCGGCATCCCCGAAGAGAAACAGTCCCGACTCTTCCAGCCATTCCAGCAGCTTGATCCCAGCATCTCCCGCAGATACGGCGGCAGCGGGCTTGGTCTGGCCATCGTGCAGAGCCTGGTGGTAATGATGGGGGGAACTATTTCCGTCGACAGCCGGGAAGGGGAGGGAAGCCGTTTCACCGTCCAACTGCCGCTCCCCGCATGTGAACCTCCTCCGGAGGAACTTCTTCCCCATCAGGTGCAGCTTTCCCTGGGGAATATTCTGGTGGTGGAGGATAACCGGTTCAACCGTCTCCTGCTGGAGGATCTGCTCCTGGGGTGGGGGCAGGAGGTTACCCTGGCTGAAGACGGAGGGGAAGGGCTGCGGCTGGTGGACGAACAGCGGTTCGACCTGATTTTACTGGATATCCGGATGCCCGGCATAGACGGCATCGAAGTCGCTCGCCGGATCAGGCGGCGCGAGCAGGAACGCCGGGAATCTCCCGTCCCCATCATCGCCCTCACCGCCGACCTGGAGCCGGCCACCCGCGACACCTGCCTCCAGGTGGGGATCAATGTGGTATTGGGGAAGCCGATTATCCCCGATCAGTTGGCCCGAGCCATGGCGGCACACTGCGGTCGGGGAGGGGAGGTTCCGCCCTATCCGAACTCCCAGCTGAACGCGCAGGTCATCAGCGGGTTGGGGAGTGACCCTGAGCGCGCCCGGCGTTACCGACTTCTGCTGGATGAGGATATGGACGAGGAGCTTCACTCCCTGCGGAGCGCGCTGGAGCGGGGTGATCGTGAAGCCCTGGGCCGCGCCGCCCACACCCTGAAGGGGCTTTGTGGACAGTTGACCGGCAGGAAACCGGTGGAATTGGCCGCCTGGCTGCAGGAGAACGCCCCCACCGTACCGTTGGAACGGTTGGGGGAGGTTGCGGGGCAGTTACAGTCGGCCTGCCGTTTCACCCCTATCCGGGAGGGTAGATGGTGAACATCCTGGCTGGAACGGTTGGGGGAAGGCGCCGTTACGGCACTGTTTATTTCCCCCGGGATGGGAAAAAATACCTCCGTGCCGTGGCGAAAATTGAGTTGTTCATTAATGGTGCTCCTGCTACTGTTTTGATTCCTGAGAGGTTGAATCATGAAACGTGACGCCCGGATACTGGTGGTTGACGACAAACAGAGCTTTCGTTTCATGATCCAGGGGTATCTGGAAGATGCGGGGTATCAGGTGGTCAGCGTGGACGGCGGAGAGGAAGCTCTGGCGGAGTTGGAGCGGAGTTCCTTTGACCTGATCCTCTCCGACATGGTCATGCCGGAGATGGACGGGGTGACTCTCCTCCGCCGGATACGAAGCACCCTGCCTGAGCTCCCTTTTGTGCTGGTGACGGCTCACGGCAGTGTGGACAGTGCCGTGGCGGCCATGAAAGAGGGGGCGGACGACTATCTGTTGAAGCCGCTGAACTGGGAGGAGTTGCTGCTGGTGGTGGAACGACTCCTGGCGCATTCCCGGCTGCGGGTCAATTACGACCGGATACTCGCCTCGGAACGGGATAAATTCAGCTTTCAGAATATCACCAGCAGCTCGCCTCTCATGGGGGTGACGCTGGCCGCTGCCCGGCAGGTGGCTGCCTCTCCCCGAACCACCGTCGCCCTGTATGGGGAGAGCGGGGTGGGGAAGGAGGTTCTGGCCCGGGCCATCCATAACGCCTCCGGGCAGAACATGGTCAGTTTCGTGGCGATCAACTGCGCCGCCATCCCGGAAACCTTGCTGGAAAGCGAGCTGTTCGGTCATGTGAAGGGGGCCTTCACCGGCGCCGATCGGGATCGTGACGGCAAATGCTGCCGAGCCAAGGGGGGAACCCTCTTCCTGGACGAGATCGGCGATATGCCGCTGGCGCTCCAACCCAAGCTTCTGCGGCTCCTGGAAGAGCGGGTCTATGAGAAGGTCGGCTCCGACCGCCAGGTCACCGCCGACTTCCGGGTCATTGTTGCCACGCACCGGGACCTGAAAGAGTGTTCTGATCAGGGGAGTTTTCGCCAGGATCTTTATCACCGGTTGAATATCTTTCCCATTATCATCCCGCCGCTACGCCAGCGCCGGGAAGATATCCCGCAGCTTTGCGAGCAGTTTCTTGGCTACTTCAGGCAGCATCAGGGAAAGCCGCTTCCCGGCCTCTCTCAGGCGGCCTTGGATCTCATGGTGCATCACGACTGGCCGGGCAACGTCAGGGAACTGCGCAACCTCCTGGAATACGCCACCATCGTCACCACCGGCGATCTGATCCGGCCGGAGCACATTCGTCTGCTGTCGCCGGGAGCCGACCACGAAGAGCCGGAGAGTGACTTGATTTCTCTTCGCCTGGATTTCTCGCCGGAAGAGTTCTCCCTGGAAGCCGTCACCCGACGGGTCATGGCGTGGGCGCTGAACCAGTGCGAGAACAATAAATCCTCCGCCGCGCGTCTCCTGAAGTGTTCCCGCAAGCTGTTCTACTGATACTCGATGCATCATGCCGCTTTACCCTGCCCCGGAAATGTGTCCCTCCGAACAGTTCTTCGCTTCAGCCACCGTCATCACCTCATACCGCCGCTTTGAACTCCGGCGCACGGAGCCCCGCACCTGGGCTTGTCCCTCCTGGGACAGGGTGTCCCTCCGGGGACAATACTGTTTCCTCCCCTTTTGTAACCAGTTGAAAAACCGCAGTACCTCCCCTTGGCACGAATCTCGCTGTATCTTCCCACAGTATCTATCTTATAAGGCACGTCTGTCCGTTTTCGGACAGGAGCCGATATTCAGGGGACGCCATGTCACAGGACGCAGTGGAGAGGGTACTGGGAAGAATGCTCACCGATTGTCGTTTTCGCACTCAGGTGGCGCAATCGCTGGAAGCAGCCAGCCGACAGGAGGGGTTTCTACTCAACTCGGTGGAACTGCGGCTTCTTTCCGCTCTGGAGTTGCCGCGTTTTGACGAGCTTGCCCGTCGTCTCGATCCCGAGTTGCGTCGGGCGGCTGTCGTTTTTGATCAAAACAGTTCCCTTCCGGCGGTAAAGTAGCGTTATTCACTTGGTTTTTGGGGAGACCATTATTCTATCTCAACTTTTTTACCACTGGAAAACAACGGAACAGATTCCGGAGGATACCAGCATGAACATGACACGAATTGAACGTCGATTGACCCCCCACCGGATCTTATATATCGGCATCATCCTGACACTGATCATTTTTTTCCTGGGTTACTACATCTCATGGCGGGAATATCACAAGCAGTTTGTTGCCGATGCCTCGAAACGGGCCGAAGATGTCGTCGAGATGCTGCAGGATCGTCTGCAGGAGGTGGATGGGCTTGCCCGTTTTATTGAAGGGATGGGGCGGAGGGGGGAGGTGGACAGGAACTCCTTTCGGGACTTCGTCCGACCGATCATTGCTCATGCCGGGGTTCAGGCGTTGGCCTGGGCCCCGGCGGTTCCGGCATCCCGACGCGCGGGGATAGAGCGCGCCGGGGGTTTTCGTCTTACCCGGCGGTCACCGGACAATCTCCTGATACCGGTAACGACCCGTCAGCTGTATTACCCTCTCTCTTTACTGGAGCCGGCTGCGCGGAACGGGCGGCTCCTGGGGTATGACCTGGGTTCGGAACCGGAGTTGGAAGAGGCACTTGGGGGCGCAGAGAGGAGTGGGGGGATCAGGGTGACGACCGGCGCCATGCTGGTCCGGGGGCTCTGGGGGAACTCCGGGTTTATCCTCTGCGCCCCGGTACTGGACGCTGCCCACAAACTCTACGGTTTTACCCTGGGAATCTTCGGGGTGGAGGAACTGTTGGAAGCGGCCCTCCGCCCCACCGCCAGGATGGCTCTGAATACCACTCTCATGGATCTTGGCGTTCCCGCCGGAGGGGCGCCCCTGCATCGTTATGAGGTTCCCCGGGGGATCTCCGGGCAACTTCCCGGGTTGGATGACCTCCTCTTCCCCCAACTAACCTACCATCGGGAGTTTTCCTTTGCCGGCCGGCAGTGGCGGATAGAGTGTGAGGGGACCCGGGGGTACCATGCCGAGACGGTCTCCCTGGCTTTTCTGCTGATTCTCCCCCTGGGGCTCCTTATTACCCGTCTCAGTTACCTGTATCTGCGTGAACAGCTCCGTTCCCGGGAAGAGGTTGAGGCGCTGGTGAAAACTCGAACAGCCGAACTGGCCGCCAGCAACAGTCGTCTGCAGACAATTCTGGACAATCTCCCCATGGCTGCCTGGCTCAAGGACCGGGAGGGGCGGTTGCTCATGGTTAACAACCGGTATGCCTCCGGTGTGGGACGCCCTCGTAGCGAGATCCTGGGCCTAACGGACTTTGAGCTCTGGCCACCCGATCAGGCGGAGGCCTATCATGCCGTGGATGAGGATATCCTTTCGTCCGGAATGAGCCGTCAGGTGGATGAACACCGGGTGGATGGGGAAGATGGGGTGGAGTGGTTTGAAATGTACACTTCCCCCATCATAGCCCTGGATGGTGCGGTGCTGGGGACCACCGGCATCGCCTGGGATGTCACGCTGCGAAAACAGTCGGAAGAGCAGATTATGATGCAGCAGCGGAAGCTGGAGAACCTGAACCTTCACCTTGCCGAGCTGGTGCAGGAAGAGATCGCCAAGAACCGGGCCAAGGATCTGCTGATCATGAGTCAGGAGAAGCTGGCCTCGGTGGGGCAACTGGCGGCCGGTGTCGCCCATGAGATCAATACCCCCCTTGCGTTCGTAACCAGCAATCTCAGGGTGTTTCTGGATTACTTCCAGCGGTTGCGCGGTTTTCATACCCTGCAGCAGGAACTCCTTGCCGCCACTGCTCCCGTAGGGCAACTCCGTGATCTTGCCGCCACGGAACAGCGACTGGATGTTCCCTTTATCCTGGAGGACGCCCCCGAACTTATTGCCGAATCCCTCATGGGAGTGGAAAGGGTCTCTCGCATTGTTCTTGACCTGAAAAGTTTCTCCCGGGTTGACGCCTCCAGCAGTGCGGCCGTGGATCTTTCGGTCTGCCTGGAGAGTGCGCTTACTATCCTGGCTCACGAAATGAAAGACGCGGCGACCATCCAGAGGGGGTATAAACCGCTACCCGCCATACTCTGTAACCCCGGAGAGATGAACCAGCTGTTTTTGCATCTGCTTCGTAACGCCGTCCAGTCGCTTGCTTCGCCGGGGCTGATCATTTTGGGGAGCCGGCATGATGATGCGTATGTTTATGTGATGGTGACGGACAACGGTCACGGCATTCCCGAAGAGTTCAGGGAACAGATATTTGAACCGTTTTTTACTACCAGAAGAGTGGGCGAGGGGGCCGGTCTGGGGCTGAGCGTCTGCCGTGACATTGTCGCTAAACACCACGGACAACTCCGGGTGGAGAGTGCCGTCGGCGCGGGAACCGTCGTTACCGTCAGGCTCCCCCGGGAAGGGAAGAAATCACCGGGTCACGAGGAGGATAACCTCTGGGGGAGTGGAGACGCAGTTCCTGATCCCCTTCCTTCGTTGTCCCACCAGGGACACCATGTCTCCGTCGGGACAACTTCCTCCGGGTGGGTTTTTGTAACCGGCTGAAAAAAAAGAGGAGTCAGAATTGGTATGGATTTCGCTACTACTACCTGTAATGGAGTACTGATGAGGTAATGCTGTCCCTCGCGGGACAGCAACCGGTACGCGGGGGAACGTATGTCACGAAAAATAATTGAGATGGTCCGGGGTGGGAAATTCACCGCCCGGATTTTCAGAGCCCCGGGCAATGATTCCGGTGTTTCAATGGGACGGCAGGAGGGAGTTGCAATGAGGAGTTTCCGGGAACCGGCGGAGCGCCGTTCTGTGGAGAACACCTTGCGGGAACAGGTGAAATCCCTGCAAACGGAAGTCGACAATGGCAGGCGAGCCCAAGAGCTGTTGCAGAGTCAGCTACAGCAACTGCGCAAGTTCGAGCGTACCACCAGCGAACTCTTCTGGACCATGGATCTGCAGGGTAGATTCACCTATGTAAGCCCCGCCTCGGAGCATCTCTGGGGGTATACCTCAGAAGAGCTTATGGGGCTCACTCTGGCAGATGTCATGACCCCTGCTTCCCTTGCCATCGCCGCTGAGGCGATCCGGAGCTCGTATGCCGCCATTCAGGCCGGTCTGCATCCTGAGACTCTGCGGATGGAATTGGAACAGTTTGGAAAAGACGGGGTACCTATCTGGTCGGAAGTCGTCGTGGAGTATGTTTTTGATGATAACGGCGCCTTCCTGGAGAAAAGAGGGGTCACTCGGGATATAACAAAGCGCAAACAGCATGAGTTGCTCGTTGAAGAAGCCCGGAGGGTGGCAGACTCCGCCAGGGAGGTCATGGCGGTGGAGGTCGCCATGCGTCGCTCCATCCAGGAGACCCTGCTGCTTCAACAACAGCAGTTGGAGCAGTTAAACACCGTTCTTGAGGCTCGGGTGGCGCAAGGGGTGCTGGAGAATCGGAAGAAGGATCAGGCTCTCATGCATATCGATAAAATGGCATCCGTCGGGCAACTTGCGGCGGGAGTAGCCCATGAGATAAACAATCCCATGGGATTTGTCTCCGGGAACCTGGGAATTCTCGCTGAGTATTTCCGGAAGATCATTCGGTTTGACGGGTTGGTAAAGAAAAACTGTGACGAACTGTCCGACCGGTATCCCCTGGAGATCATCTGCCGTGAAAGGGCTGCCCTGAAAATCGACGAGATCCTGGCCGATGGGGTGGATCTCATCGAGGAATCATTGTCCGGCGCGGAACGGATCACCAAGATCGTCAAGGATCTCAAAAGCTATTCCCGGGTGGATACGGCGGAAGAGGAGTGGGTGACTCTGGACTCCTGCCTGGAGAGCGCTCTGAGCGTCTGTTTCGAGGAGCTGAACTCCGTGGCATCCGTTCGGAAGGAGTATGAGTCGACGTCGTCGATTCTCTGTCATTCCGGTCAGTTGAATCAAGTGTTCATGAACCTGCTGGTCAATGCTGCCCAGGCCATCACTCCTCAGGGTGAGATTATCCTTCGTTCATGGGAAGACGATGCGTTTGTCTCCGTCTCCATCAGCGACACGGGGGAGGGGATGTCGGAGGAGGTCATGGGCCGGATCTTCGAGCCGTTCTTCACGACCAAGGAAGTGGGGCAGGGGACCGGGCTGGGACTCAGTGTCTCCTCTGAAATCATCCAGCGACATCGAGGTGCGCTTCTGGTCACCAGCACCGAGGGGGTCGGGACGACCTTCACCGTCGTCATGCCCAAAACCATGGAGGCTCAGTCATGACTCATAACGGAATTTCGACAGGAGAAGCTGAGGGGCGCCGGAGAGATGTCGTGGCGCGTTTGCAGAGGATGACGGCGGGGGAAGATTTGTCGTTTGAGGCTCCCCCCATTGTGGCGGTGAGACAGATGGCAGGTTTTTCTCAAGCTGAGTTCGCCAGAATTTTGGGAGTGACGGTGGGGACTCTACAGGAATGGGAAGGGGTTTCGTAAAGGGGGAATGTGACCGTTTCGGGGGAGTTGTTGTTGCCGGGTCGCCCTGGGCGGCCCGGCAACGCCATTTTCTGCTATTTCAGTCCCTGCTGACGGAGGAAGGGGGCGTATTCCAGGTCGCTCCCCTTGATATGAGTATGGAGCCAGTCACAGAGAAATTTCATGAGGTCCATTGAGAGGCCGAGCTTGTTTTTTTCAAAGCCGCTCCGGAACTCCAGGACCTTGTTGACAAAATCCACGTGTTTCAACTTGTGGGCTTTAGTGTCCGGATAGTTGTAACGGTCAAAAAAACTCTCTTCATGTTTGAAATGCTCGGAGACATAATTGATCAGCCCGTCGATGATCTTGCCGACAATATCCTTACCCTTCCCCTGACGTTGGGCCGCATCGATTTCGTTCACCATGTCAAAGAGCTTTTGGTGCTGCTTGTCAATCTCCACGATCTTCACACTGAAACTCTCATCCCACTGAATAACTGCCATGGTCCGCCTCCTGAAATATATTGCATTACCATAATGGTGATTTGCAACGTGTGTGCCAATATCCGGGTCGGAGCTGTGAGGCGGGGAAAAATCGCTCCGCTGCCGCAGGAAATGTGATAAACGACTGTTTTGTTTTCTGAAAATAGTGACGTGAGAAAGAGGGAGTTCCAGGGGAGGGGACTGTTTCCGTCCGTTCCATTCCGTATACGTTTTAATAAAAAACAGTGTGGGGAAAGAGTCTGGTTAAATGACGGGGAGGGTTCGCCATTTCACCAAGGTAACGGGTAAGGTGGGTGTTTCGTTCTGTTTCGAAACAGAAATAAAACGGTTTAAAATTGAGACGATATAGCTGTCATTGCTATTGTGTTTCCGTTTCGTTACCTGGCGAAGAGCCTCACGAAGGTGATGAGGTAGTCCACAGCGGACCAGATGGTGATGACCGTGGCGATCCAGAGATAGAGCATCCCCACATTGTACATATTCACGGTGAGGAGGGGATGGTTCATGGAAAAGAACCAGTGGTAGTCGTAGTGGAGGAGTAACCCGATGATGGCGACAATCTGGAAGATGGTCTTGACTTTTCCCAGGTTGCTGGCCGGGATGACGATCCCCTCGTTGGAGGCGATGCTTCGTAAGCCCGTGATGATGATCTCACGACTGAGGATGACCAGCACCATCCAGGCGGGAATATTGCCGTAGGGGAGGAGCATGATGAGGCAGGCCATGACGATGAGTTTGTCGGCAATGGGATCAAGAAAGGCGCCCAGTACGGTCTGAATTCCCATTCTTCGCGCCAGGTAGCCGTCCATCCAGTCGGTGATGGAGGCGGCTGAAAAGAGCGCCGCGGCCCAGAACCCCCCCGACCTGGATTGAATCAGGGGAGTAGTGCTCCAGCAGGGGAGGAGCAGTAACACCAGGATCGGAATGGCCGCAATACGCATCATGGTAAGGATGTTGGGGATGTTCCAGACGGATTGTTTTCTTTCAGCGTTCATCGGTAGGCCTTGAATTAGTTTGTCTGGTAGTTCTTCTGCAGCGCCAGGACCCGCGACACATAGTTGCGGGTCTCTTCATAGGGGGGGATTCCGCCGTAGCGGGCAACCTTGGCAAGTCCGGCGTTGTAGGCTGCCAGGGCCATGGGGATATCTCCCCGGAAGGTATCCAGGAGAAACCGGAGGTACTTGACCCCCCCACGGATATTATCCCGGGGGTCGAAGGAGTCCGCAACCTTGAGATCCTGGGCGGTACCGGGCATGAGTTGCATGAGACCCCGTGCCCCCTTGGGGGAAACTGCCTGGGGGTTGTAGGATGACTCGGCGTGAATAACCGCCTTCACCAGGGAGCGCTCCACCCCGTAATCGGAGGAGCATTGGGTGATGATCGGTTCGAACTCCTCGGCTCTCCGTCCGTTGCGGGCCAGATTGAAACTGGTGCGAAGTTTTTTCTCTTTCTTGAGATCCCGCATGAAGATCTTGAAACGGTGGTCGTTGGGGGTATCGGTGAAATGGAGTACCCCCTCATCGTCCTCGAACCGGTAGATATCACCTGCCGCGGCCAGTGATGCCGCCAGTGCCAGGAGCAGTGAAGTTGTCATGACCAGCTGTTTCCACCCCATGATCTCCCTCGCCATGACCCCGGTCAAACGTCATCTAGTGAATCGAATCCAAAATATAGACTAACTTCCCCTCCATGACAAGGATGAAGCGGAATTTAGTGCATTTACCTTGACAAATGTCCGAGGCAAAGAGAATAATCCCGGCAACGCAGTCCACCACGGAGATACGCCATGAAAATCATCAGTGACTTTCTTGTTATCGGCAGCGGTATCGCCGGTCTTTCCTTTGCCCTGAAGGCGGCCCAGCATGGCAGCGTGGCCATTGTCACCAAACGGGAGATCTCCGAGACCGCCACCAACTACGCCCAGGGGGGGATAGCCTCGGTCTTTTCTTCCGAAGACAGTT
The DNA here is from genome assembly GCA_903902345.1 of uncultured Geobacteraceae bacterium. Lineage (GTDB taxonomy): Bacteria > Desulfobacterota > Desulfuromonadia > Geobacterales > CAIOGM01 > CAIOGM01. Next base: position 282 of record CAIUUR010000131.1, on the reverse strand, counting down.
TCGCGGCCCACATGGAGGATACCATGGTGGCCGGCGCCGGGATCTGCCGTGAGGATGTGGTCCGGATGGTGGTGGAGGAGGGGCCGGAGACCATCCGGCATCTCATTGAAGTCGGGGTCAAGTTCACCACCAGCGGCGATTCCTACGACCTGACCCGGGAAGGGGGGCATAGCCAGCGCCGGATACTCCATGCCGACGATGTCACCGGCCGGGAGATCCAGCGGGCGTGGGTGGCTGCCGTTCACGAAAATCCCAATATTCAGGTTTGCGAGGGGCATGTGG
>CAIUUR010000130.1 GCA_903902345.1 uncultured Geobacteraceae bacterium | reverse complement strand
GCTTGATCCGATGTTATCCGTCCAGATCCGTAAAATCCGTGTGCCGGCTTTGATTCTTTCCGGGTAAACCGTTTCACACGGATGACACGGATGACACGGATCAAGGCGGATCAGGCAAAAACAGGCATTCGGGGTAAACCAAAAAAAAGATTGATCCGTTTTTATCCGTCCAGATCCGTAAAATCCGTGTGCCGCCTTTGACTTAGTGAGAAATGAGGGTGCCGTGTTAGCCATCGATTGTGATAATCTGAGCAAGACCTTTCGCGGAAAACGGGGAGCCAAGGTGGAGGCGCTGAAGAACCTCTCCCTCCAACTGGAGCAGGGTGAGGTGTTCGGCTTTCTTGGCCCCAACGGCGCCGGGAAAAGTACGTCCATCAAGATCCTCATGGGACTCGTCCGGGCCGACGCCGGAACCGGCCGACTGAACGGCATCGATATCCGCCGGGCTGAGTCCCGGAGGAGTGTCGGCTTTCTCCCGGAAAACCCCGCCTTTTATGAATATCTCACCGCCGCCGAGTATCTCCGGTTCGTGGGGGGGACCTTTGGAATGTCTCACCCCCAATTGTCGATACGCAGCGAAGAGGTGCTGAAACGGGTGGATCTCTGGGAGGCGCGTAATCGACCCATTCGCGGCTACAGCAAAGGGATGGTGCAACGGCTGGGTTTGGCTCAGGTCCTGGTTCATGACCCGCAGCTCTACATCCTGGATGAGCCCATGAGCGGCCTCGATCCCCTGGGGCGGGCGCTGGTGAAGGAGATCATCATCCAGCTGAAGGGGGAGGGGAAGTGCGTCTTCTTCAGCACCCATATCACCGCCGATGTGGAGGAGACCTGCGATCGGGTAGGGGTCATCCTCAAGGGGGAGCTGAAAAGGGTTGAAGCCGTGGATGACCTCATGAGTCAGGGAATATCCGCCTACCGGGTGGTTTCCAGCGACGCCGCCGGCGCAGGTGAGGAGTTGGTCATCCCGGAGAAGTTGGGCGAAGTACTTTCCCTCCTTGAAGGACAGGGGCGAAAGGTGAACCTGGTGGAGCCGGTGCGAAAAAATCTGGAGCAGTTTTTTCTGGACATCGTGAGAGAGGGGTAGATGTTTACGGTGAGAAAGCCCTATCAGCTGCTGCTGATCTGCTGTGCTGTCCTGCTGGTCTATTACCCGGCGATCTTCGGCGTGGTCTCCCTCCTGGACGACCGGGACATGGTTTCCTGGCTGATCAACAGCAATGACCTGGATCTGAAGAATCTCTTTATCCCCCGCTCCAGCGGCGGCGGCTACTATCGCCCTCTCATCGGGTTGTCGTACCTGGTGGATCGTTTTGTCTGGGGGACGATGCCGCAGATCATGCACTTTGAAAATGTTTTTCTCCATCTCCTCAATGCCCTCCTCCTCTTCAAAATAGCCGACCGGCTCTTCAACCGGACCAATCGACACCCTGTTTTTCCCCTGGCGGCGGCCCTCCTCTACGGACTTCATCCCATCGCCACCGAATCGGTCTGCTGGATCTCCGGTCGCACCGACATCCTGGCCGGTAATTTTGTCCTGGGAGCGACCTGGCTGGTGGTTCGGTATAATGAAACGCGGCGCTTCCGTTATCTTGCCTTGGCATTGGTGGCCGTTTTCATGGGCGCCCTGGCAAAGGAGACCGCGCTGGCGTTCATTCCCGCTGCTCTGCTCATCCTCTGGGGAGGACGACGAGACCAGGAGGAGGCCGCCCGTCTCCCCCTTACCGCCAGGGAAATTGTCCTGTTCACCGCCATCGCTCTGGGGACGATCCTTCTCTCCATGGTAACCTACAATTTTTGGATTACTATCTTCGTCTCTGTCGGCATACTTATTTTCCTGGGGTACAAGTCATGCCGGAGAGCCGGTATCCGCCGGAATATCCCCGCCATCGGGTTGCTGTTGGGCTCGGGAATCGCGGCGGGGGGCGGTTTCTGGTGCATCCGTCAGGTCGCTTTCACCTCCAACACCTCGAGAATCAGCCAGACCATTTCGTTGATGCTGGGAGACCTGAACTACGCCATCCAGCTTTTTCTTGGCGCCAACGGCTTTTATCTCCGGAAATTTCTGTTCCCTCTCCCCCTGAACGCCGCCATCCGTGAGATCGATCCGCTCTATACCCTGGCGGGGGCGCTCCTCCTGTTTCTTTGCGTCATCCTTCTTGCCCGACCGTCCCTTCTCTCCGGTTTTTTCCTGGCCGGATTCTGCATGACCGTTCCGGTCCTCCCCTTCGCCTTCGGCACCATCGCCTGGACGGCCTATGCCGAGCGGTATATCTACCTCTCCATCCCGTTCTGGTTGCTGGCCGCGGGCTACCTCCTGCCGCAGATAACCTCCCGCCGGTGGGGGGTGACCGCCTGGATGACGCCGCTGCTGCTGATTCTGGCGTCCGGTGTCGTTGTTCAGCGATGCATGGTTTGGGGGAACAATCTTGCCATGACTTCGGATATGGTCGCCAAATCGCCGGATTTCAAGATGGCGCACGGTCTCTATATGTCGGCGCTGGTGGAGGAGGGGCGTTACCGGGAAGCGGAGGAGCAGTACCGGATTGCGGCGAAGCTCCCGGCTGTCTTCTACGAAGAAAACTACGACCTGCTCCTCGCCTGCTGTTCCCAGAGGGAAGGGCGAAACGACGAAGCGGAAAGGGTGCTCCTCTCTGCGCTGAAAAAAACAGGAGGAAAGAAACCGGTCGTGTTGCAGGCGCTGGCGGCTTTCTATGAGGATCGCCGGCGTGAGGTGACTGATAGTGATGCAGAGAGAGTTGAACGGCTCCAGCTTCTGTATACCAAAAAGCTCTACGAACTGAATAACGACCCTCATACCCTCTATCAGGTCGCCAAACTCTATCTGCGAACGGGGGAAAAGGACGCCGGGGTGAAGGCGTTGCAAAAAGTGATGCTTACCTTGCCGGCCAAAGATCCCGGCCGGGCCGCCGTGGAAAGGCTTCTTGGGAACCAGTGAACGCATCAAACCGTTTCACACGGATGACACGGATGAAACGGATCAAGGCGGATCAGGCGAAAGCAAGCATTCGGGGTAAACCAAAAAAGATTGATCCGTTTTTATCCGTCCAGATCCGTAAAATCCGTGTGCCGGTTTTGACTTTTTTCGAGGGCTTCACCCATGTCGATCCTCCCCATGATCAGACTCCTTCGCCCCCACCAGTGGCTGAAGAATCTCATGCTCTTCTTCCCCCCCTTCCTGGGAGGGGCGCTGTTGGTTCCCGGCGCCTGGACGGCGGGAGTCATCCCCTTTGCCGCCTTCTGCTGCGCCTCCAGCTCGGTCTACCTCTTCAACGACATCATCGATATCCCGCTGGACCGCGCCCACCCGACCAAGAGACACCGCCCCCTTCCCTCGGGAGCGGTTTCGGTCACCCTGGCCGGCGCCATGGCGGTGCTGCTGCTGCTGACGGCGCTGCTCCTCGGCTCCACCGTCACCCACCGCTTCCTCTCCCTCCTTCTGGCCTACCTAGCCGTTTCCTGGAGTTATACCCTCTGGTTTCGGCGGTTTCCCCTGTTCGATATCTTCTGCATCGCCTCCGGCTTTCTCTTTCGCCTATTGGCCGGGGGAGAGGCCTTTCGCATCGCCGTCTCCGAATGGCTCTTCCTCACGGTCTTCCTCCTGGCGATCCTCCTCAGCACGGGGAAGCGTCTGGGGGAAAAAAACCTCCTGGGTGGGGGCGCCGGCGCCCATCGGAAGGCTCTGGATACCTATCCCGAAGGTTTCCTGGACGGGGTCATCTATATGACGGGGGGGGCGGTGCTGGTGACCTACACCCTCTACGTCATCGAGCACCACCGACTCATCTACACCGTGCCGCTCTGCTGCTTCGCCCTGCTCCGCTACATCCTCCGGGTCAAGTTGGGGCATCAGGGGGACCCCACCGAATCGCTGCTGAAAGACCCGATTCTCTTCCTGGCGGGCGCAGCCTGGGTTGCCGCCACCGCCTGGGGGCTATATGGTGGGTGAATGAGTACCCAACACAGGCTATTTCACACGGATGAAACGGATCAAAACGGATCAAGCAAAAGCAGGCCTCTGGTTTAAACCCAAAATGATTGATCCGTTTTTATCCGTCCAGATCCGTAAAATCCGTGTGCCGGTTTTGACTCTTTTTTGACGTCGGTGTGTGCGGGGTATTCATGCCATCACCGGCAAGGGAGCCGCCATCTACTGGCCAGGTTACCGGTTCTCCCTCCTTCTCGTGGCGGTGGTCTGTCTGGGTGGATTCCGGTATTTCAGAAGGATGGAAAGGAACTTCGCGGATGTGATATGATATGAAACGTCATCAAAATTTCTCGTAAGGATGCCCATGTTACCGCAAAAACTGACCGATGAAATTGTTCTGAGAATAGTATCGGCTATGAACCCGCTGAAGATACTGCTCTTCGGATCGTATGCCTATGGTGTTCCCGATGAGGAGAGTGATCTTGATCTGGTCATCATCAAGGATCATGTAGAGTCAAAGTCTCGGGAAAGCGTAGCCGTCTGGAAATTATTGTCGGATATCCCCTTGGCCAAAGATATACTGCTCGTTTCCCAGGCTGAATACGATTTCTACAAGTATGAAGCCGGCTCGGTTTTCAGGACGATTCACGAGAAAGGGATCGAGATATATGCCCGGTAAATTTTTACATCAATACGAGATCATGTTTAACAAGGCCACGGCTGACTTGACGTTGTCTTTTTACGCCCTGGCGTTGGAAGACAAGGCGATCGATATGGATATAATATTTTTCCACCTTCAGCAGGCTGCCGAAAAATATCTCAAATGTCTGTTGTCCTTTCATGGAGTGCATTACGAAAAAATACATGACATCAAAAGGCTTCTTGGCCTTTGTTTGTCGAATGAAGTTGTTGTGCCGGCTTATGTTGAAAAACTAGTCGAATTGAATCCATATGCGGTGGAAGGACGATACGCAGTCGTTGCGGATGATATGGCTGAGGCCGATGTCTATGTCGAACTACTTAACAAGTTCAAGCTATTCGTTGCCGGTGTGATTGACATCCCGGAACAACGTGTTGACGCATAGCCGGAGTTGACGGGGAGGGAGAATATCTATCTCAACGGCGCGATTTAAGGGGATGAGTCGGGTGGAGATCAGGAAGAAATTCGACGGGATCGTCGCTCTTGCCGATTGGCCCACCATTTCGTTTATTGACGATAGGGACGGGAACCAGTTCAAGGTCATCGTATTCAGGTCACATGACCCTGAATTGATCGATTTGACCCATAAAAAACTGTTGTCGGGATTAAGTGACCCAAAAGCAGAGATCCTCTCCCTTCTGCGCAATGATCCCGACGCCAGTTATGAGCTCATGGCAAAGAAGATGAAAGTTAGCGCTTCAACAATAAAGAGATTGTTGCAAGAGTTGAAGAGGGATGGAGTTATCATGAGAGATGGCGCCAGGAGAGGTGGCACTTGGAAGGTTATTTCGTGATGATTCATAGCATCTTCAACGAACGGGCGTGAGCTAACGATGTCAGCCATCATAACCGTGGAAAATCTGGGGAAGAAACAGACCTTGCGGCATCAGCGGCGGGAGGAGTACACCGCCCTGCGTGACGTCATCGCCGAAAGTGTCAAGGGAGCCGGTTGCCGTGTCGCGTCGTTGTTTATTCCATCTGCGGGGCGAAGTTGTTCGTCCGGTGCTACCCAATGATCCGCCGTCTTTATGCCTACAAGGATCTGCTCCTGGTCTTCATCTGGCGGGAATTCCTGATTCGTTACAAACAGACCGCTATCGGCGTTCTCTGGGCGATCCTGCAACCGGTCAGTCTCATGATGCTCTTTACCTTCATTTTCGGTGTCGTACTCAAGACCACGCAAAAAGAGTACCCCTACACGCTCTTCTACTTCGCCGGCGTTCTCCCCTGGACCTTTTTTTCCGGCGCCACCAACTTCTCCGTCACCAGTCTCTCCGGCAACTTCAATCTGGTTACAAAGATCTATTTTCCCCGGGAGATCATACCACTCTCCGGCGTTGCCATTAATTTTATTGATTATCTCATCGGGCTGGTGGTCTATTTTCTGCTGCTTCTCTGTTATGGCATCCCGCTGACCTGGAACATTCTCTGGCTGTTTCCGTTGCTGGTCATGCTGGTCCTCTATACCACGTCAATTTCCTTGCTGTTGGCTGCACTTAATGTTTATTATCGTGACGTGAAGCTGGCTTCCACCTTTCTGTTGCAGTTTCTTTTCTTTGCCACGCCGGTTATCTATTCCATTGACCGGGTCGAAAATCGGTGGAAGACGCTGCTGTTCCTTAACCCGCTGACGTTCATTGTGGAGAACATGCGGCGGGTGACCATAGAGGGGCGGGGAATCGTCCTCTGGCAGATAGCCGCTGAAATGGCGGGGATACTGATCCTGTATTTTGTAATTTATCGTATATTTATCAGAATAGAACGGGCCTTTGCCGATGTTATCTGATCCGGTCATCTCATTTCAGCAGGTCTGGAAGAAGTATTCCAAGCAGCAGGCGCTGAACAACTCTTTGCGTGAAGAGCTCTTCTCGGTAATTACGGGGCGGAAGAGTCGCGAAGAGTTGGCCGCCGGGGAATTTTGGGCGCTGAAGGATATCTCCTTTTCCGTTAAAAAGGGGGAGTGTATTGGTCTTTATGGTCCCAACGGTTCCGGCAAGAGCACCATTTTGAAGCTGATTTCCAACGTCACCTATCCCACCAAGGGGGCAATAGGTGTGAAGGGGAGGGTGGCGCCGTTGATAGAGTTGGGCGCGGGGATGCATCCCGATCTCACCGGCATCGAAAATATCTACATGAACGGTACGATCCTGGGGTTGACGATCAAGGAGCTGAAGAGGAAGATTCCGGAGATTGTGGAGTTCTCCGGGTTGGACGATTTTATCAATGTGCCGGTAAAAAAGTATTCCTCCGGCATGTATCTGAGGCTCGCTTTTTCCATCGCAGTGCATAGTCCGGCGGATATTTTTTTGTTTGATGAAGTGTTGGCGGTGGGGGATGATAATTTTCAGGCAAAATGCCTGGAGCGGATAGAGTTGATTATGAAAAATAACGGAACCATCCTTGTTGTAAGTCATGATGGTGTAGCTTTAAAGAGTTTGTGTGATGATATTATATCGTTAAAGAGTGGAGCTGCTATATATTAGTAGTGCTGGTTGAAGATCAAGATAGCTTGCATCGGAAAGGGGGGTATAGGTGACAGGTGCTGCAACAAAAGCAGGAATAACGGCCGTAACAGTTACCTATGGCGACAGATGGTGTTACCTTGAGGTTCTTCTTCGTCACCTTGAGGACGAAGAGTTAGTTTGTGATGTTGTTGTAGTCGACAATGCGTCAAAAAAAAATATCGCTGAATCATGCGTAAGTTCTGGCTTTACGAAAGCGCGAGTTATTAGGCAAGCTAAAAACCTTGGTTCTGCTGGTGGCTATAAAATTGGTATAGAGTCTGCAAATGCTCTTTCCAACGACTATATCATGCTGTACGATGATGATGTCGTTACCAGCCTGGGGAGTCTTGAGCGATTATTGCATGATTTTACTGATCTCACAAATAAGCGTCTTCCAGATACAGTCGCAATCATGGCCTATCGTGAGAGTCAGCATGGTAAATTGATTCTACGCGATCATCCATATATTCTGGCTGATCATCATTTTTTGGGATTAAATATATTTAATTTTTTTCAGAGGAGATTGTTTGCTAATAGCAATAAATTGCTTGTCTCAACTCCCAATATAGCTTCCCAAAACTGGGGAGCTGCCTACGCCGGGCTATTTTTCCACAAGTCACTCATTGCTGCGATAGGGTTACCAGACCCAGAATTTGTCGTATATTATGACGATGTGGAGTTCACATCTCGATTACTTAAAAAGGGGGGTGAGATCTGGCTCGACATGGAAGCGAGTTGCGAAGATCTCTGTACTAATTATTCTATGGGTGTAGTAACGCTTCCTTTTTTTGGTTACCTGTTTGCGGATAGTGATGCTAAAGTTTTTTATCTGATCAGGAATAGAATTTATTTTGATATGTATTCTATAGGTGTCAGATCAGCTTTCTATTTTATAAACATGATGGTATTTGTGGCTATCATTTTAACTATTGGATTATTAACAATGCGTATCAATAGATTGAAAATAATTTTGTCAGCCATAATTCACGGATGTAATGGTAAAATGGGCATACATCATTTGCATCAGTTATAAATTTAACTTATTTAGTGTATATCTATGAATATAGTTGTTAGTATTATAATTGTGAGTTGGAATGGTCGACATCTTCTGGAAAGTTGTCTTGATTCTGTGTTTAACCAAAAGTTTCATGATTTTGAAGTTATTCTCGTTGACAATGGTTCGAGTGACGGTACTTCTGAGTATATTCGATCGAACTTTTCTGATGTGCGGTTAGTCGCATTATCTGAAAATCGTGGTTTTACCGGAGGCAATAACAAGGGGTTGCAGCACGCTAAAGGTTCTTTTGTTGTGTTGCTGAACAACGATGCCACCCTCAATGAAGACTGGCTGGATATCATGGTCTCGTCAATGAAGTCTGATGCGGGACTCGGTTCATGTGCCTCGAAAATTATTATTGAAGGAACTGACGTACTTGACAGTGTTGGTGATATCTTTACGACAGCCTTCACTGGGTCCAAGGTCGGCGAATTTCAGAAAGAATCAAATTTTATGGAGACGCTTATTGTCGCCGGACCTTGCGCTGCCGCGGCGATGTATCGTCGCTCCATGATCGAACAAATAGGTTTCTTTGACGATGATTTCTTTCTCAATCACGAGGATACTGATCTTAATATGCGCGCATGGCTTGCCGGTTGGCGTTGCCGGTATGTTCCTAGCGCGATTGCGTACCACAAGGTAAGCACTTCTATCGGTAAGCTCAGCGATACCTCTGTCTACTATTTTTCACGGAATAGTTTGTGGGTCTGGGGTAAGAATGTTCCGTTGCTGCTTATGATCCGCTTCCTGCCCCAGCGTCTCCTCTATGAAATCAATTCCTTTATAAATTTTTGTCTGATTCACGGTAAATGGTTTCCATTCTTGCGAGGAAAGTACGATGCAGTCAGAGGTATATCAGCAATCCTCAGGAAAAGACGTGAAGTCAAAAAACTGAGAAAGCTGACCAATGATCAAATAGTGCGCGAGTTGCTTCCCGTGACGCGATACCTCGTACAGAGGTTACGTACTGTTCTGACCTTAGTTGCCGGCAGTGCCAAAACGGCCGAATGATATGATACTGTTCCGCACCGATCACCATGAGATTGTCACGGTTGGTATAATTCGATTGTTACAGATTTTAATTTGTAAACAACCGATGGTGTCTCCTCCCGGAAAAGGTCCCAACTCGTGACTATGGACAAGGCCCTGCTGCTCTATACCATGACCGGAGGTCTTGGCGACCTGGTGGTCATGGGGGATCTGGTGCTGAAAATCGAGCGTCAGCACCCCGGAGTACGCTGCCTGCTGGTTCATCGCGGCAACCCCCATGTCCACCTGTGGGACGCTGACAATGCCGGGGAGCGGTTTTTTAATGTCTACCGCCCCGGCGAGATGTTTCACCTGATCCGCACCCTTGGAACGTTCGGCCTCCGGGGATATCGTCGCTTGGGGTTACAGATGGCTCCGGGATCGTTGCAGGGGTATGCGTTACACCGCCTGCTGCAGCGGATGGGCCGCATCGATTATGTCGTCGATTTCAACCTGATCAACGCCGATATCATCACCCCCCGCCGGGGAGAGTATATTCTGGATATTCACCTCAACCAGGCGGCAGAGTTGCTGGGAACCGAATTCGCTCCCGAATCCTCCGTGCTGTCCATTCCCTTCGGGGTTCCTGCCGAAGTGCGAAAAAGTGCCGTTTCGGTGCCCAGGGTCGGCATACATCCCTGGAGCCGCAGGGGGAGTTTCCGCGACTTCGTCTGGCCCCTGGAATGCTGGACAGAGGTGGTGGAGCAGTTGGTGGAAAACGGGGTGGAGGTGGTGCTGTTCGGTAAGGATGTGCAGTTTTATGAGCTGCAGCGGCATCTTGAAGCGAAAAGGAGAGGGAAGGGGGGGATGTTTTTCGGATCTCCCAGTGCATCGGTGCCGGAACTGATCGCCACCATGGGGACCCTGGACCTGCTGGTGACGGTCAATACCGCCGTGGTTCACCTTGGCCTCGCCCTGAACAAACCGATGGTCATCTTGAACGGACCGTCGTTGCCACTCTGGACCCCGCGTGGGAGTTCCGTGCTGGTGGTGGGAGATGATGACGCACTGTTTCCCGGTAATGATCGTCCCATGGACAACGCACTGTTCCCCAGCATCCACCGTATCCCTCTCGAACGTGTGCTGACAGCCATTGACAGCCAGTTGGCCAGACATACAGCCTATCAGGCTTGACATTCAGACATTTGACGAAGTTCGCCGTTTGGTAGGGTTTCCAAAGTGCCGGGTTGCGGGGGGGATTGGGGCGAGCTTTCACTGATCAGGCCGGAGCGTGGGTTGCGATTGACCCGTGAATTGAATGGTGGTATCATGCCGGTAACAACAGGGCATTCGTTTTGTTGCGTGTCGGTATCGTGATTTTTTTGTATCGGTGGTGAAACTGTTGGGTCATATTTCCTACTCCAAGATTTTCATAATGTATTTCCTGCTGGGGATTCCCATCTTCTATTATTCCGTTGCCTCCCTGGTGGAAATCAGGAAACGGAGGAGGAAGGTTCGCCGCTGCTTCAAGTGCGGGCATATCGGGAGCATGGAGCCCTACCTCCAGTTCAATAAGCCGTTTATTCTCACCTTCGTTCTCCTCTGCGCCGGGATTGTTCCGGGACTTTGGTACTTGAGAAGGGTCAAGAAGAAGTATCTCTGCGGCAGCTGCGGCAAAATCGCCAGTCATATCCCCGTTTCCGATTCGCTGGCCCATTGAGGTGAAGCTTCTCCTGGCCACGCTGCACAGCCGCTACAGCCATGCCTCCCTGGCGCTCCCCTCGCTGGCTGCCGTCTGCGCCGGCATCCCCGACCTGTCCTGCGTGGTGAGGGAGTGGACGATCCACGAGCAGCACGACCGCACCCTCCGCCGGTTGGCGGAGGAGGGGGCGGTCATGTACGGTTTTTCCTGCTATATCTGGAATCTGGAGCAGACCCTGCGGCTGGTGGACGACCTGAAGCAGCTTCTCCCTCATGTCTTCATCGTCCTGGGGGGGCCGGAGGTCTCTTTCGGAACCTTTGAAACCATGGCGGCTCATCCGGCCATCGATTGCGTGGTTCGGGGAGAAGGGGAGGCGACGTTTCGGGAGTTGGCCGCAACTGTCGCCGCTTGCGGCGCTGCCCCTCCGGAAGAGTTGCTGGTGGCGATTCCCGGTATCCTCTGTCGCATGGGGGGTGAGCTCGTCGCGTCTCCGGAGCGCCCCCCGGTTCCGGAACTGGATCTGCTCCCCTCTCCCTTCGTTGCCGGACTCGTTGATCTGGCCAAGCCGCTGGTCTACGTGGAAACCTCCCGCGGCTGTCCCTACTCCTGCGCCTTTTGCCTCTCCTCCCTGGACCGCTCCGTCCGCTCCCATGGCATGGAACGGATCAAGTGCGACCTTGCCATCCTCATGGAGCGGGAGGTGGCCACGATCAAATTGGTGGACCGGACCTTCAACTATGACCCCCGGCGGGCGTCGGAGATCTGGGAATTCATCCTCCGACATAACCGCTCCAGCCTGTTCCATTTCGAGATCGCCGCGGAACT
>CAIUUR010000129.1 GCA_903902345.1 uncultured Geobacteraceae bacterium | reverse complement strand
GCCTGCTGTTCATGTTTTCGAAAAGAAAGAACGCCGTAACCGGTTACTCCCGTGTAGTGGGATGCCTATAATTACGGCTGCGCCGCAAAGGAGATAATGCAGAAAATGCCATGGCAGAGAGAAGAGCGCAAACCAACAGCCCCGTTGATGCGCTAGGAAGCGGTAAAACGGCAGGTTCAATAAGAGCACTCCCCCGATACAGAAGATTCCTACGGCTATAGTCAAGCCGGTCCAGGGTAACCATAACAGCAACAACAGTGAAAAATACACCAGCACCGTGCTCCATCGAGACGCCATCGTGGTGTTCAAGTCGGTCGGCATCTTTCCCCGTTCCAGAATCAACCGTACCCAGGGCACCCCACGCACAAAGAGATCGGTCCAGAGCATCCCGGCGGGTGTCCAGTGCTTATAATGACTGCCCTGAAGATCCTTGGCCAGTCTGATCTTTTGTCCGGAGTCCATCATGCGGTAACCAAATTCAATGTCTTCGATGGCAAACCGCTTGCTATTGAATCCCCCTACCAGTCGAAACGCTGCAGCCCGGACCACACCCAGACCACTCCAAAAAGTACCGGCGTCCTCACACGACAACTGATGAACATAGTGATGCATCAGGTTACGATACTGTGAAAGAAAACCCGGATGGCCTGGTGAGGTATCATAGGAACCGAAGATTGCCGCAATGTGGGGGTAAGATGCAAACTCGTCACGCACCCTCTGTATCGTATTCGGGGGAATCACCACGTCAGCATCTACGAACAGGAAAAGTTCCGTAGTTGCGGCTGCGGCGCCTGCGTTGCGGGCCCTCGCAGCGCCGGTGGCATAGGGCACCTCGATGAAGCACGCTCCGGCGGGAAGGAGCAGATCATCACCGGCAGCTGACTGGTCTCTTACAATTAGTATCTGTTCGGGAGTGGGCGAGAGGAAAGATAACGCACCGAGAGCCGGGCCAGCGTCGGCCAAAGGCCCGTGAACGGGCATTATCAATGCGCAGGTGAGGCGTCGGATCATAGATCATTCTCACTATGTAGTGAACTTGCGAGTCAACGAATAACACATTTTGGCTAATATTTACCTTTGGAATTGCTTGACATCCTCCCCGTCGGGCGGTATCCGTGTGAGTACGCGTATTAATCGGTAACAACTTGGCGTAGCGCCCATAATCCGGAGGACGCATATTTAGATACCTAATCGACAAAATTAAAAACTCAGAATTTATCCGGGATCCATTTGATTTTATATGCATACCGGACTTGTTTTCGGCGGGGCACTTACAGGAGATAATCAACGCGCCGGAGATTCGATTAAGTTCATGCAACTCCGATAAACTGTTGGCAAAAAAAACTTTTTGAAACCGGCTATAACGTGATCAACTTTCCCGGATGTACGCTTAATGTAGATGAATACATCGGAGGGCACAAGTCAAAATATGTCCCACCTCTCCCTCAACTCCTCTAATTCACGAACTGAGCAATTTTATCATGGGAGCAGCATTTCGACACTGTCTCGCTGAAAAATTTCGGATCAATGAACATACCGTGTTTTACGATGCCGGGATCCAAAAATACCTCGATGGTTATGAGATTAGCCCACACACGGACATACGTAAGAAGCTCTTACTTTTATGGTCAACATCAATCCTTCAACAATCTCCGAAGAGCAAGACCATCATACGCACTATAGGCACTTTCTCGATAAATACAAATACATTCAGACGTATTGGGAGGGCAATTCTTCACATAATCGGTGCTGGGTACCCTGGGAATGGTGTTCATCCGGTTTTGTTCAAACGAATGAGAGATAAGCAATGAGTCGATCTCCGGTTGCATCTTCCGATGGCGTACCGGTAGATGTCGGTGAGCATCGTTTCCTCGCACTCATGAAGTTCCTACGTAGGTAACACTGGAGGTAGAGGTAGCCAGGGGGACGCGTAGCCATGCTTTTTCCCCATCCCCACCCCAGCCCTCCTTGAGGGGGAGGGCTGGGGTGGGGATGGGGTAGTCATTTTCGCAAACTTCCCGGAGTGTAGCCAAACTTTTTTCTGAATGCATTAATGAAATTATTAACGTGTGCGTAACCGAGATTCATGGCTATCGCCTTCATCGGCGCGTCTGTCGTCAGTAGCGCTTCGTGGGCCTGGGCCAGTCGCTGCTGGCTGATGTACGCGTAGATGGAACAGCCGAACATCTCATTGAACCCCTGATTCAACACCCTGCCTGGTCGCCCGTACTTATTCGACAATGCGTTCAAGGTAGGAACCTTCCCCTCCACCAATGTCGACAGTTCCTCCTGCAATTGCCGTAACGTCTCATGATCGGAAAACTTGAGTTGCGGTGGTTCGGATAGGCTGTCCAGCCACCTCGCCAGCTCACAGAGGAATTCCAGTATTTTGGCCTGAGCGTACAGGATACCGATCTCCCCTGTCAGATGATCAGGCAAACACGCATGGAGAATGGCCGTGATCCGCCGGGGGACCTTCACCACACACGTTGAGGGGATGGCCGTAATTCCCAGAGTCTCCAACATTCTCCGGGCGATTGCTTCTCCCAGGAGTCCCTGCAGAACCGAGTAGCCGAGCCCCACCGAGGTGAACTCAATATGATCGCTTACATCCAGCATCACCGACCTGTCGATTTCTAACACATGATGGAACAGTGTTCCGGCCTCGGAGCCATAGGCCATGTTCCCCATCCGCCCACCGCTCATAACGGCGCGTCCTCTTTTCAACGCATTAATCATCAGCACCGGTTCTTCAAATGATGCTTTGAGTTGAGCATACGGTACCATCTCGCCGGCAACGGTGTGGGTAAAGCGGTGTGACCCCGTATAGACAAAGACATTGAGCGGCAGATGGACACTCATCATGGTGGAACGGCCGATCTCCGGCGGCATAGGGACTGATACCGGCTGACAGAGTCTCGTCGCCCGATTATCGGTAAACTCCGGTTTCGATACGACCAGCCACTTGATTTCATTGGAAACAATAGACGATTTCATAGTAATCACTCTACCGCATCCTGTCGACTTTATGCAATAGTTGTCGTTGTTTCTGCCGGTAATCGCGCCTATGCCGCTTTCCCCGGAAGCATCCGGGCCAGCCTCAGGTGGCGTTCCACATTCTCCTGATCTATTAGAGTTAATTTTATTAGGTACGGCTTTTATTTCAGGGGATTCTGTAATCGGTTGGAACAAACAGCTTGGCAGGCCAGGGATGAGCTCAAAAAATGCGGTACGAGAGGGGGAATTATCGGGGCTGGTGTCCAAGGTCGACCGGTGCTATTTTCGTAAACTCCCCGGCGCATAGCCGAACCTCTTTCGGAACGCGTTGCTGAAGTTGTTGGCATGCGTGTAACCGAGATGATCGGCCAGAACTTTCAAGGGAATGGTCGTATTCCGTACCGCGTTATGTGCCCGCTGGAAACGATACTCGGTGATAAAGTCTACCACCGACTGGCCATATACGGCCACAAACTCACTGTTGAGGGTACGGCTGGAGCAGCCGTACTGCACGGCCAATTCCTCCATGGTTGGCAGTTTTCCCTTGATAGTGGTCAATTGTTCATGAAGAGCACGGGTTCGTTCCGTCAATTTCAGTTGCACCGGATCAAGGGTGTCCTGAAGTGAATCCTCGGCCCACGTCGTGATCCGGCGTGATAAGGAATGCAGGGCCGCTGCCAGTTCGTCTACGGAGGTTGGTTTGGTCAGATAGATATCCGCCCCGCTGTCATACCCGGATATTCTGTCAGAGAGTTCTTTGCGCGCGGTAACCATGATTATGCCGATACCGGGACGCATGAGGCGCAGTCTCCCGGCAAGGCTGATACCATCCTCGCCTGGCAGATTGAGATCGAGAATCACCACGTGGGGGACAGTTATCTCAAGCTCGGCATTCAGGGCTTCCGCGCTGCCGATGCCTCGCGCCTGATGCCCCATCTCCTTCAGGGCGGCTATGGTTACTTCGCGCAGGGCATCGTGATCTTCAATTACCAGAATTTTCATAAGGGTATCCACAATTCAAAGGTGATATTCGTAGCAGTCGGGAGATAACGCAGTTCTGCATTGATCAGTCGGGCCGAGTTGGCGGCAAGGTAGAGGCCAAGCCCCGAACCGGTACTGCTGTGCGCTCCGGTGGCACGGTAGTATTTACCGAAAACCCTCCCTGCATCAGGCTGCCCTGCCGGGCCGATGCCGTTAGTTGCTCGCACGACAACGCCAGGTATCCCGTGTCTCCCGGCAGCTCCAGCCGCAATCACTATTTCCTGGTCCGTTGATCCGTATTTAAGCGCATTATCGAAAAGATTCGACAGGATGATCCGTAGAAGCTGTGGATCACTGACAGGGTCGGAGCACCCGGTAAGCCGTAAGGTGAACCGTTCGGGGGCACGGCTGGAGTCACGGAGTCCGGTGAGCATCGCCTCCAGGTGAATCAGTTCCGGACGGTCTGAAAAACGACCGTGTCGGAGGAGATCGACCTGGAGGCAGCGTTCAATGACAGCGTTCATATCCTCCACCGCACGTTGCGCATGTTTCCGGACACCGGTCGACATGGCTTGCGGCCCAAGGGCAAGCCGGAGGATGGAAAGCGGAGTTTTCAGCTCATGATTGAGCATGGACATAAACCGATCCTGCTCATCACGGCGTCTGGCTTCGATGGTGAGTTGCAACGCCAGGAGGACTGTAACAGTGAGAATACCCAGTGAGATGATGACAAGCCACTTCATCCGTTCACGAACACCCCGGTGCAGATCGTCATTGGAGAATCCGGTCACCATGACCAGAGGGAAGGCGCCGACCTTCCGGTACACGAAGAGTCGGCGGATAGTGTCAAGGGGACTGCTCCCTTCAAAGCGGCCTGACGGCGCCGTATGCATGGCATCCCAGAATTGCGAAGCAACCGCATCCGGTGTTGCCCAGCGATCGGCGGATGGCATCGGGATGCGCGCCCTCAGTTTCCGGTCCCCTATCCCCAGAAGGGAAACGGAACTCTGCGATCCGGCCGTCAAGTCACGGTAATAGCGGGACAGCGATACCGGGTTGACCGTCGCCAGGACGACACCGTTAAAGCTCCCATCGGGGTTGTCAAGACGGCGCGAGATCTGAAAGTGATACTGGCCGGGAACGCGGCCCGGACCCACCGGAGAGATGAACACCCGGTCACTGTTTGTGGCACGATGGAACTGTACCATCTCCCGGTTGGTTGCGGTGACCCCCCGGGGCGCCATGGTATACGGCAGGAGCTCCCTGCCATCGGATGCAAGCAGGTAGACGCCATCAATGTTTGACTGGTCGGTGTCGAGGGTACGAAGGAAGGATTCCGTTTCAATCAGGGAATTGGTACGCAGATGAAAGCCCTTCACGGAACGCAACACCGTATCGATCTGACCGAAAATCAGAATCGTATGCTCCACGAACGCATCATTGACCTGTTCGGCGGAACGGATCAGCCGGGATTTCTCCGCTTCCCTGATGTTCACATAACCGATTCCAAGCATGCTGACTACGCAGACAATCAGCACGGATACCGCGCTCCAGAGCAGGAGCAGCTTGTTGCGGAAATATTTGACAAATTCCGACAGGTTTCGAGCTCTGAGGGTACCGTTCCCGGTCCGACCTTCTTTGAGCCGGTTGACCTCCAGCCACATGACGCATACCGACATGAGCGACATGATGACGATATAGCCGAACACCGTCATCCAGGTCGTCGGATTGGCGCCCCGCAGGTCGAGTGGCGACGGAGCGCCGAAGACAATGACAATAAACCGTAGCACCATCCAGGTGGTCAGCGTGGCGAACAGAAGCGCCATTCCCCTGGTGGGAGCTCCGCATCCGCGCCGCAGGGCAACGCGTCCGAGGAGCAGTGCGGTGCGACCGTTTATGGCTGCCGTCACCAGGGAGAAGATCATGCTCCGAAAGCTTCCGTTGGGCTCAATGAGGCCCCAGTACCAGAACGCGGGTATCGTCAGCATAACCAGACCCCAGCCCCGCCAATCAGGAGCCATCGTGCGTACTTCGCAATAGGAGGCGATACAGGGATAAACGATGACGCCGGCAGAGAGCAGCATGACGTTGGCGCCGATGACAATCACTCCGGCCGGCAGCATTGTCCCGATTCCGGAGAGAAAGAAGCCAAGGGAAAGAACGAGAACGGCGATAATCCACCTGCACACCAGCAGTGTGCCGGGCAGGAACCGGGCGAAAATAGAGAGCACAAGGCAGAGACATAGGCTCAGCCCGGCGGTAATGCTATAAAAAGTGAGCGTGACGGAAAAATCGAAAATGCGGGGATCTCCGGAAACTGTTTCAATAGAATAGAACGAAACAGATTACCGCATTGAATATCCTCATCGCAAGCGGGCGAGCATTACCTCATAGAAGTTAGACATGATCTCATAGAAAAAACAGGTCTGTTGTCGGTGAAACGATCTATTCGCCACGGCGAGCATCCCCACAACATATCCCCACACCCTGCCGCCCCTCTCCGAAAAAAGCCAAATCTCATAGAATAAAAGCAACTCTGCATAGAACTATCAACACCATTGATACGTTCAGGTCCGCTATTGTTCAAGGCTGGCTAAAAGTGTTTGCACGTACGTTCCCACGTAGAGACATAAAATCTTGCGTCTCGCTTTGGGGACGGGCCAAAAAAGGGAGTTTGCGAACGGGAAAAACACCAATTGACAGAGAGAGGAGGGCTGCCCGGCGTACCCTGCCAGCACGGAACCTGACGGTTCAACCACAACAGAGATGTACCTGTACCTTGGAGACGCATATCTTGCGTCTCTACACAAGTCGAACACGCAACAGTGAATCCGGATGAGTAATCTCAGACAGACAACGTTACACCAAAGGAGGACCCCATGAAAAAAGGGTTTTTGTTCCTGTTTACCCTGATAGTGTTAACCTTTACCCTGGCCTTTTCGGCCCAGGCAATCCCGCTAGCCGAGTTGGGCAGGCAGGCCGATCAACAACAGGCCCCCCTTGTACCGGCGCTCGATCACGGCACGGCCACCTTGAACGCCCCGTTGCAGGCAATGCGGGGCCGGATCGGCCCTGAGGGGCTAAACGTCGAATCAACTTCCGCCACCAAGGGAGGAGGCGTGTTCCGCCTGGTCCCGACCCGACTCGACGCCGGCGGAGTAGCCGCGATGATCCCCTCCGGCACGGTCTCCACCCATGACCGGAAGGTGATCCTGGACCGGGGTCCGGTGCGCGAAATTTTTACCGCCTCCACCGACGGACTGCGCCAGGACTTCATCGTCCACTCCCGGCCGGCCGGGACGGGCGACCTGATCCTGACCCTGGATCTGTCCGGAGCTGCAGCCCGCCAGAGCGGCGAGGCGGTCACTCTGACCCTGCCGGGCCGGCGCGAACTGCTCTACCATGGTCTCAAGGTCACCGACGCCAACGGCAAAGAGTTGGTGGCAACGCTGACGAGCCGGGACGCTCACACCCTGGCCATCACGGTGCGTGACACCGGAGCAGGCTACCCCATCACCATCGATCCCACCATCAGCGATGCCGACTGGCAGGCGTGGAACCCGGGTCTCCCCGGGTCAAATGCCCTCATCAATGCCCTGGCCGTAAGCAGCGACGGGACGCACCTCTATGCAGGTGGGGGCTTTACGACCATCGGCACGGTGGCGGCCAACTACATCGCCCAGTGGGACGGCAGTTCCTGGTCGCCCCTGGGGAGCGGGGTAGGCGGCTACGTCTACGCCCTGACCGTGTCGGGGAGCACGCTCTACGTCGGCGGCGCCTTCACCACGGCCGGAAACAGAGGGGGACGTTCCTTGCTATCTTGCTATTGCAATAATTAGCAAGATAGCAAG
>CAIUUR010000128.1 GCA_903902345.1 uncultured Geobacteraceae bacterium | reverse complement strand
GGAAGCCTGGATGAAGCGGCCATGGCCGGCGCCGTAGCGCCGCGACTTTACCGGCATATGCGAACGAAATAACTCTTACCGGACGTCGAAAGCAAAGTAGAGACTGGAATTCCCCCGACGGACGAGAAAGGCGACGGCGCCCCGCTTCTCTGCCTGCTGCATGGCCGCGGCATAGTCCCCCATGGTGCCGACCCGATGTTGGTTGATACCCTGGATGATATCTCCCGGCTTGATCCCCCCTTCGGCGGCAACGCTTCCCTGCTCCACGTCGGTCACCAGGAGTCCGGAGATTCCCCTCCCCCTCTGATTCTGCGGCAGCTCTTCCACGGCAAGTCCCAGCCAGTTGTCCACCGGCACGGACTCGGGGCGGTGGGCGGCGGTTCCGGCATTGTCAGCGTTGCCGATGGTCAACGAGAGGGCCAACGGTTTCCCTTCCCGAACCAATTCAACGGTCACGTTACTGTTGGCGGGAGTCCCGGCAACGACCAGCTGCAACTGTTTGGAGTCCTTGATCTCTTTCCCGTCAAACCGGGTGATGACGTCTCCCTGCCGGACTCCCCCCCTGGCAGCCGGAGAGCCGGCCAAGACATCACTGATAAGCGCACCGGTGGCCTTCTTCAACCCGAAGGATTCGGCCAGAGCCGCGGTCACCGGCTGAATGGAGACCCCCAGCCACCCCCTAGAGACCCTCCCCTTCTGCAGGAGCTGACTGACGACATTTTTAGCCATATTCACCGGGATGGCGAAACCGATCCCCTGTCCGGCGGCAACGATGGCGGTGTTGATCCCCACGACCTCGCCATGGATATTGAGAAGCGGCCCCCCGGAGTTACCGGGATTGATGGAGGCGTCGGTCTGAATGAAGTCCTCATAGGTCTCGATCCCCATCCCCGAGCGCCCGGTGGCGGAGATGACCCCCACCGTAACGGTGCGATCCAGGCCGAAGGGGTTACCAATGGCAATGGCCCACTGACCCACCTGAAGCTTGTCCGAGTCCCCCAGCACCGCCGTCGCCTGCAGTGGCTCCCTGGAATCGATCTTGATGACCGCCAAGTCGGTCTTCTGGTCACTTCCCACGACTCTGGCGTTATACACCTTGTCGTTGGAAAGCTTCACCTGAATCGATTCAGCATCTCGAACCACGTGATCATTGGTGACAATATACCCTTCCCTGTTGATGATGAAACCGGAGCCCAGGCTTTTGTCCCGTTTGAACTGCGGGCCCCGGGGGATACTGCCGCCGAAGAATTCATCGAAGAAGGGAGAAAATTCCAGCATGGGGCGAGCCATCTTCTTCTTGCTGATTGTGGAAATATTGACCACCGAAGGGGTCACCTCCTTGACCAGGTTGATGAATGCCTGCTGGGTAGCCAGCATATCCTTGGGGACATCCTTTACCGGCGCCTCCACCGTACCTTTGCGCCCCGACTCGTTGAACAGTGTCCCTGACTCCTTCTTACCGCAACCAGGTAGGGAAGCGAGGGAAAGGCAGATGAGAAGAAGCATAATCGTGATCTGTCGTGTCATGATAAACCTCACTGGTCTGGGTCCGAAGTTGATAACCCCTAAAGGTTAGCCACTACGCGAAGTGATGTCAATCTGTTCATGACAGCACGAAAAGTCAAGGAGTACCCTGCGTGATTAAAACCCGAATAAATCAGAATCAATCCTTGCAGGAAGGTGAAAAACGTCATACTATTGGGAAAAATCAACATCAACGGAGGTTACCATGAAAAAAAAGATCGGCGTTGTCCTGTCCGGATGCGGCGTGTACGACGGTAGTGAGATTCACGAGGCGGTATTTACCCTGCTGGCCATTGACCGCTACGGAGCCGAAGCACTCTGCATGGCCCCCAATGCGGAATTCCCGGTCGTGAATCACCTGACCGGTGAGGCTACCGGGGCCACGCGGAACGCCCTGGTGGAAGGAGCCCGCATCGCCCGGGGGAAAATCCGGGACATGGGCGGAGTGACGGCGGCGGATCTGGATGCCATTGTCTTTCCCGGCGGCTTCGGCGCGGCCAAAAATCTCTGCGACTTCGCGGTGAAGGGGGCCGAAGCGGAGGTATTACCGGAGGTTGCCCGTCTGCTGGAAGAGGTCATCGCCGCGAAGAAACCGGTCGGCGCCATCTGTATCGCTCCGGCCCTGGTGGCGGCAGCGCTGGGGAAGAATTTCGCCCCCCAGCTTACCATCGGGACCGACGAAGGAACGGCGGAGGCCATCAACCGTACCGGAAGCAGCCATATCGCCTGCCCGGTCACCGGAATCGTGGTGGATGAAAAGAACCGGATCGTCTCCACCCCCGCCTACATGCTGGCCGGCAGGATCTCCGAGGCGTACGAAGGAATCGACAAGGCGGTGAAGGCGGTCATCGAAATGGCCTCAAAGTAGACTCTTGCCACCGCCCCGTAATTGGGCTAGAATCGGCATACTTTCATGTTGGCACCAACTCTAGGAGGATCACCCCGATGAAAAAAAACCTGCTACTATCTTGCCTCTCCCTGCTCCTGATTCTGTCCGCCGGCGCGGCCCTTGCTGAAGACCTCACCGGAAAGCTGGGTGTCACCGGCCGACTGGGATTTCAGGTTCCCTATGACAGCGAAATTACCCCAGGAGTTGGTCCCATCAACAACATCAGTACCGATGTGGGCTTCGTCTGGGGGGGCGGTTTCCTTTACGGGATTACCAAGAATATCGCCGTCGACTTCGATATAACCAACAGTAACTTCAATGGCAACAATTCCATGGAGTTCAATGTCATCAACCTCTCTCTGGGGGGACAGTACCGCTTCAAGGAGATCAGCGGGTTCACCCCTTATGCGGGGGCCGGCCTGGACATCCTCATCAACGGCGCCAATAACGGGTATGATGTGGATACCACCATGGGGGTTCACGTGAGCGGGGGGATCGACTACTTCGTCATGAAAAACCTCGCACTTACCGGCGAGATGAAACTTGTCGTCGCCCCTTCCGCCGACATCATGATGGGTAACGGAAAGTACGGCAACTTCGATCCCTCCAGCTTCAATATGACCTTCGGTGTCCGCTACTTCATCAACTGAGGTTGACTCACCCACCACCTTCCAGCGGGCGCTCCCTTTCCGGGGCGCCCGTTTTGCGTTGCCGGAGAAAAACCGATGTATGAACAGGAGTTCCGTCACATCCTTCCTCGGGAAGGACTTTCACCCCGCACGTTCCAGGCGTTCCGCGCCCTGGTATACGCCGTCTATGAGGTGGAACAACGCTCTGACCTCCCCTGGCGCCAGACCCGCGACCCGTACCGGATCATGGTCTCGGAAATCATGCTTCAGCAGACTCAGGTGGCCCGGGTTCGGGTTAAATACGAACAGTTCCTCTCCCAGTTTCCCGACACGGCGACCCTGGCGGGAGCATCGCTTCAGGAGGTACTGGCGGTCTGGCAGGGACTCGGCTACAACCGGCGAGGTAAGGCGTTGAAGCAGGCAGCGGAGGAGATCATGTCGCGCTTCGGCGGCGAACTCCCTCCTGACCCCCAGGAACTGAGGACCCTTCCCGGTATCGGCCCCTATACGGCCGGGGCCATAGCCGCCTTCGCCTTCGACCGCCCCGAACTCTTCATCGAGACCAACATCCGGACGGTCTTTCTCCACCTTTTCTTTGCAGGTCGCCAGGGAGTTCCCGACAGGGAGATCCTGCCGGTGATCGAAGCTACCCTTGACCGGGACCGGCCACGCCACTGGTATTATGCCCTCATGGATTACGGTGTGCGGCTCAAACAGGCAATGACCAATCCCGGTCGAAGAAGCGCCCACCACCAGAAACAGTCCCCCTTCAAGGGGTCCAACCGTGAGGTGAGAAGCCGCATTCTCAAATCGATTTTGGCCAAGGGGGAGTCCGGAGAGGAGGATATCACCAATGAACTTGATGGTGACCAGCGGGTAGCGAAAAACCTTACGGATCTGGAGCGGGAGGGATTTATCGTCAAAACGGCGAAAGGGTACCTGATCCGGGAGGGGTAATCCGGAGAAAACCATTATCCACGAAGGTCACAAAGGGACTCAAACTCGCTTTTGACGTTCTTCGTGTAATTTCGTGTCCTTCGTGGATAACGGTCTCTGAATTATTTTTTGACCTTGCTTTCGATACACCGCAACAGATCTCCCACATTTTTGAAGGTCAAGAGCTCCTTCTGGGAAAAACGGATCCCGAAATGAGCCTCCACCGCCACAATGAGATTGACGTGAGAGAGAGAATCCCAGCCGTCAATGTCGTTGGCCGTCTTCTCGGGAGCGATCTTGATGTCGTCGTCATCAAATACCTGGCAGAAAATGGCGTTCAGCTGTTCCATGACATCCATACTATCGTCTCCTGTTAGCAATAACGTGTTTTTACCGACTGCAGGGCACTATACCAGAAAGGAGTGAAAACTTCCCGGAAAATGATGGTGATCTGGGCTAGCTCTCCCCCCTTTTCCCCTTACGATCCGCTTCGGCTATAATTCCCCTTCCCTTTTCAAGACACTCCTTTAACCCCGGTTCCGAAAAGCCGCTGCACTCCATGACAACATTAGCCCTTGCCCCCTGGAGAAGGTAAATTTTTATCCTGAGATTGGTGTCCTTCATGCATACCTCAAGACAGTTTTTTTCCGGGACACTGCGGAAGAAAAAATTCCGTTTGCGATCATGAAGGAGCCACCGGTCATTCTTTTCCAGAATGCAGTACTGTGTCGACCAAAGATGATTCTCTCCCCACAACGAAGTCGCCAGCACTCCCAGAGAACGAGTTACCATGGGAGACAACATCTTGAATTTCTTCAACCGCATCTTCTTGAGGCCGCCCAGTGACAAGTACCGGAGAGTACGGACAGCGACTATTGCCAACAGAAGAGCCGCAATCGCAATAACTATGAAAAGGAACAGTTTAATGACTCCGTTTGACTCTCCCCTCGGCGCCGGCATATCACGGATGGCGCTGTTCAGCTCTTTGATTGCCTTCGGGGAGTTGCTCCCCAAAGAGGTGGTGCTCCCTACAAGTTGCCTTTTCTCGACTTGAGGTGGGGACAGGTTTCCCCCTGCCGTTTCGGCAAGGAGAGGAGCGGTGGAGAGAAGTATGAAAAGGAATGAGATGACGCAATAAATTGGCATTGAATAGATACCCCGGCAAAAAATCACATATTCGGCTTGAAGGAAACAAGTATTAAATCGATCTCTCACAAAGACACGAAGGCACAAAGAAGGCATGGAACGTAACTATTCACCGCGGTCATCCCGTATTTGATTCCGGCTTATCCGGCTTAGGGGACGTGACGAAACAGCGGTGAGAAGGTCAGGAGGAGACCGTACTCTCCGCCGTCACCACTATCCCCTCCGCCACGGCGAACTCCAGAAACGACAGGGCTTCTTCCCGGTCCATGGCCAGTTTTCCCAGAATTTCCCCCACCGTCGTCCGCCCATCCAGCCGTTCCAGAAGCCGGCAGAAAGGCTCCGCCAGTGATTCGGTCATCACCTCCCCCCCCCGTGGATAGATGACTGCACAGGAACCGACTTTTCTGAAGTTACGGACAAACTCGGACAACTCCACCTCTCCGCACTCCAGGATGTCTACGATCTCATAGGAGAAGCGGGCCATACGGGTTGAACCTGCCATAATGAAGCGGGCGCCGGCCAGTTCTCTCTGCGAAAGTTCGTCTGAATCGGGGAGTTCGGGGGGTACGGCCAGGAGCGCCGCGGCATAATAATGATGATAATCAACCAGATCAAGGGCCAGGGGAAGGAGTCGTTTCTTCCCCTGTTCGTGAAAACAGCTCTCCAGGAACCGTCTCTGGAGGAGCCGGATCTCATCGTCTCCCAGCTCCACTTCCTCCACCGACGGGGTCTGACCATCCAACCACTCGGCGAACCGCTCCAGGAGGGCGGTGGGGAGCAGAGAGAGCCCCCGGCAGACACCGTTGAACCAGGCCACCGACCTCCCCCGACTGTAGAAGATGTCGCATGCTTTTGCCAGGCTGGCGGCACGGGTCATCTCCTCCGCCGAAAAGGTGGGGGACTCCAGAAGGGTGTAAGGGGGCTCCTTCTGATGACGCAGGCCGAGAGAGACGGCATCCTTCGCCAGCGGTGCTCCAGGGAGAATCGCCAGGGGGAAGATGTCCAGGTGATTGGGATAAAGGGAGAGGGCAAACTCCAGAGTCCTCCGAAAACCGCCATAGCTGTCGCCGGGGAGGCCGTAGATGAGATCGAAGCCGAAGATGACCCCCGTGCCGTTGAGGAAACCGATCCTCCGGGCGAAATCGTCCCGGTCCAGTTTACGTCCCACCTTCGCCAGGATCTTGGGATTGGCGCTCTGCAGGCCGATCTGGAGGGAACAGGTGATGGCCGCGAAGAGCTCCGCCTCCTCCTGATCGATGAATTCGCTCCGGACCTCAAAGTGAAAATGGATCTGCGGGGCATACTTCCGGATCAACCGAAGAATCCGTTTCGCCCGGGCAGGATCCCGGTTGAAGGTCGAGTCCAGGACGAAAATCTGGGAAAGAGTGCTTTTCGCCAGGACGCGGAGTTCCGCCTCCACCCGCTCCAGGGAAAAGCGACGGCTCTCCTTCGTTCCGGCCGGATCACAGCAGTAACTGCAGCCGAAGTCACACCCCCGGGTAAGCTGCCAGAGCGTCCCGGTGGCGCGTGAGAGGTCCAGAACTCCGGTGAGAAAGGGGGAGGGGAGAAGATCCAGCATCGCCGTGGGCTGACGCTTCACCAGGGCAACGGCGTCCCCCACCCGGGTCGCCACCCCGGGAATCCCGGCCACGGGCCGCCCACCCCGGAGGGCGGTCACGGCCTCCGGAAAGGTAATTTCCCCCTCCCCTATCACGGCAAAATCGAAGAGGCCGTCCTGGAGAAAGGGGAGCGGGTCCACCGTCGGCTCAGGACCGCCGGCAAAGAGGAGCACGTCGGGACGCCGCTGTTTCAGGGCGCGGACCAGTTCCAGCGCACTGCTCCGGTTCCAGAGATAGATGGAGATCCCCACCACGACGGGAGCGGCGGCAAGAAGCGCTTCCAGAGATTCTTCAGGCGACGAATCGGGGTAGAGATCCCAGAGGGTGACACGGCAGGCAGCGGAAAGGAGTTCATTGGCGGCAAGAGCCGCGGAGAGGAACGCCCCCGCCAGAGGAACAGCCTGGGGTGAACGGGAGTGATGCTGCGAAACAAGCAGAATATTCACGCAGGACTCCGGCCGGCTATTCGATGACCTTGGGAACCCGATAGAAACTACCACTCCGGTCAGGGGCGTTGGCCAGCGCCGCCGAGACCCCGATGCCGGGGCGAGCCACGTCATCCCGGAAGGCGTTCTCCATGGGGACCGCGTGGGAAGTGGGAACGATCCCCCGGGTATCAAGCTCGTTCAACGTATCCACGTAGGCGAGAATGGCGTCCATCTGCCCCGTAAAGGTCTCTGTCTCCTCCGGGGTAAGTTCCAGCCGCGCCAGTCGCGCCACATGCTCCACATCTTCAGCGGTAATCTTCATGAATACTCCGACCAGACATAAATTCTCTTGATAACTACCATTAGCCGGGAGAAAAAACAAGCAGCCTGTCAGCTTTCTTTACACAAAAGGATTTGGCAGCCCCATTATCCCGATTCCGGATAGTTCCCCTACTCGAACTGGGCCTTGAACTCCGCCATCAACTGACGCAGCCCCGCAACCTCCGCCCTCAACTCCGCAACCTCCTGCTCCAGTTTCACAATCCGCTCGTCTCCCGCCATGACCCTAAGCCGCGCGGCCTCCGGAGAGGGCGTCCCCTCTTCGGCGACAATCTCCGGCTCCCCGGCGAAGAGATGAGCATAGCGCGCCTCCTTCCGTCCGGACTGCCTTGGAAGCCGGGTCACCAGGGGTGGCTCCCGCTTCATCAGCTCTGCCAGCACCTCCTCCACCGCGGCAAGATCGGGAAAACTTCTCATCCGCTCGGAGCGGGTACGAAGCTCTCCGCAAGTCTGCGGACCACGCACCAGCAATTCGCAGATGGGGGTCAGCTCCTCCGGAGCGAGCCCCATCCTCTCGGCCAGGATATGCCGGTATTTGGGAACCCGTCCGCCATCGGAGGAGAGTACCACCAGCTGCTTGAATTTCAACGAATTCAGTCCGCGAACCACCTCATCATCCTCCAGGGCCATGACCGGATCGCGGTTGGATTTCTGATTGCAGGCGTTGGTGAGACCGTTGAGGGTGAGGGGATACTGTTCCGGCGTCGTCAACTCCTTCTCGATGAGGCAGCCGAGTATCCGGACCTCCAGCGCGTTGAGTATGTTGTTCACGGCACTCTCCCTGATTCTTTCCGTTCGTTCGTCATGTCGTGGATAATGGAGAGAATACACTCCTTCCCGTCGATCCCGTAGGGCATGGCATTCACCTCCATTTCCCGCTGATCTCCCGAAGCCAATCGATGTCGGGCTTGGAACCGGCGCTTTTCGAAGTTGATGACATCGTGATAGATCTCCCTGACCGCTGCCTCCGAGGTGGTGGTAATGTCGACGATCCTTTTGTTCAGAAAGTCAGCGGGGCTCCACCCGTAGAAGGCGCAGGCCGCCGGATTGGCGTCCATGATCCGAAGCGAAACCGGATCAACGAGGATCATGATCGCCCCATTGTCCTGAAAGAGTGCACGATACCTTCGTTCCGACGCCTTGATTCTTATCCGGCTCAGGTGGAGAACGGCGCAGAGAAGGCAGAGGAGAATGATAATGCAAAGGGAAACTATGGGGTGATCGTGCAGTGCCTCGCGAGCCGAGGGTCTCGGGAGTTCAATGGCTCCGGCAACCCGGGGAGAACAGAGCCCCGAAAAGCCGAAGAGTACAGCTGTCGTCACGTTGGCGACGGCTGGCCGGGTACAATCCCGCCATATGACGTATCGGTATCCGGTCATTTGCCGCACCGTACCGACCCGCATCGACCATACCGGGAGTTCGGCAAAAAGTTGAATGATCTCTGCATACACCACATCTTGGCAGCACCTACCCGGTCATGAACGGATCAAAAAAAAGACGAAGGATAATTCCCTTACATTATATGTGCCAAAAGCCCATCTTCTCCGGAGCTTTCTTTTGCAACCCCGAGATAATGGCACATCAGTCTCCGTGCTAATTAAAACTACGACACAGTACCCGATCAGCTGAAATAACTCGTTGAGTGATTGTCCGTTTTAAAGTAAAGTCCATGGACAGGATCCGAAACCTGGATGAGATGAAGAGACGAGAATCAGCACGCGTTGTTACAATAATCAACGGAGGCAACAGATGAAAAAAACGGCACTTATTCTGGCGGCCATGGTAGCGTTCAGTACGGGAATACCGATACAACCGGTAACGGCCGCCGCCGAAATGGACAAGGGGGTCGTAAGCGCGGAACATATCGACCTTACCGCCACCGTTGAGGCCATCGATTATGAACGACGACACCTCACCCTCAAGGCGACCGACGGAAAGTCCGTAACCCTCAGTGCGAGTAAAAAGGTGAAAAATTTCGGTGAGATAGCAAAGGGCAGTCTGGTGACTGCCGAATATCTCGATTCAGTCGCCGTCATTGTCCGTAAACCGGATGGCACGTCCCATCCAGGCTACCTGAAGGAAGTCTCGGTGACACAGCGGGGAGATGAATCCGATGGATTGCCCGTGGATACGACGGTGGCGCTGGGGACGGTGGAGGCCATCGACTACGCTCTCCGCTCCGTGACGTTCAAAGGCGCCGACGGAGTCATCAAGAGCTACAAGGTGGATTCCCGGGTAAAAAAATTCAGGGATATTTACCAGGGTGACAAGATCTATCTCCGGGTCACCGAACCGCTGGCGCTTCGGATAAAACCGGTGGAGAAATAGTTCAAGGTTCAGGGTTCAAGGTTGTAACCGCTGAACCTTGAACCTTGAACCTTTTTACAGCGCTGCCGCCTGTCCCGTGGTGGAGAGGACACTGGACCAGAGGCCACTATCGGGATCAACCTTCTTCCGGCCGGAAACTGCCAGGGGGATGGGAACATGAGTGAACGTTCCATGGGAGAAGCCGACCACCATGTTCGTCCTCCCGGTCATCCCCGCGTGGACGGCATTATGACCGAGAAGAAGACAGAAGGCCGAATCGTGGGCATTGGCCGACAGGCTCCGGATGGTATAGCTGGGATCGATGTATTTGAGATTGAGCTCGATATTCAGATCGTGGAAGTAGTCGCTGATTGCGCTCTTAAGGAAAAGCCCGATGTCGGCGAACCTGACATTTCCCGAGGCATCCCGCTCTCCGGTAGCCTGGAGCAGATCCTGCCCCGCCCCCTCGGCGACGATCACCACCGCATGTCCCCTTTTTTCAACCCGCTCCCGGAGTGCCCCTAGAAAGCCCTCCAGGGTAAACGGCACCTCCGGAATGAGGCAAAAATTCACGTTGCTGTCGCAGAGGACCGTGGTGGCGGAAATGAAGCCTGACTCCCGCCCCATGAGCTTAAGCAACCCCACGCCGTTCCGGGCGCCGGTGGCCTCCACGTTGGCAGCGGAGGTAGCGCGTTTCGCCTCCGCCACGGCGGTCTCAAAACCGAAGGACTTTTCGATGTACAGAATGTCGTTGTCGATGGTCTTGGGGATACCGATAACCCCTATCTTGAGTCCCCGCTGGGTTACCTCCTCGCTGATCCTCCGTGCCCCCTTGAGCGTACCGTCACCGCCGATGGTGAAGAGGAGACCGATGTTCATCTGCTCCAGAGTATCCACCATCTCCCCCACATCCTGATTCCCGCGGGACGAGCCGAGGATGGTCCCTCCCTTGTCATTAATTCCTTCCACAGTATCTGGGGTCAGTTCCACCGGTTCGTGGCCGTAGCGGTAAGAGAGCCCCTCAAACCCGAACTTGAGCCCGAAGACCTTCTTCACGCCGTAGTGGTGGTAGAGACTTAAGACTATGGCCCGGATGACATCGTTAAGCCCCGGACAGATGCCGCCACAGGTGACGATACCGCATCTGAGCTTGGACGGATCGAAGTAGATCTTTTTCCGGGGCCCGGCAATCTCCATGCTGGGAGGTTCTTCTCCCGCGGCGGCGGCTGACTGTACCGAAGCAAGAGAGGTGCGAAACAACACCCGGTGGTCATCATGGGTGAAGCCTCCCAGCTTGAGAGGGGACGGAATCCGGCATTCACCCATGCGGGTGATGGTAAAATCGGGATACTGCTCCTCAATCATGGAGTGCCTCCAGGTTCACACAGTTTGATTTCATGTCGCTCACTCACCTTCTCCGGGCGCCAACGGAGCCCTGATGCCGAACCTCTTCTGCCGCCATACATACAGAGAAACAAGAATGATGCTGAAAACGACCACGCCAAACAGTGCATGATGGGAATATTTCACGATGAGTTCCTGGTTACGACCGATGATGTAGCCGATCCAGGTAAGAATGGAGACCCATATCCCGGCCCCCAGGAGGGTATAGGTGGAAAATTTCAGATGATTCATCCCGGCCAGACCGGCGGGGAGGGAGATGAGGTGCCGGACCACCGGCAGAAGCCTCCCGATAAAGGTGGATATCTCGCCATGACGGTGAAAAAAACTCTCCACCTTGGCGAACTTTTCCTCGGTGATCCAGACATATTTCCCGTACTTCAGGAGCAGGGGGCGACCCAGGTAGTGAGCCGCAAAATAGTTAAGGTAGGCCCCCACAAGGCTTCCCATGGTCCCCCAGAGAATGGCGAGCCAAACGTTCATGGTCCCCTGCTGAGCCAGATATCCGGCCGGCGGCATCACCACCTCGCTGGGAATGGGGATGACCGAACTCTCCATGGCCATGAGAAGAAAAATGCCGGGATATCCCATGGCGCCGATGGTTTCCACCAACCTGGCAATCAGTTCGTGCATGAAAACTCCTCCGGTAACAGCTGAAAACATCTTCATTGTATCGGCAATTCCGATAAAATACCAGAAAAAGCGCCGACAGAGGGTAACCGGTCACCGACTCTACGTTTTCGGTTCATATTGACACCCTCGGGAAAAACCTCTATCATCCCGCACTATCCATGTCATTAATCAACAGCGATCATCGTCGCTGCTCCCCGTGAGGTCCATTATGTTCGGAATTGGAATGCCGGAACTTATGATCATCTTCGTGATCGCCCTCATCGTCATCGGCCCGGCAAAGCTCCCGGAACTTGCCCGCTCCCTGGGAAAAACACTGGCCGAATTCAAGCGAGCCACGGATGACTTCAAATGGAAGATG
Organism: uncultured Geobacteraceae bacterium; assembly: GCA_903902345.1. Taxonomy (GTDB): domain Bacteria; phylum Desulfobacterota; class Desulfuromonadia; order Geobacterales; family CAIOGM01; genus CAIOGM01. The sequence goes on along the minus strand of CAIUUR010000128.1, from coordinate 13,118 downwards.
GAGGAAGAGGCCCGCGCCCTGGACGAAAAGGAGCGGATCGCCAGAGAGGTTGCAGCACGGGAACAGGCAGTGAAGGCGGAATCGGCTCAGGTGGCAACGACCATCCCGTCGGACTCCGCTGCATCGCTGGATTCTTCCCTCCCCCCGACACCCACCCCGGACTCCGCTACGCCAGACGCGCCACAACCCTGGGATAGCCATCTGTCAATGGCGGGAATCACACCGGTTCAAGTTGAACAACCTGCCATGGTCAGAACGGCTTCGCCACTGGAGGTTTCCGCAACTCCTGCGCAACAGGCCGAAAAGGCGACTTCATAGTACGACCAGGGACAATCTTTGCACACGTTCCCGACATCATCGCTTCGCTCCTTCATACCATCCGCCCCGTATCCCTCCCCCGCCGGACATCGTGACCGGCAAGCACAACTGTAAAGAAACCTGACACTTCTTGTCGGATTTTTTTACAGTCACTATCTATCACCTCGGAACTGTGATAATATTGTAATGGAAAAGGGTTTCCGTTTCATTTGACGGTTTCATGTTGGGGTTTACCCTATGGTCATGACAAATCGAGCACAGCAACAAATCTGAGAGGTTACGAACTATTCCAGTCAGGCAACAGACCCGCACGTCTCGAAACCGGCATTTTCGACCATGCAGGTGGAGTTCAGGCACGCTTATTGCTTAGCCAACAAGTACGGTCACTCCCCAACGACCTGTCAATTCTATTTATTGGAGAACCGATCGTGAAATCAACACACAGCCCGGACAAGATCTTTATCCGCACCTTCGGCGGTTTAACCGTCTATCGTCACCATTCACCGGTGGTCATTTCATGGGAGAGCCAGAAGGCTCGCCTCCTTTTTTGTTATCTTCTCATAACCTCAGACCAGTGGGTGCATCGTGACCAGCTTCTGGAACTCCTCTGGCCGGGTTGCGAGCATGAGAGCGGGTCAAAAAACTTCAAGACGACCCTGAGCAGGCTCCGGAAGTCGTTTCAGGGGGCACGGAGTCTGAACCCGGTGCTCACCCAGGGGGACGCCTATCGCCTGAATTTTGAGGCGATTTCCTGCGACAACGGGATCTTCAGGGATAACGCCGTTGCCGGGATTAAGCAGATGACCCGCGGCGAGATCAAGGGGGCGCGGGAGCATCTTGAAAAGGCCCAGGAACTCTATGTCGCCGAGTTTCTTCCCGAAGAGCCGACCGATGCGTTCATTGGAGCATCCCGCCGTGAGTTGGCAGGACTCTTTTCCACGGTCCTCAACTACCTGGAAAAGATCTATGCCGCCGAGGAACGCACCGACCTCCTGACCGCCCTTAAGAGCCTCTCGCACTTCCCCTCATTTCAGCGCAACTGAAGTGAGCCGCGACAATAAACATACCAACGGTCTGTCATCCTGAACGTAGTGAAGGATGACAGGCCATAAACAGGCTGATAGACGCGTCGTTCCAGCCGGAACGCCCTTGTGTGAGCAGTTCCTCACTTTTGACAGTGAGGACAAAACACGGTGGAGCGATTGCCCAACCGGATCTCTTCCAACATCCCCCCGCAGTCGAAACAGGGCTTCCCCCCCCTTCCGTAGACCCTGAAATCCAGCGGATGATACCGGAGCGGTTCCTCCGCCACCCGGAAGTTCATGATTGTGCTCCCCTGCAGGATTGATTCGGCCAGCACCTCTCGAATCGCCACCGCCAGCGCCCCGCACTCCTCCCGCGAAAGCGAATGGGGGGAGCGGGACGGACGCAGGCGCGACCGAAAAAGGGACTCGTTGGCATAGATGTTCCCCACCCCCGCCACGACGGAGGAGTTCATGATGAGTTGTTTTACCGCCACGGAGCGGGAACGACTCAGGGCATGGAGGTACTCCCCGTCAAACCCCTCCTCCAGCGGTTCCGGCCCCATATCCGCCAGAAGCGGATGGGCGTGCGGCTCCCCCCCGCTCCAGAGAACCGTGCCGAATTTCCGAGGATCAGTGAACCGGAGAATTCGCCCCCCCCCGAAGAGCAGATCGAGGTGATCGTGCTTTCCCGCCGCCATACTTGCGGGGAGCACTCTCAGATGCCCGGTCATCCCCAGATGGATAATAAGCCAACCATTATCAAGGCGAAAGAGAAGGTATTTCCCCCGCCGTCCCACCTCCTGAAGCGTCCGTCCTTGCAGGAGGACAGGAAGATCCGAAGGGATGGGAAGCCGGAGCTTCAGGGTTCTGATGACGACCCCCTGGAGACGGTCCCCGGTCAACTCTTCGGCCAGGGCACGCCGGGTTACTTCCACTTCGGGCAATTCGGGCATATCCTCTCCATCGGTGGCATACGAAATCAAACTTAGCTTGACTAACTCTAACACTACTGTTAGTAATAATTCTTTTTCTCGGAACGTTCGCCGCCGGCTACACCGGGCCGACGTAGGTGACAGTACAAGCCCCCAGCAGGATCGAACAGCCGTTTTCTAACCGATTCCATGGAAAACATCAAGGCAAATAGCATGTCCTTCACCCGTCATAGCCTCCGCTTCAGGCTCTTCCTGACTTTTTCGCTCCTCACCATGATTATCACCGTAACTGTCAGCGGTTTCTATACCTTCCGGGAGATGCGCGCCCATCGCCAGCGGACCACTGAAAAAGCCAGGATTCTAGCAGAGTTCCTGGCTGAAGACGTCCGGATCCCCCTTTTCGCCGACAACCGGCAAGCCCTGGCCCGCCTTGCCGTAGCTGCTACCCGCCATTCCCGGGTCAGCGGGGTGGCCATCATCAATGCACAGGGAGTGGTGATAGTCCAGGCCGGACAACCGTCACCCCCGGCGACTGATGCCTCAATCGGTTGGGTTGCTCCGGTAGTAGCCTCCCCCAGGGGAGAGGAGCCCGCGAACTCCTGGATAGTACCGCCGACGAAGGAGTCCCCGCTGGGTCAGGTTCGAATAACCATGGATGCGTCTGAGCTCCGCGACTCCTTCCGGCTGCTGGTCGTTACCACGGTGCTGGCAGCCATCTTTTTCTGGATAGTGGTCAGTTATCTCAGTTACCATATCGCCGAAATACTCACCAACTCCATCACCCCGCTGGTCGAGGGTCTCAAGGTCATGGAGAAGGGAGAGTACGCCGCGAGAATCGTCCCGACCGGCAACGATGAACTGACGGAAATCTCTGTTGCAGTAAACAACCTGGCCGAGACGCTCCTCCGGCGTGCTACCGAGAACGAGCAACTCCAGCAGGAACTGGCAACCTCCCGGAGCCATATGCAGACCCTCCTGGACAATATGCCCATGGCGGTCTGGCTGAAAAATGTCGAAGGGCGCTATCTCATGGTAAATCAGAACTTTGCCGAGCTCAACGGCAGAGAGCGGGAGGAGATCATCGGTCTCACCGTGGGAGAGACCTGGCCACGAGAACTGGCCGAGAGGCACCTGGAGGAAGACCGACAGGTCATGACCTCCCTGGTCTGCCTCCACAATGAAGAGCAACGGGGGACCCCCCGAAACCCGGTCTGGCGGGAGATCTTCAAGGCGCCCATTACCGACGGCAAGGGGGAGGCGGTGGGGACCGTCGGCTTTGCAAGGGACATCACCGACAGCAAGCTCCTTACGGAGGCCCAACGACAGAGTGACGAGAAGTACCGCTCCATCGTGGAGATGTCCCAGGAGTGGATCTGGGAGATAGACCTGACGGGAAAGTGTGTCTATACAAATACGCGGGTCATCGACATCCTGGGGTACAGTATCGGAGAATTTCTTCAGAAGAAATTCGCCCAGTTGCTCCACCAGGAAGACAGCCTTGCCGTCAGGGAACAATTATCGCGCCTGATTGCCGAAAAACAGGGGTGGCGAGGATGGTTATTGCGGTGGCGGCACAAGGACGGAAGCCTGCGCTATCTGGAGAGCAATGCCGATCCCATCGTCAACAAGGAGGGAGAGGTGACAGGCTTTCGGGGCGCCGACCGGAACGTCACCGGTCGCAAGCAGGCGGAGGACGAGCTCAGGCAGGCCAAGGAGTCTGCCGAGAGCGCCAACCGGGCCAAGAGCGAATTTCTGGCCAACATGAGCCACGAGATCCGGACCCCCATGAACGCCATCATCGGCCTGGGGTACCTGGCGCTCCAGACGGAACTTACGCCGCAGCAACGGGATTACCTGGGAAAGATAGAGAGTTCCGGGCGCGCCCTGCTCAGCCTCATCAACGACATTCTTGACCTCTCCAAGGTGGAGGCGGGGATGCTGATCCTGGAGCAGACGGAATTCTCCCTGTCGGAACTGCTGGAGCGCGCGGCGGCTCTCTTTGCCCTGGAGGTGAGGGAGAAAGGTCTGGAGCTCCGTTTCACCCGTGATCCCCGAGTACCGGAATCTCTGGTGGGAGACCCGTACCGACTGCTGCAAGTCCTGCAGAACCTGCTCAGTAACGCCATCAAATTCACGGAAGAGGGGGAGGTTCTCCTTGGTATTACTGTCACCCAGCCACCGGAGGGGGACGAGGTCATCCTTCGTTTTGAGGTCCGTGACACCGGCATCGGGCTGTCGCCCGACCAGCTCAACCTCCTCTTTCAGCCCTTCACCCAGGCCGACGGTTCCATCACCCGACGGTACGGCGGGACCGGTCTGGGGCTCAGTATCTGCCGCCGCCTGGTCTCCCTCATGGGAGGCGCCATCACCGCCCAGGGGACCCCGAGTGAGGGGAGTACCTTCAGCTTCACCGCCCGCTTCGGCATCGGGAGTCAACGCTACACCCCAACCGCTCCGGCGGCGAACGATGCCGTCCAGGTAAAGCTGGACTCCGCCGCACTGGAGGGGATCAGGGTTCTCGTCGTGGAAGACCAGCCGCTGAACCAGCAGGTAGCACGGGAACTCCTCACCGCCGCCGGAGTTCTGGTGACTATCGCACCCCACGGACTGGATGCCATCCGGATGGCGGAGGAGGAACGGTACGACCTTGTCCTCATGGACCTCCAGATGCCGGTCATGGACGGCTACGCCGCCACCCGGCAGATCCGCACGCAGCGAAGCTCCGCCGAACTCCCCATCATCGCCATGACCGCCCATGCCATGGAGAATGAACGGGGGAGATGCCTGGAGGCAGGGATGAACGACTACCTCTCCAAGCCCATTGACGTCAGGACTCTTTATCGGACACTCCAGAACTGGACCCGTCAGCCCTCCCCCTGTGCCCCCCCCCCGCCCCTTGAAGAGAGCAACATAGCCCCATCGCCGGATTTCCCGATCTCCCTACCGGGTCTGAATCTGGCAGAGGGGCTAGCCCGCCTGGGAGGGAACAGCGACCTCTATCGGCGGCTCATCATCGGCTTCGCCCGCGACAAACGGCACGCCGGCCGCGAGATTCGCTCCGTCTTGGCGGAATCCGACCTGGAGAAGGCCGGGGATCTGACCCATGCCGTCAGGGGAATCGCGGGAAATATCTCGGCCAGTCGCCTGTATGCTACACTCTCTTCACTGGAAACGGCCTGCCGGGAAGGTGAAGTCGGGATCGCCGGACAATTACTGTCGGAACTGGAGGAGGGAATGGCGGAGGTCGTCGCGGCAGCGGAGATGCTGGAACGATCGGTGACGATCGCTCTTCCGCCGGAACGGAAAAACATCGACACGGGGGCAGTCGCCACCCTGCTGCGGGAACTGGGGGGACTGACGGCCCGGAACAATCTCAAGGTCATGAAACGGCTGCCGCCCCTTACCGAACTGGTCGCCGGAACAAAATTCGCCCCACTCGCTTCCGACCTGACCGAGGCGCTGGAACAGCTGGATTTTGCCGCCGCCTACCGTCAGATTGAAACCATGGCCGAGATGGCGGAAGAGGGTGGAAACAGCTCCGAATCTAACAAAAGCAGTCCAGCACAGAGTCACAGAGAACACAGAGAAATCATTGAAGAAAACGTAATAGAAACGTTCACCTTAGGGATGAATCCAAGATCAAGAACAGAGACGACATAACCGTACGATTTTCCTATGCTTTATCTCTGTGTTCTCTGTGTCTCTGTGGTTAAAACGCCGTTCAGGATGAACCGAGACCATGGTCCTGGGCGAAAAGATAGGCGACCATGGCCAGGGCAAGTCCGACAAGAGGGAGTAGGAACGCGGCGTGAAATGCCGCAGTGGGGCTCCCGCCACCGTCCCTGAAGCTCCCGATGATCACCCCCATGATCTGCTGGGTCAACGCCGCCCCCATGAGGACGAAAAAATTCAGGGAGGTGAGGGCCGTCCCCGTGATCCGGAGAGAAAACATCCCCCGAATAATCGGATAGATCATTACTCCGCTGGAGACAGCCAGGCCCAGGGCGAAAAACGCCACGGCAAGGAGCGACGGGGGGATGAGCTCAATCCACCCCAGAAATCCGGTCATGAGGAGCAGGAAGAGAGTCTGCCCTGCCAGGAAGGTCTTCTTGTAGGAACGAAAAACCCTCCGCGCCATCGTATCGATGACCATGCTCCCGAAGATGAATCCCATGGCGGTGCACATCAACACCCGACCGGCTGATACCCGCGGCAGGAAGAGCAGTTCCTGCAGATAGGGCCCCCCCCACAACCCCTGTACCGCCAGATAATTGCCGTACCAGAAGAAGGCGATCCACCCCAGTAACCAGAAGTCCCTGGAGCCGAAGATCTCCCTCCAGGCCGCCAGCATCTCCCCCCGTCGGGGAGCGAAAACTTCAGCGGAGGAGTCGGTTGTCGTCGGCCGATCCTGCACCGTCAGGAAAACCAGCGAGGTCGCCACCCCCTGCAGGGCGCCGATGATCAGAAACGAACTCCGCCACCCCATGGCAGCCACGGCAAGGGCAAGGGGGGCGGTGGCGGAGATATTTCCCAGATTCCCCACCGCGACCATGAGCCCGGACATCCGGCCGAACTCCTGCCGGGTATACCAATGGCCGAAGAGGGTGAAGGTAGCCATGAGCACCGAAGCGGTCCCCACTCCGATCATTATCCGCGCGGCCATGGCAGTCGTCAGGCTCTGGGCCTGGGAGAAGAGAATCCCGCCGGCCGTGGTCAGGATGCCGCTCCCACCGATGACGACTCTGCTGCCCAACCGGTCGATCATCGGCCCCAGGGGGATCTGAGCCAGGGCGTAGACGAAGAAGAGTATCCCGGAGAGGGAACCCAGTTGTCGGGGATTAAGCCCCAGCTCACGGGATATGTCCTGGGCCACCACCGCCAGTGAGACCCGGTAAAAATAAGCCAGGACGTACATGAGGGCCAGCACCAGGAAGATCAGCCGACGCCGGCGCTTCGGGCTACAGTCCCGGGGCATGGAGATGCCGCGCCATCACGTGGGATGATAGATTTTCAGCAGAGCCTGGGCCATTTCGGCGGGACTGGCCGCCACGCTGATACCGCACTCCTCCAGCACCGCCACCTTCTCCGCCGCAGTCCCCTTCCCGCCGGAGATGATCGCCCCCGCGTGCCCCATCCGCTTCCCCGGAGGGGCGGTAATGCCGGCGATGTACGCCGCCACCGGTTTGGTCATATGATCCCGGACGAAATACGCCCCCTCTTCCTCCGAGCTCCCGCCGATCTCCCCGATCATGATCACCGCTTCCGTATCCGGATCTTCCTCAAACATCCGGAGCACCTCCAGATGATTGGTGCCGTTCACCGGGTCGCCGCCGATCCCCACGCAGGTGGACTGACCGAGGCCATAACCGGTGAGCTGCCAGACCGCTTCGTAGGTGAGGGTGCCGCTGCGGGAGACGACCCCCACCTTCCCCGGCCGGTGGATGTAGCCGGGCATGATGCCGATCTTGCACTCCCCGGGGGTGATGACTCCGGGACAGTTGGGCCCGATGAGGCGACTCCCCTTCCCCCGCATGAACTGCTTGACCTTCACCATGTCCAGCACCGGAATCCCCTCGGTGATGCAGATGACCAATCCGATACCGGCGTCCACCGCCTCCATGATGGCATCGGCGGCGAAGGGGGGGGGAACATAGATGACCGATGCGGTGGCGCCGGTGTTGGCCACTGCACCCCTCACCGTGTCGTAAACGGGAAAACCGTCAATGACGCTCCCCCCCTTGCCGGGGGTCACCCCCCCCACCATCAGGGTGCCGTACTCCCGGGCGCCATTGGCGTGAAAGAGGCCGGTGGCCCCCAGTCCCTGGGTGATGACCTTCGTATCTTTGTTGATCAGAATGCTCATTGTTTCACCTCACACAGGGCTGCCACGGCCTGGACGATTTTGTGCGCCGCATCGGCCATGCCGTCGGCGGCGATGATATTCAGCCCGCTGGACGCCAACAGCTCCTTTCCTTTATCCACGTTGGTCCCTTCCAGACGGACCACCAGCGGCACCTGCAGGGAGACCTGACGGGCCGCCTCGATGACTCCGGTGGCGATGACATCACACTTCATGATCCCGCCGAAGATGTTCACCAGGATCCCCTTCACGTTTTTGTCGGAGAGGATGATCTTGAAGGCCTCGGTAACCCGTTCGATGGTTGCCCCGCCCCCCACGTCCAGGAAGTTGGCCGGCTCTCCCCCGGAAAACTTGATGATATCCATGGTGGCCATGGCAAGACCGGCCCCGTTCACCAAACAGCCGATGTTGCCGGAGAGGGAGACGTAGGAAAGGTCGTGCTGTGACGCCTCAACCTCGCTGGGGTCTTCTTCGTCAAAATCACGCATATCGGCAATCTGGAGATGGCGGAACATGGCATTGTCGTCAAAGCCGAACTTGGCATCCAGGGCCAGGAGCTCCCCCTCCCTGGTGACCACCAGAGGGTTGATCTCCAGAAGAGAGCAGTCACAGGCGATGAAGGTGTTGTAGAGCCCTTGCAGCAGGCTCCCCGCCCTGGCCGCCTGCTTCCCCGTCAGCCCCAGGCTGAAGGCGAGATTGCGGCACTGAAAGGAAGAGAGCCCCACCACCGGATCAACAGCTTCCCGGAAGATCTTCTCCGGAGTTGCGGCGGCAACCTCCTCGATGTCCATCCCCCCTTCGGTGGAGGCCATGACCGTGACCTTGGAGGTCGCCCGGTCCACCAGGAGACTGACGTACAGTTCCCTGCCGATATTACAGCCGTTTTCCACCAGGACCCGGGTGACGAGCTTCCCTTCGGGACCGGTCTGATGGGTGCGCAGTGTCATCCCCAGCATCTCCCGGGCGATATCGCGCACTTCGTCGGCGCTGCGGGCCAGTTTGACCCCGCCCCCCTTCCCCCGTCCGCCGGCATGAATCTGGGCCTTCACCACCCAGGGCCCCTCTCCGAGACGCTTGGCCCACTCCCGGGCGCTGGCGCCGTTATAACAGATATGTCCGTCGGGAACCGGAACGCCGAATTTCCTGAGAATCGCCTTTGCCTGGTATTCGTGAATATTCATCAGTATTCTCCCCTGTTTTCATCCCTCACAAGCTTCAAACTGCCTTGAGCCGTTATGGCACTACGATATTGTTATCTAACAGATCTCCAGGGCTGCACCGATTCTTGTTTTCAGCTGTCCCAGATCCTGGGCGAAAAAATCAGACCACGATGGAACAGTCAAGCAACTCATGATGACAGTAAACGACAAACCTGCCGCCGCGAAGATAGCCGACCAGCATGATCCCCTGCTCCTCCGCCAACCGCACCGCCATGTCGGTGGGGGAGGTCCGGGAGACAAGAACCCCGATCCCCAGGGTTGCGGCCTTGGCCACCATCTCGCTGGAGATCCGTCCCGATGTCACCAGGGTCAGTCCCGTCAGGTTTATCTCCTTGAGCAACGCCTCCCCGGCCAGCCGGTCCACCGTGTTGTGCCGCCCCAGATCCTCAGCATAAAGAGTGATGGTCCCCCCTTCCCCCACTGCCGCCGAATGAATGCCGCCGTGGGTCCGGTACTGCTCCGCCCTGCGGGCCAGTTCCTCCATGAGGGCAAAGAGATCGGCAGGTCTGACGCTCCGGACTTCCGGGAGTGCACTCCCATGGGGCATGTCGCTGCCGGGGAGAGTAAAGGTAATTCCCGTGCCGCAACCGCTGGTCAGGACCGGTTTCAACTTCTCCGGGATCTCCCCCTTCACCCTGACGTTGGCCATACTCATGTCCGGGCAGACGCTGAGCATTTCAAAATCGGTGACGCTCCGGACAAAACCGTTCGCCCGGAGAAACCCGGCCACGAGAAACCGGAGATCATGGGGTGAGGCGATGAGGGTTGCCAACTCCCGGCCGTTCACGGTGAGTTTCAGCGGGAACTCGCTGACGACCGACGCTTCATCCTTGGTCAGTGTGCCGTTGTGGTAGGCGTAGATGGTCTTGGTCATGGTTTCATCTCCCGTCGGATGACGTACCCTCGGTCATAACCTTCCCTTTACGTAAATTAAAGACGCCACCTTATGCCTCCCTGATGGTTTTGTCAAATGCTTCGGTAACCGCCCGGGAACCTCACTCCCACCTTACCGGTTTTTATATAACTGTGTTCTCAAAATAATTGACAGAGACGTAAGCGGTATATAAAGATGTTCTTCACTGCTTTTTCTGCGTTCATCTGCGTAATCTGCGGACAGCTTTTGGAGGTTTTATGTTGACGAAAACGGAATGCAATCAGCGGATCATCAGGCTGCAACAGCAGCTGCAGAGCGGGGGGATCGACGGGGCGCTACTCATCTTCCCCATCGACATCTACTACTTCACCGGAACCCGCCAGAATTCTACCCTCTGGATACCGGCCACGGGAAACCCGTTTCTCCTCGTCCGCAAGAGCCTCAGCCGTGCGCTGAAGGAGAGCATGATCGAAGATACCCGTCCCTTCCCCTCCAGCAAGGAGCTTCCCTCCCTTTTCGCCGAGGGAGTCAAAAAGATCGGCATCACCTTCGACGTGGTCCCCGTGGCCCAGTACAACTTCTACGCCAAGGCGCTTCCCGGACGGGAATTTGTGGACATCTCCGGAATCAACCGGGAACTCCGCTCGGTCAAGTCGACCTGGGAACTGGCCAGGATGAAAGCCAGCGGGGAGATGGTATGCGATATTTTTCGACAGGTCCCTGAATTTCTGAAACCCGGCATGCGGGAGTTGGACCTCTCCGCTGAATTCGAGTGCCGCCTCCGGAAGGCCGGAAACGAAGGGTACGTCCGGATGCGCGCCTTCAATCAGGAGCTGTTCATGGGGCTGGCCGTCTCTTCCCTCACCGCCGGCGAGCCCGGCTTCTTCGACGGCGCGGTCACCGGCCTGGGACTCTCCAGCGCCTCCCCCCACGGCGCCTCCCGCACCGAGATTCCTCTCAACTCCCCCATCATCCTGGATTACGCCGGAATCAGCAACGGCTACATCGTTGATATTACCCGGATCTTCTGCCTGGGGACCCTCAGCGACGAGCTCCTCCACGCCTTCACTACGGCCCTGGCCATTCAGCAGCAGCTGGTGGAAAATCTGAAACCGGGGGCGATCTGTGAGGAACTTTTTTTCACATCACTGGAGATGGCCGGAGCAGCAGGCCTGGAAAGCTGTTACATGGGGGCGCCGGGAGAGAACGCCAAGTTCGTGGGGCACGGCGTCGGGCTGGAACTGGACGAGTACCCGGTGCTGGCCCAGGGCTTCAAGGCGCCGCTCCAGGCGGGACAGACCATCGCCATCGAACCCAAGTTCGTCATCCCCGGCCAGGGGGTCATCGGCATCGAGAACACCTATGCTGTCAGCGACGGTGGAGGGATCAAACTCACCGACCTCCCCGACGACATCGTTTACCTGTAATGCCCGTCTTCTGAAAACGTGAAAATGAAGAGCGTTTTCTTATAATTGGCCGTTCGGAGACGGCAAAAATTCTCGTTGTCTCTCATACGGATCGTGAAGATAAGACCCGGATTATCTCCGCACGAGAGGCGACACGAAAGGAGCGGATATTTTATGAAGAAAACCGCGCAGGATGAATTGGAACCGGAATATGATTTTGCATCCATGGCGGGTGGGGTACGGGGCAAGTATGCCGAGCGCTATCGGCAGGGGGTCAACATAGTGAAACTGGAAGACGACGTCGCAGCAGCGTTCCCTGACGCCAAATCGGTAAACAATGCCTTGCGCTTATTGATCAAAACCGCAAAGAGCGCCGCGAAGCACGCTTAGCGACATTAGGCTCACCGACCTCCCCGACGACATCGTGTATCTGTGACACAACGAAGCGGAACCCCCTTGATTTCATGCGTGGCGAGCTCAGACGGATGATTTCTGGGGGTTTCTCCTCGCAGGGTCCGCCCCTCTCCGCTCAACCCCTTCCACCCCCACGTCCCCATGACTTTCCCCGAAATGCTTCATCTTGGCAACATGGAAGCCTGACACCAGGCTCCCCTTATTCATTCGTTATGGTTCGCGGCACGTAGGTTGGGGTGAGGCACGAACGCCAACGATACCACGTTGGGGTTCACGATGAAGCTGTTCACCCCAACCTACAATCGGATGTTCCGTTTGCTCGTTGTTTCGATAGCATTTACCGTCTGTTTCTGCTAGGTATATCGTGGCTATCGGAAATCAAACCCGTTGTTTTTTTGTGTCGACACGTAGGTTGGAGCCGCACGAACCCCAACGTGAAATGTTGTTTTGAAGTGGAACTACTGAAGGATCAGGTAAAAACGGAATGCCAACGCTACACTGGATTGGAAAAGAAAAGGTCGTCAAACATCACCACGAGGTTCCCTTCAAGATCCTGCAACAGGAGTATATCCATAATGCTCCGAAAGGTACACCTGACAACTCCACCGGTAATCGCATCATTCATGGTGACAACCTGGAAGCATTGAAGGCCCTGCTGCCTGAATTCGAGGGTCGAGTGAAGTGCATCTATATTGACCCACCGTACAACACCGGCAATGAAGGATGGGTTTACAACGATAACGTCAACGAACCGCGCATTCAAAAATGGCTGCAACAGGTTGTCGGCAAGGAGGGTGAAGATCTCACCCGTCACGACAAATGGCTCTGCATGATGTATCCGCGACTGAAGCTGCTGCATAAGTTACTGGCGGCGGACGGAAGTATCTGGGTGTCGATTGATGATATCGAGGTTGCCAATCTACGGTTAGTGTTGGATGAAATATTCGGCGCAGGAAACTTCGTCGGTAACGTAATATGGGAAAAGGCTGATTCCCCTCGTAACTCGGCAAGGCAGTTTTCTACAGATCATGACCATATCTTGGTGTATTCGAAAAACCCTGAATGGACT
>CAIUUR010000127.1 GCA_903902345.1 uncultured Geobacteraceae bacterium | reverse complement strand
TCCGGTCGCGGCGACGATACTGAGCCATGGCATGTCGCACGTTTTGACCGGTGAAATGATTCTTCAGCTCCAGGGATACGATGGGGAGGCCATTCAGGAGTAGGACGATATCAACGGACTGGTCGGGCGTTCTCGTGGAGAAGTGGAGCTGACGCATGACGCTGAAGCGGTTTCCCTCGTAGGACGCCTGATGTTTCGGATTTCCTTGGGCCGCCGGGCGGAAATAGGCAAGATGAAGGTTGATTCCATTGAAAGAGACGCCGTTTCGGAGCACATCCAGGGTGCCACGTTTCTGAATGAGGGTCGTAAGATGGCTGGCCAGGGCGGTTTCCTCTTCACCGGGAAACTGTTTGCTCAGCTTGGCCCACTCCTTGGGCTGAGTCGCCTTGATAAAAGCGGCGCTCTCCGCCACGTCCAGCAGGGTGGCGGCGTCAAATGCGCTGTATTGCCGCTCCCGGTAAAAGGGGCTCAAGGAGAGGCTGGCAACGATTCCCTCCTCGGCGGACTTCTCCGAGATGATGCTGGTGTCAAGGCGTTCAGTCATTGATGGTTATCCTTTGGGGGATATGTGTATGGCATACCCATGTCATGACGATATGGGTGAATTTTTCAGTTTTATACCCATATTCTGACAACATGTCGTCGGCATCGACACGTTGTCAGAATATGTCGATTTTTTTGATAATTTTCGACATATCGCTTTATCATGTCGATAGCCTGTACATATCATAAACCTTGACAGGCGCGACATCCTCAACCGGTTACTTCACCAGAATATCCAGCAACTTCAGATTGATATAGTAATATTCCCGACCTGCCTTGACGCCATGCAGCAGGCCTATTCGTTCCAGTTCACGCAAATAGGTGGATGCTGTCTGACGTTGGGCGATTCCTGCTTCCTCCAGGAAACGAATTTTGCAGTACGGTTGCCGGAAGAGGAGTTCCAGCAAATCTTTCGTGTAGACCTTGGGTAATTCCCGCTTCACCTGTTCAATGCTTTCGTTCATCAGGTTACGGATGGTCAGGATACGTTTGCGGGTTGACTGCGCGGTCTGTTCAATTGCGTCGAGGATGTAGAGAATCCACGACTCCCAGGCGTGCTCTTCGGTGATACGTTTCAGACCGGAGTAGTAGCTGTTCTTGTTGTTGATAATGTACTGGCTCAGATAAAGAACCGGGATTTCCAGCAGGCCCGACTCGATGAGGTAAAGGATGTTCAGAATTCGCCCTGTTCTGCCGTTGCCGTCGGTGAAGGGGTGAATGGCCTCGAACTGGTAGTGCATGATTGCCAGCTTTATCAACGGATCAAGATCGTCTTGAGCGTAGAGAAAGGTTTCCAGGTTGGCCAGCTTGTCCCGGATGACCGATTCCCCTTCAGGGGGGGTATAGATGATCTCCCCCATGGGATTGGCCAGCTTGGTTCCCGGCGTCCGGCGCACCCCGGCGGTAGTCTCCTTGATTATCTGAAACAGTTCCTCGAACAGGACGGTGGTCAAGGGACGATTATCGAACTTGATGGACCGGTAGCCGTGCCACAGGGCATCCTTATAGCGAAGCACCTCTTTGGTATGGGGGTTGGTTCGCTGTCCGTCGTCGGCAAAGGCGCGGTACAGTTCGTCGTTGGTGGTGACGATATTTTCGATTTCAGACGAGAGTTTTGCCTCTTGTAAGCCGATGGCCTGAATGAGCAGAGTCTGGTCGGGAATCAGTTCTCCCGCTCCTTTCAACTCGGCCAGAGCTTTGTTGGCGCTGATGGCCTTCTTCAGGACGGCCTTGGTTTCCAGTTCTCCCGGTGGCGGCAACAGGGGAAGGTCGTTATAGGGCTTCTGCGGGTCAAAGGGCATGGGCGACTCCCTCTTCATTTGTTTCCTTTGCTCTAAGGGAGACTTGTCCTGAGCGTAGGCGAAGGTGGGCCGGGGTGAGGCTGGGGTCTATGTCCGGCACCTGTCGCTGGCCGGTAACGCATTCATGAATAAGTGCGGCGCGGTATTCGGCGAGGATGGTTAGTTGGCGAGCGTAGGAGGCAATCAGGTTGTTGATTCGTACCTCTTCACAACGGATACTTTCAACAATTTCCTCTTGTACCGATAGGGGGGGTAAGGCTATTGGTATATTGCTAATTTCAATCGGTGAAATATTAGGTTGTTGCCCTGTTTCATCTATTCGACTTACGAAATCAGTAACGAAATATTGGCTGAAAACTGCATAATAAAGAAATTCGCACTTCACTTTATTGTTTGGTTTGAGTACTGCATTTCGTTGATTAAGAAGTACTTGTTCTTTATTGATATCAGCGATAGCAGCCTTAAGCCCTGTTGATATGACAGGACGTGTCAGAGCGAAAACGAGATCACCCGTAGAAACTATAAAATTCGAGTATTTTTGCAAATACGTCTCAGGCAAAAATGACTCATCCTCCCAATCCAATCGCATTGTTTGAATATTGGCTATTTTAATGACCCTTATACCTGAGTCGGTGAAATCTTTGCTGTCAAAGGCGAAGCCGGAGACAACTTTTCCTAGATATTTGAGCTTAACAGATAACCATGTAATAGGGATTTCGGAAAACAATGGACTTCCGGAATCTTTCATGGGGGCGTTGGGGTTGAGGCCACGGGTGACAGCCTGTTGAATGGCAGCGGCGCGTTGTTCCTTCAACAGTTCCATCTGCCGCCGTCGGAGCGCCATGAGATGGTCGATCTTCGCGGTCTGTTCGTCCAGGTAGGTGGCAATGCGGCGTTGGTGAAAAGGAGTTGGAATAGGTATATCTAATTCATTGGTCTTTTCCGCAGTAAAATGCGCAATGGTGGCCTTATTGCAAATAGTGTCTATCCAGCCAGAGCCCTTAACTGCCTCCATTACATATCGAAGGAATTTTGTAGAATTTTCATTACGTGGTCGAATTCGGTTAATCGCGTTTTGAAAAATACAGCGAGGAATTTCAACACTCCATAGACAAGAACGGCCAACATCGCCACCTTCACTTACAAGAAGGTCACCTGCTTCGAGTTGATTATTATCTATTTCTGAAGAAGACGCCCACATCATCTTAATGTCGGAAATATCAGGGCCTGCCCACGTAATGTTTGCAGCCCTCACGTAATGTACAAGCTCATCTTGTGGGTTTGCAGGATTTGGTTGCAGCATTTTCCCCAAGCGCACGGAATAGAAGCGTTTGAGCTGTCCATTTTGCCAATGAATAGG
>CAIUUR010000126.1 GCA_903902345.1 uncultured Geobacteraceae bacterium | reverse complement strand
GGTAGACCCTCTGGCCGTTACCGATCTTTCCCCCCTGGCCCCGGTCATGGCTGACCCGAAGATCCGCAAGATCTTCCACGGCGCCGACTACGATATGCGGTCTCTCCATCGTGATTTCGGCATAGAGGTGGAAAATCTCTTCGATACCATGATTGCCTGCCAGTTTCTCGGCGAGAAAGAGGTGGGGTTGGCGGCAGCCCTGAAAAAGCGGTTCGGCGTGGAGCTGGACAAGCAGTTCCAGAAGGCTGATTGGAGTCAGCGCCTCTTAAGTCCCGAGAATTGACTGGTCCGGCAACGTGTTCCGAGAGATCATTCATGCCTCCTGCCGACCACCTGTATCGAACTACCGACACCCACCCGGATCGTGGCGACCTCTTCGCTGACGCTCCGCTGGGGATCTTTTACTCCACGACGGAAGGACGGTTGCTCCGGGCGAACCCGGCCATGGCCGCCATGCTGGGTTATGCCTCACCGGAGGAACTGGTGGAGTCCGTCACCGATCTGGGAAGCCAGATCTACGCAGAACCGCATCGCCGGGCGGAGATAGTTAGCGCCATGCTTGCCCGGGGCGGCTGGCTTCATGAAGAGGTGCCGATGCGGCGCAAGGATGGCGCGCTCATTACCGTTCTGATGAAGGGGAGGAAAATTTCCGGGGCTGACAATGGCATCGCTTGCCTGGAAGGATATCTGATCAACATTTCCGCACGAGTTGCTGCGGAACTGCAGGTCCGGGAGTACGAAGAGCGCTGGAAGGCGTTGGACCAGGTCGGCGTCATCATGCTGTACTACAATGTCGAAACCGGAATGATCCACTTCTCTAATTCCTGGAAGCGGTTGCTCGGCTATGCAGACCATGAAATCGCCAACTGGTTGCCCATCGACCAGTGGCATGGGATGCTGCATCCCGAGGAACGGGCCGACATCGAGGCCGCTGTGAGGGCCGATATCAACGCGGGCGTTTCGTTCAGCAACAGGGTGCATCGGGTTCGCTGCAAGGAGGGGGAGTATAAATGGGTTCATCTCCTGGGAACGTTCCTGGGTCGTGACGCCGCCGGCAGGGCCCGACGTGGCGCCGGCGTTCTTACCGATATTACCTCTCTGCGGGAAGCATTGTCCCCTGCGATGTCCGCGCCGCTACCCTGCGGAACACCGGCGTCCGACACCTGGATACTTGACCTTATCGCCTGCCAGGTAGTGATACCCGGCTACGAATCCCTCCGGCTTACCGCCAAGGAATTTCAGTTCTTTTCCCTGCTGGCCGGGGCTGTCCCCCGCCCCCTGACCCGAGACGACGCAGTCTGTGGCATCTATGGTCGTAATGATGAGTACACCTCCCGCTCCCTGGATGTGATCATCGCCCGACTCCGTAAAAAGGTCGAGACACTCACCTTCGACCCATTTCCGCTCCAGACACTCTACGGAACGGGTTTTCTTTTCACCTCCCCCCTCACCGCACGTTGACCTCTCCTTTTGAGTGTATTGCATTCTGAGTTCAATTGTAACAATTCGTAACATTTTAACGGCGTTTTCGGTGGTATCATTGCGGCAATCACGTGGTCGGCTTCGGGCTTTCCGTGAGCGTATACCCTTGTCACGCACGGCTGCAAAGCACTGCTACACCCAAAAAAGGAGAAGAAGTTATGAAAGTTTTCCGTACTCTGGTAATGGCGCTGTTTCTGGCCGGGTCGTTCGGCGGCAGCGCTACGGCGTCACCGATCTATGCCGATCCGTATGATAGCTCATCATCGCCGGGCGGTTTAACTTTCGTTCCTGTTACCAATAATCTCTACGCATCATTCAGCACCGGTAGTTCGGCGTTCAGCCTGACTGATGTTGTGCTCTTCCTGTCTCCCACTCCGTCCACGCCAAGGACCGGTTCTTTTCAGGCGAACCTGTACGCCGACAATGGGACCTCTCCGGGTCTGCTCATCGGTTCCATCGGAACCGCTGTGGATAGTTACTACAACTATAATTCTCCCTATACCAACGGGACCATTCATTGGCATCCGTCGTACGAGCTCGCAGCCAACACCCGCTACTGGGTTGGTCTCACCAACGATAACAGCAGTGTGAATCGCTGGGCGTCCGTGGACAGTATGCTTTACACAAGCGGCGTTGTTGGTGAATATCATGTTGTCGGCGGCCAACGTTATGACAACAGCGCCGCTAACGGCGCATTTGTGTTGTCCGTTCATGGCGTTGAAGTTGAAATCATCCCCGAACCCTCCACCTACGCGCTGCTCTGTATTTCGTTGGGTGTTGTGGGGTATGCGCGGAAGAGGATGGGGAGAACTGGAGAAGCGTAGAGCTGTTGAATCGTTGCAATGCGCCGGGTAGGGGCAATTCATGGATTGCCCCTACCTTTCCCCCTCTCCCGCACGGAGCGAGGGACATAATCTCTTCCGCCTGTTGGGGGCTCCGGAGCACCCATGTCACCGAGAATCCTGCTTTTTCTTGCCATCATCGGGACCCTGGCTACCGTCGGGCTCTTTCTCGTCTCCCTGATAACGTCTCGCCGCCGCTATGCCGCCAAGTATCTGCAGTTCTACAAGGACAATCGTCCCCCCTTTCTCCGGTGGTGGTTTATAAGGAATCGTTTGTGCCTGGGGAGGAAGTCGTAGGGAGGAATTGTTCAAGCGCGGTAAAGGACGTTCCCGAATGTTATCCCTCCGCGCCTCTTTTTCCCCGTTTCCTCTTTGTTGCCAGGGAGACCAGCGCCACGATGGCACGGGGGGGGACGTTGCAGGTTGTTTCGGTGAAGGGGGGGGCATCCCGCCATTCCCAGATATCTTCCGGTGACGGCCGGGATGTGTCGATCCACCGGCGCCATCCCCGCTCTCCCGAGCGCCGCGGGAGTTGGAAGCGAAGCTCCCCCCACCAGGCGTTGATCATGAGGTGCACGGCGAAACTTCCCCGGAGTCCCCGGACGGTGACGGCGATGCTGTGGGAGCAGGCCGCCCAGTCGGGCTCGTTCAGCTTGACGCCGTGCCAGTCGATGCGGGAACGGCGCAGGAGGGAATTGAGACTTAATCCTTGGGTGTCCGGGGACGAGTCCCGCTGGAGTCGGCGTTTGATCAGTTCCCGTACGAACCGGTGGAGCCCTTTGTTCCGTTCCACCAGCTCCCAGTCGAACCAGCTCGATCCGTTGTCCTGACAGTAGACGTTGTTATTCCCCCCCTGAGTGTGACGACACTCGTCCCCCATGAGGAGCATGGGCGCCCCCAGCGCCAGCAGGTTGAGGGTCAGGAAATTCCGGATCTGCCGCTCCCGGAGCGCCTCCACCCCTGGATCATCCGTCGGTCCCTCCACCCCGCAATTCCAGCTCCGGTTGTCATCCGTGCCGTCCCGGTTTCC
>CAIUUR010000125.1 GCA_903902345.1 uncultured Geobacteraceae bacterium | reverse complement strand
GGTAGACCCTCTGGCCGTTACCGATCTTTCCCCCCTGGCCCCGGTCATGGCTGACCCGAAGATCCGCAAGATCTTCCACGGCGCCGACTACGATATGCGGTCTCTCCATCGTGATTTCGGCATAGAGGTGGAAAATCTCTTTGATACCATGATTGCCTGCCAGTTTCTCGGCGAGAAAGAGGTGGGGTTGGCGGCAGCCCTGAAAAAGCGGTTCGGCGTGGAGCTGGACAAGCAGTTCCAGAAGGCTGATTGGAGTCAGCGCCCCTTAAGTCCGGAGATGCTGGCTTACGCGGTGGAGGATACCACCCTGCTCATCCGCTTTTATGGGCAGCTGTCGGAGGAACTGCGGGAGAAGGGGCGCCTGGCCTGGGTGGAAGAAGAGTGCGCCGTGCTTCAGCGGGTGAGGGTCGTTGGGAGAGAGGACGTTCCGCTCTTCGTCCGGTTCAAAGGGGCGGCCAAGATGGAACAGCGGACTCTGGCGGTGCTGGAGGAGTTGCTCCGGTTCCGGGATGAACAGGCCTGCCGGTTGGATCGTCCCCCTTTCAAGGTCATCGGTAACGAAGCCCTGACGGAACTGGCGGCCCGACGCCCCCGGTCAGTGGGGGACCTTGCGGGTATCCCGGGTCTTTCCGAAAAACTCGTACAGAGGTTCGGCTCCGCCCTGCTGAAGGCTGTGGAGAGGGGGTGCGCCGTCCCGGGAGCCCAGCTCCCCCGGTTCCCCTTCGTCCCCCGGTCGCCGCGGGATCCGCAGAAGGATAATCGTCTGAAGAGCCTCAAGGGGTGGCGGGAAGAGAAGGCCGGGAAACTCGCCATGGAGCCGGGGCTCCTGGCCAACAATGCTCTCCTGGAGGCGCTGATCGAGATGCCGGCGGGCGCCGAAGTTGCTGATGTCATCCCTCGACAGTGGCAGCGGGAGCTTTTTGCCGAAGAGATCGCAGGGATACTCGCCAAGGTTTAGCGAGGTTTATGCCGAACATAACAACCATAGAACCATTCGGCTTGAACCTGCACAACGCTACGATCAAGTGATTTGTTGGGCGAGTACAAACCGGGCGAAAACAAGATTACCCCCCACGGGATAATGTGGGGGGGAGGGGCGATCCTTGTGATCGCCCGTTTTGTCAGCCCATGTTTATACCGTGTTCAGATGTTTGAAACGACACCCATGGATGCCAACACCCTCATACTGACGCTCGCGTTCGGCTCGTATGTCTTCGGCTTCCTGCTGATTCTCTTCCAGTATGGCAAAGAGCCGTCACGCCGGATTCCGTTCTGGATTACCGCAAAATTCCTCCAGGGGACCGGATCGCTGATTCTGTACTCCTGCGATATCAGTTCGCCATCCCCCCTGAATCTTGCAGCCGACGTGCTGTTGCTGGTGGGCTGCGCCTATGAAAGCTGGGCGGTCTTTTGCATCACCGGACGCACCGTCAGCAGCCGCCTGCACCTCTCCGTCACCGGCGGCATCTTCACCGCCTGTTTCCTGATGCTCCTGCTGCTTCCTCCTCTGAGGTTGTCGCTCAACTTCCTGATTCACACTCTCTTTTACGGTCTGCCCGGCTGGGCGCTGCTCCGTTCCGCCGACAGGAAATCGTTGTTGCGCGCCGTACTCGGCTACAGTTTTCTGCTGGTGGCCGGGGTCTTTCTTACCCGCAGTCTCTGGATACTGCTCGTGCCGGAACACTCATTTTCCGGTTTCGGGGCCGTCATCGGCCAGGTCATGCTGCCGACGGTCTACTACATGATGCTGATCAGCGGCTTCAGCATGCTGCTGCTGGCCAAGGAAAACAGTGATCGTGAGCTTCATGAATCTCTGCGGGAACAGCAGGCTATCCTGGAGACTCTCCCAACCGGGCTCGCCATAGTGCGGGATCGGGTTGTCGAACGGTGCAATCCCTCGCTGGAGCAGATGTTCGGCCATGCTCCAGGAACACTGATCGGCAGAAACGTCCAGTGCCTCTATGAAGGTGAAACCGAGTATGACCGTTATGGCAGCATGATCTACGATGAAATCAAACGGCACAACCGGTTCAGTGGCGAGATTCAGGCCATACGTCCCACCGGCGAGCGGTTCTGGGTCTGGGTGGAGGGGAGATCGATTTTTTCCGAGAGGTCTCAACGCCATGCGGTTTTTTCCATAACCGACATCACCCGGCGGAAACAACAGCAGGAGCTGTTACTCCTGCAAAAAGAGGAGCTTCAGGCGGCAACGCAGGCAAAGAACAGATTTATCCGAATGGTCTCCCATGAATTTCGGACCCCGTTCGGCCTGCTTACCTCCAGCGCGGATATCCTTGACCGCTACTGGGATCGTCTGACATCAACCGAGAATCAGGTATGAGTCGAGACTTTTATCACACCATCACAGCGATTGTAGCGAATGCCCTGTTGCTGGCCCTGCTGGTGATGTTTGCCGTCGTCCCTGCCGGAGCCACCCAGGCGGGTATCGACTGGACCAGCGTGACGTATTCGCATGATCTCGGTTGGATGTCCGTCACCTATGGCAATAACACGTTCGTGGCGGTGGCTCAGGTCGGCGCGGGCAACCAGGTGATGAGCAGTCCGGACGGTATTACCTGGACTGCTCTATCCTCGGTGACGAGTAACCTACACCGCAACGGGGACAGGTCAATTGGACGCCCCTGCAACCTATGCCGCAAGAGATTGGAGTCTCCTCTAAAATGAATTTTCGATTCCGTTAAAAATTATGGTATAAATTGCGAGAGGAATATCTTTTATTGATCTTGTGAAGATGACAGGCACGATGCTGCGGAGTTTGCTGGTGTCGGTAACAAAGGCGCACTATGGAGGTGTCCATGCAACGAGATCATCTGGAAATATTGTTGGAAGAAATGAACAGCAAGTTTACCTTGGTGCTGGAAGGCCATTCCTCTCTGCATCAGGAGATTATGAACTCACGGCAGGACACTGCAGAAAAATTCGCACTGGTTGACTTTAAGTTTGAGGTTTTGAACAACAAAATAGACGATGTGGAGGCAAGGTTAAACGCCAAGATCGATACTATGAACGCCAAGATCGATACTGTTGAGGCGCGGTTGAATAACAGAATCGACGCTGTGGAGCATAACCTTGGCCGCAAGATTGACGCTGTTGCAGATGATCTGGCAGAGCACCGGTCCGACACCGAGGCGCATCACGGGCTGTATCGGGTGAAGGAGGCGTAGTACACGGTAACACTTTTTTTTGCGCACTATCTTCCCTGTCCCGCGACCGTAAACCGAATAAATTGGTATCCCCTTTCAAGGGCTGACCCCTCCTTTCCCTCAAGGGCTGACCCCTCCTTTCCGCTCCTTTCCGCTTTCAAGGGCTGACCCCTCCTTTCCCACAACTACCCCGGCGTCGGTATTACCCTGGCTACCGGGGTCACGTACACCGGCAGTTTTCCCGGGGACGGTCTGGCAAGCTTCGCCATCAACGCCGGCGCGCCGGTTGGCGGTTCGGTAAACGGCAAGATGTATCTGGATTACGAACTGTATGACAGTGAAATGACGTACCAGGGACAGGGTAGACTGACGGGACAATTCAATGGCCAGGATGCCCTGGCCTCCGTTTCCGTCACCGCATCCGCCGTCCCGGAACCGTCGACCTATGCCTTGTTCTGCATCGGCTTGGTGACGGTGGGATATGCGAGAAGGAAAATGGTGAAGGGGGAAGGTTGAAGAGTGAAGGCGGAAATTGAAAAGCGAAGGGACATGAAACCATATCAGGGGCGATCCTTGTGATCGCCCGATTCGTGTTTGATGCCCCCACGGTAAATTCCACATTTCCCCCGATGAGGTTCGTGTCTCACCCCAACCTGCGCCTTCAAATAATACCGCCACCGCCATTACCACACCTGCCGCCTTTCTCCCGCTGTTCGCGCCTGCTTTCGCCAATGACGTTCTGAAAAATGTCCTCTCGACCGGGATAGTTCTCCCAAAATCCGTAGTTCTACGGATAGACGGATTCATTTCCGCACGCTACCATGATTCCAGGTTTGGTGGCATTACCACCGGTCCAGATGGCAACCTTTGGTTTACCGAAACCAATGCCTTCCAGATCGGAAAGATTACCACTGCCGGTGTTGTCACAGAATACGGTCTTCCATTAGGTTTACGTCCCGGTTCCATTACAAACGGGCCGGATAATAGTCTCTGGTACACTCAAAATAAGGGAATTGGCAGACTTTCCTTGGGGCCGCTCTATTTTGCCGGCGCCACGACAGCCATACAGATCAACAAGAGCGCAGCAGCGGTTGACGTCAGCGCTCTTCTGCACGCCGCTGATCTGGAAACCGGTAAAACAATTACCTGGTCGCAGGCCATGCCCCCATCAAACGGCGGCGCTCTGGTCTTCACCAACGCCACGGCGAGCACCGGCAGCGCCGACATCACCCCGGGCGGCAGCATCACCTATCAGCCGGCCGCCAACTTTGGCGGTACGGAGACCTTCACGGTGCAAGTGAGTGATTGAACGAATAACGCTAGCCGCACCATCACGGTCACGTTCAATTCCGAAAATGCAACGCTCAGCTCTCTGGCCGCCACCGCCGGCGCAACGGCGCTAACGTTGACCCCAATCTTCAGCGGCACAACCACCACCTACAGCGCCGTGGTCGCAAGCACGGTCACTTCGGCCACCATCACCCCCATAGTCGCCGACGCCACCGCCACGCTGAAAGTCAACGGCATCGCGCAGAGCAGCGGCGTTGTTTCGGCGGCGATCAGCCTTACCCCTGGTCTGAACAGCATCCCGGTGGTGGTCACCGCTCAGGACGGGGTCACGGTCAAAACCTACACCATTAATGTTATCCGCGCCGGTGTTGACGGCGGCGGCGCCTTGACGGTGTCACCGCAAACGGCCATCGCTGGAGCTACCGGCCAGACCTTTACCTTCACCTACACCGCAGCGATCGGCGGCATGGGTGGCGGGGAGATCGATATTACCGTTTCCTCGCTGGGAACAGTCGGCAGTGTCACCAGCAACGTCGGCACAGCCTCCCTCGCCAACGGCGTGATCAAGGTAACCGGGGTAACGCTGGCCGGTGGGGAAAGCGCCACCATTACCTGGAACAACGCCACTGTTGTCGCCGCCACCGGTGCTAAAACCGTTAGCGCCACCCAGAAAGCCATTGTCGGCGGCACACTCAAATCACTGGCGGCAGCGGCTTCCGTGGCGGTCAGCAAGGCGCCGGGCGCCACCACTGTTGCCGGGACCAACATCGCAGGCACCACCGCCACGCTGAACGGTACGGTGAACGATAACGGCGCGGCTACCACCGTTACTTTTGAGTACGGTCTTACCACCGGTTACGGCACAGCGGTTGCAGCCACCACCAACGGCAGCATTACCGCCAATGCCGGAAGCAAGGCGGCGGCGGTCAACCTCACCGGCCTGAACTGCGGCGGTGTCACCTACAATTACCGGGTGGTGGCGACCAACAGCATCGGAACAACCAATGGCGCAAATATGGTCTTCAAAACCGGCACCGCCTGCCCACCGGTCATTACGACTCCCACGGTCAGTGCGGCGGTAGGTATGGCCACCTTTACCTTCCAATCGGACTTCACCGCAACCGGCTACTTCACTCTGCTTCCCGGCGCCACCGCCACCTGCGGGACTGCGATACAGACCAAGGCCCGGACAGGATGCCGCACCCAAGGCAGCACCACGCTTCGGTTCGCTCCCGCTTACCGCCAACATCCCGGCCAGTTATACCGTTCGTAACCTGAAAGAAAACACCCCCTACACCGTCTGTTTCACCGCCGATAAAAACGGCACTCTGGCGCCCCCAACCAGCGCAAGTTTCACCACCACGGTGGCAGCAGGTTACGAAAAGCCGGGGTGGCTCACGGTCGGCAACGCCGGTATTTCGACTGATGTATCTGCTTTCACCTCATTATCCTTTGCACCGGATGGCACCACTTTTGTGGCTTATATAGATAGCAGTAACGGCAACAAGGCAACAGTGAAGCGATTGGGAGAAAGCATCTCCGCACCAACTGTCAGTTCATATAATGCCACCGCTATCACCGCCACATCCGCGACCCTGACCGGCACATTCAATGCTAACGGCGCGGCAACGACCGTTGGTTTTGTCTATGGCGTTGGTTCCCTTAACAGCACGGTTGACGCCGACCAGAGCCCGCTGGCAGCCACCGCGACCAACGCCACGGCGTCAGCCGCCATCACCGGGCTGACCTGCAACACGCGCTATACATTCAAACCAACCGCCGTCAACAGCAGCGGGTCACTCAGTGCGGATTCCTCGACCTTCACCACCGCTCCCTGCGCACCCTCAGTCACCACCGGAGCGGCCACGGTCACGGTCGGCGGCAGGACTTTCAACGGCACGGTCAGCGCCAACGGCGGCGCCGCTACGGTAACCTTCGAGTATGGCTCCACCATCTCATACGGCAACACGGTCAGCGCCGGCCAGAGCCCGCTGGCGGGAAGCGCCAATAATTCTGCGGTGTCGGCGACCATGACAGGCCTGACCTGCGGCAGTGTCTACCATGACCCTGACCGTGGCCACGGCCCCCCTCACCGTCACCGCCGACAACAAGAGCCGGGCCTACGGCGCAGCCAACCCGGCCTTCACGGCCACCTACAGCGGGTTCGTCACCGGCGAGAGCGCCACCGTCCTGAGCGGCGCCCCGAGTTACTCCACCGACGCCACCACCGACAGCCCCTCGGGGAGTTATGTCATCACCCCGGTCCAGGGAACTCTGACCGCCGCTAACTATAGCTTTACCTTTGTCACCGGGACCCTGGCCATCGACGCTCAAGCCCCCAGCCTCGCCTTCAACCCCCTCCCGGCGAAAACTTACGGAGCGGCCCCCTTCACCGTGGCCGCCACCGGCGGGGCGCCGAGCATGACGATCACCTACAGCAGCTCCAACCCGGCAGTGGCCGTCGTGGTTGATGCCACGGTCACTATCATTGGCGCTGGTGAGACCGTCATCACCGCCAGTCAGCAAGCAAGCCCAGGCTATGCCGCCGTCTCGGCTCAACAGACCCTGACGGTCAAAAAAGCGCCGCTGCTGGTGACCGCCGAAAGTTACGAACGCCATTACGGCGAGCCTGATCCGGTCTTTACGGCTACCTACAGCGGCTTTGTCAATGGTGAGGATACAACCATCCTGAGCGGAGCGCCGGTCATCACCACCACCGCCGGCAGCGGCAGTCCCACTGGCGCTTATCCCATCACTCCGGCGCTGGGGACAGTGGCGGCAGACAATTACGACTTCTTCTTCGCCCCCGGCACCCTGGCGGTTGATCTGGCGCTACAGAATATTTCCTTTGCCGGGATTGCGTCCAAAACCTACGGTGACGAGCCCTACGATCCCGGCGCCACCGGCGGCGGCTCAGGCAACCCGCTCAGCTACAGCAGTTCCGACCCGGCAGTGGCCTCGGTCAGCGGTTCTACTCTTACCCTTGTGGGCGCGGGGCAGACGTTTATCACCGTCAGCCAAGCCGGTAATAATTACTATGCACCGGCATCGACCCAGCAGCTCCTTACTGTGGCGCCGAAGAGCATGACGGTCTCCGCCGACAACAAGAGCCGGACCTATGGCGCGGTTAACCCGGCGCTGACGTTCTCTTACAGCGGCTTTGCCACCGGCGACGACCAGACCAAACTCTCCGGCGCTCCGGCGGTCAGCGCTTTCGCCGACACTGCCAGCGTCTCAGGGAGTTATCCTATCACGACCGCCGCCGGGAATCTCTTTGCCGCCAATTACACCTTTGTCTATGTCAACGGCGTTCTGACCGTGGAAAAGGCGGCTGCCACGGTGACCCTGGACGCAGCCAGTCTAAACCGGACCTACGACGGTTCGGCACAGGCCGCCACGGCGACCACCAACCCCACCGGCCTCACCGTGGTTTTCAGCTATGCCTACTCGAACAGCAACCCGGTGGACAGCCCCACCGGCGTCGGCAGCTACACTGTCAGCGCCGTCATCAACGACACCGCCTACAGCGGGACGGTCAGTGGCGTTCTGACCATCGCCAAGGCTAACCAGACGGTCTCTTTCGCGTCTCCGGCCGCTGCCAGAACTTATGGTAACGCTGATTTTGGCCCCGGCGCCGCCGCCTCGTCGGGGCTGGTGGTAACCTATGGCAGTGACAACGCCATGGTCGCTACTATCACCGCCGGCGGCCTGATCCATAGCGTCGGCGCCGGCACGGCCACCATTACCGCTACCCAGGCGGGGAGCGCCAACTACAATGCCGCCTCGGCCACGCTCGCTCTGACGGTAGCCAAGGCGAATCTCTCCGTCATTGCCGTTAACAAGAGCCGGGCTGCAGGCGTCGCCAACCCGGTGTTTACCGCCACCTACCCCGGTTTTGTTAACGGAGAGAACGCCGGTGCGCTGAGCGGCGCTCCGCTCATTACCACCACCGCAGCCAATGCCAGCCCCACCGGCAGCTATCCTATCACCCCGGCCACGGGGACCCTCGCGGCGGCCAACTACAGCTTCAGCTTCATTCCGGGGACTCTGGCGGTAGGCATGGGGAGTCAAAACGTAATCTTCAACCCGCTGGAAGCAAAAACTTACGGCGATGCCCCCTTCGACCTGATAGCCACCGGTGGCGGCTCCGGCAACCCTGTGGCATTTAGTAGCTCTAATCAGGCAGTGGCCACAGTCAGCGGCGTTACCGTCGCCATCGTCGGCGCGGGGGAAACGGTCATCACTGCCAGCACGGCTGACGTAGCCGGGACCTTTGCCTATACACCGGACTTCGGCACGGTCCTTGGTGTTGGCGCCGGGCAGAGTCTCAGCGTCACCTTCACCCCCAGCGATGCAACGTTGTATACCACCGCCACCAGGAATGTCGCTATCAATGTGAACAGCGGCACACCCCAGACCCTCACCTTTGCCCCCCTGACACCCAAGGCCTTGGGGAGCGCCCCCTTTACCCTCGCCGCCACCGCTACCAGCGGCCTGGCCGTGACCTTTGCCAGTTCCGACAGCAGCGTGGTCAGCATCAGCGGGAGTACCGCTACCCTCCATAAGGCCGGCGTGGTTACCATTACCGCCTCCCAGACCGGGGACGGCGTCTGGCTGGCAGCCCCCGAGGTGAACCGGACCCTTACGGTGACCTCCTTTGGTAAACCGACTCTGGCGGTCTCCACCCTGGCCAACGGCGCGGTCACCACGGAGAGCGTCCTCAACCTCAGCGGCAGCGCCGCCAGCGGCAACGGCGCTATTACCTCCCTCACGCTCAACGGAGCGCCCCAGACCCTGGCCGATGACAACACCTTCTCCGCCGCGTACCTCCTCGTGCCGGGGGCCAACCTCCTCACCACTATGGCCACCGACGCAGCCAACCAAACCGCCACCAACAACCGGACGGTTACCCTGGACGCCACCGCGCCGGGGCTGACCGTTACCGGCACGGTGGATTCCACGGATACGGTCACCGTCACCGTCGTCCATGATGGCCAGAGTTACTCCCCTGCGGTTGCAGTCGGGGCCTTCAGCCAACCCCTGACCTTTACCGACACCAAGACCTATGCCGTCGTCGTCACCGCCGGGAGCGGTTACGCCTTTACCACGTGGAACCTGACCAGCGGTAGCGGGCCGATCCTCAACCCGGCCGGCAACTCCACCACTGTTGCCATGAACGGACCGAACAGCGTGACCGCCACGTTCCAGGCCAAGACGGTCTCTTTGAGCGCTGTCATCGGCGCTGCCACCGGAAACCCCGGCGGGAGCAGAACCTGGCCGGTGATTATCACTAATACCGGGGGGGCTACCGTCAGCGCGGCACAGCTTACCGGGGTGACCCTTTCTTACAGCGGATCTTGCAAGCCGACGGCCACCACGGTCTTCCCGGTAAGCATGAGCGATATTGCCCCCGGTAATTCGGCCACAGGGAGCGTTACTGTCGACTTCAGCACGTGCAATTCACCCAAGCTGAAGACGCTTAAATTCAGTGTCGCCATCGGCTACAGCGCCAACGGCGGCAGCTCCACCGGGACGCTGGGCCTGAGCGGGGTGTCACAATAAACCATGTGAAGGGTGAAGAGTGAAAGGTGAAAGGTGAATATAAGCTTTGAACCCTGAACCTTGAACCCTGAACATAGAACATAGAACTTAGAACATAGAACTTAGAACATAGAACTTAGAACATAGAACTTAGAACATAGAACATAGAACTTAGAACTTGGATTTTAGATCTTAGTTCAACCAAGGAGGAAACACCGTAATGAAACGCACCCTTATTGCCGGCCTCATGACCATTCTGTTCGCAGCAGCTCCGGCTGCCGCCTCCGTCAAGTACTTTGACTTCACCTTTGTCCCGCTGGGGGCTGCCGGCGGCACGGCCACGGCTCATGGAACCATCGGCCTGGAGATGTCACTGCTGTCCACTCCGGGTCGTTACCTCTACGATCCCACTACCAATTACCAAAAACCGGCATAGGCGAGCCGATGCAGCTCACTTCCTTCGGCCCCGCTGTCGTCCCCGAGCCCTCCACCTACGCCCTGCTCTGTATTTCGTTGGGGGTAGTTGGGCTCGTCAGAAGAAAATTGAAAATGGAGAATTGAGGACGGAAAATTAAAAATCGGGCGAAAACAAGATTACACCCACGGGATAATGTGGGGAGCTGTAGGGGCGATCCTTGTGTGTACACCGTTGGGGTTCGTGCCTCACCCCAACCTACGCCTTCTTCCTGGTCGGTTTTTTCTTCCCCTGTGTCACCGGTAAGAGCGATACCAGCGCCACGATGGTACGAGGAGGCACCGTGCAGGTTGTGCCGGTAAAGGCCGGCGCTTCCCGCCAGTCACAGATGTCGTCGGGTGACGGCCGGGATGTGTCGATCCACCGGCGCCATCCCCGCTCTCGCGGAGCGCCTCCACCCCCGGATCATCCGTCGGTCCCTCCACCCCGCAATTCCAGCTCCGGTTGTCATCCGTGCCGTCCCGGTTTCCTTCTCCGTTGGCTTCGTTGTGTTTGAAGTTATACGAAACCATGTCATTGAGGGAAAAGCCGTCGTGGCAGGTGACGAAGTTAATGCTCTGTTCCGGCTCCCGTTCCTCGTGGCTGTAAAGGTCGGGACTCCCCAGAAGTCGCCAAGAGAGGGGACGGACGGTGGACTCTTCCCCCTTGAGAAAGCTCCGGACGTCGTCCCGGAACCGGCCGTTCCACTCTTTCCAGGTATTGCCGATGAATGAGCCCACCTGGTAGAGCCCCCCCGCATCCCACGCCTCGGCGATGAGCTTGGTGCCGGCCAGGACCGGATCGGTGTCGATGTCCCAGAGGACGGGGGGATTGCTCATGGGGTGGCCGTTCTCGTCCCGGGAGAGGATGGAGGCCAGGTCGAAGCGGAAGCCGTCCACATGCATCTCTTCCACCCAGTAGCGCAGACTGTCCACGATCATCCGGCGGACGGTGGGGTGGTTGGCATTGAGGGTGTTTCCGGTCCCCGTGTAGTTGGCGTAGCAGGAGCGGTCGGCTTCCGGAATATAGTAGACGCTGTTTTCCAGCCCCTTGAAGCTCAGCGTAGGCCCCTCGTGGTTTCCCTCGGCGGTGTGGTTGAAGACCACATCCAGGAAGACCTCGATCCCCGCCCGGTGAAATGCCTTGATCATGTCGCGGAATTCTTCAATCGGTCCCAGCGGATCCTTCCGGGAACTGTACCCCACGTGGGGGGCGAAGAAGGAGATGGGGCAGTATCCCCAGTAATTGAGACGCCCCAGGGGGGCGTCCTCCGGGTCGTAGGCGAAGATGGGAAGGAGTTCCACTGCGGTGATCCCCAGTTCTTGCAGGTAGGGGATCTTCTGCACCAGCCCCGCATAGGTGCCGCGCTTTTCCGCTGGAACACCCGAGTTGGGGTTCTTGGTGAACCCGGCCAGATGCATTTCATAGATGACCGTCTGGGAGACGGGGTGGCGGAGCGGGGTGTCGTCCTCCCAGTCGTAGCCGCGGCGGTCGATGACGATGCTCTTGAGGGCAAAGGGGGCATTGTCCCCCGGCAGGCTGGCAGCCTCACGGTTGTAGCTGCTGGGGACCGCCACCCCCCGGCCGTAGGGGTCCAGGAGCACCTTGCTCCGGTCGAAGCGGTGTCCCTGCTCGGGGGCGAAGGGGCCGTCGGCCCGGAAGGCATAGATCTGCCCCGCACGAGCGTCGGGAATGAAGACGTGCCAGTAGTCGCAGGTCCGGTTGAATCGGGGATGGAGGCGGACGATTCGATGGGGAGCCGGAGCGTCGGCGCTCTGGAAAAGGAGGAGTTCCATGGCGGTGGCGTTTCGGGAAAAGATGGCGAAGTTGACCCCGTCGGGGGTCACCGTTGCGCCCAGGGGATGACATTTTCCCGGTGTCGCAGCTTTGTATTTCATGAAGGCCTCATGGTAGGTGAAAGTGCCACACCTTAGCATACTTTAGGGAGGGAATGAGAGAAGGTTTCAACGCCACAACGGATTTTTTACGTTGACGGACAACTCCTGCCACAAAAGTTGATAACCTCCTGTTTTTCGGCGGGTTATCAACACTTCCCGAAGAATGGCCGGTAATCGCAACTCGCTGTTATTATGTAACTATTTCGGGTTTGACTGACAGTTGTGCGCCGTTTTCACCGGGGATGTGGATAACTCTGTGGAAAACTCCGGGAAAAGCTTCATAGCTCATTGGTTGCAGGTTTTGACCGGCAAATTGCACAATAAATAGGCAGCATGATCGTCAGCGAAAGTGCTCCGCCACCATCTTCTGCGCCAGGTCCATGGAACTGGTGAAGGCGGGAGAGATGGGATTGAGGATGTGGAGGGAGTCACCGTCAGCCTGTACCATGAAGTCCATGACCAGCTCTTTTCTACCCCAGTCCACCAACTGAGGTCGGATCCCTACCTTGCCGGAGGGAGCGATGTCGCCGGGGGCAAGCTCCTTGACGAGCCTGGCTGCGTCGTGAAAGAAGTATGACGGGAAATATTTCTTCGGCTCGGTGAGGGCTACGCTCCGGAACTGGGGATTCACGCAGAAAAGCTCCGCATCCTCCAGCGCAATCCGGAAGGCGTCGCGGTCGATGCCCGAGAATAGACCGTAGTTCTCCCGTCCGAAAGCCGGGATGGCGGTGGGCCCCAGGTAGACCTCCCCACTCACGCTCCGGGTGAAATGTACCCCCAGGAAGGGGTTACGGATGTCCGGGACCGGATAGATGTTACCGTTCACCGTCCAGGGGGTCTGGGGACGGAGTATCCGATAGAGCCCCTTGAAGGGGATGAGCCGGTACTGTTTCCCCACGCCGAAGAGGGCCGCCACCTTGTCGCAGTGTGCTCCTGCAGCATTGATGAAGCGCCGGAAAACGATTTCCCCTCGGGTCGTCACCGCGGTATTGCTTCCCTTGAGTCCGGTCAACGTGCAGTCGCAGAGGATCCGGACCCGTCCCGTACCCTCCAATTCCCTGCGGAGACTCTTCATGATGATTTTAGGGTCCACCACGGCGGTATCATGTGACCACAGCGCCTTCCCCACGGTCCTGGCGTTGGGTTCGATCTCGGCAAGCTGCTGCTCGTCGATGAGCTCCACCCGCGCGCCGTTGGACGTGGCCCGACGGTGTAGTTCGTCCAGTACGGGGAGTTCTCCCTCGTTTCGGGCTACGATGACCTTGCCGTTCTCTTTCAGCGGCAGTCCCTGTTCCCGGCAATACTCCTTCATCAACCTGTTTCCGTTGAGACAGGAACCGGCCTTGAGGCTGTCCGGCGCATAGTAGATCCCGGCGTGGAGGACTCCGCTGTTGCGTCCCGAGGCGTGCCTCCCCGGTTCCGGTTCCTTCTCCAGAACAAGGATATCCCCGTGTCCCCCCTTCACCAGTTCCCGTGCCAGGGTTAGCCCGATGATTCCTGCTCCGATGATAAGAATGTCCGCCCGTCCAGATATCATGAAAATCTCCTTTGTGTGGGAGTATACACGCAGGAAAGGTCCAAACGCAATCGGTTGCCGGTGCTTTTTCCTCCAGGGGGGGAGCTTCTGCCGGGTTTTTTCTTGACACCCCCCCCGGGAATGCGTACGATGAGATTCTCTTTTGAGGGCCTATAGCTCAGCTGGCTAGAGCTACCGGCTCATAACCGGTCGGTCCCAGGTTCGAATCCTGGTGGGCCCACCATTTTTCATGGGATGTCGCGGGGATGCATTTAACGCCAACACGAAGCAGAACCGATTCCCATGAAGTGGGGAAAAAGAGTGCATACCGACAGGGTGCACTCTTTTCTTTTGAGCAGGCATGACGATTCCCAGACTGTCTGATATCGTCGGAATCATTAATAAAATTGCCCCACAGAACCTTGCTGAAGAGTGGGATGCCGTGGGGTTGCAGGTGGGAGACCCGGCGGCGCCCGTGTCGCGAATCATGACGGCGTTGGATCCGGGAGGCAGTGCGGTGGAAGCCGCCATCGCCAACGGATGTCAACTTCTCGTTACCCATCACCCCTTCATCTTTAAACCGCTTTCCCGGCTTTCCGCCGCCGATCCGGTAACCGCCCGAATTTTTCGTGCCATTCGGAACAATCTGGCCGTCATATCGCTCCATACAAATTACGACAGTGCCGTGGGGGGACTCAACGACCTCCTGGCGGAGCGGATCGGGGTCGGTTCCTGCTCGCCGCTGGCGGAGAGGGTACGGGAAGAGCTGGTCAAGCTGGCGGTCTTTGTCCCCAAGGGGTTCGAGTCGCAGGTTATGGAGGCGCTGTTCCGGTTCAGCGGGGTCATGGGTAACTATCGGGACTCCTCATTCCGGGTTGACGGGACGGGGACGTTTCTTCCTCTGGAGGGGGCCAACCCCTTTCGAGGGGAACAGGGGGTACGGGAGTCCGTTCCGGAGGTGCGCATCGAGGTTCTCCTGCATGCCGCCGATCTGGGAAAGGCCACCGAGGCACTGAGGGCTGCTCACCCCTACGAAGAGCCGGCCTTTGACCTCTACCCCCTCCTCAACAAGGGGAAGGGATTCGGCCTTGGCCGGATCGGTACGCTGGAGAAGCCGGTGACCCTGGCGGAGTATGCTGTTTACATTTGCCGGCGTCTCGGCACGTCACTGGTCAGGTACGTGGGAGACCCCACCCTGCCGGTCCGGACCGTGGCTCTCTGTAGCGGTGGCGGTGCGTCCTTTATTCATGAGGCGAAACGCCGTGGCGCCGATCTGCTGGTCACCGGTGACGTCAAGTATCACGATGCCCGAACTGCCGAGGAGATCGGGCTGGCGCTGGTGGACGCCGGCCACTTCGGTACTGAAATCATCGCAGCCCAAGGGTTGGCGGAGAGAATCGGCAGTGACTGCCGCCGCCGGAGGTACGAGGTGGAGCTGCTCTGCTGTCGTGACGAGTTGGACCCTTTCCAGGTCGTGACGGCGGCGGCCTGAAAGCGGTAAATGCTGTTTACAAGAGGCGCGGCGGCGCCGGCCACGGAACTGTCGTGGAGGAATCCGCACGAGGAGGTGTGTAGTGCAAGTCAAGGTGAAGTTGTTGGAGGAGTTGCAGTGTATCGATTTGAAGATTGACGGCCGGCAGGCGGAGAAGGATCTCCTCCTCCAGCAGTTGGCCGATCTGGACAGGGAGATCCAGGAGTCGCGACTCTCCCTGGATACCCTCAGGGAGGAGTTGGCCGCTCTCCAGGGAGAGAAAGAGGAGAACGACAAGACTCTGGCTACGGAAGGGGACAATATCGTCCGGTCGGAGGCCCGTCTCCACGATATCAAGACTCAGAAGGAGTATCAGGCCGTCTTGAAGGAGGTCTCCACCGCGAAAAAGGTCAAAACCGAGCTGGAAGAGCGGATGATCGTAAAAATCGGTGAGGCTGAACTTCTGCAGGGGAAAATCGCCGAAGGGGAGCAGAATCTGGCGCTTCTCACCGGGAACATCGGCCTGCGCAAGGGGGAAGTTCAGGAAAAGCTGGACAAACTCGAGGCAGTGATTGCCGGTGATCAGTCCCGTAGGGAGGAGACCACCGCCGGCCTTACCCCTCCCCTGCTCAACCGCTACCAGATGCTCAGGGAGAAACGGCAGGGGATTGCCGTGGTTGAGGCGCGCGACGGAAGCTGTCTCGGTTGCAATATGCAGATCCCCCCCCAGATGTATAACAACCTGTACAAAGGGCTGGAGTTGATCGTCTGCCCGCATTGTCAGAGGATGCTCTTTATCCGGGCGGCGGAGACGGCCGCCTAGGTTTTACGGTTTGGCTGGAGCAGCACGGATGGTCGCCGCCCGCTTGCGGGGGGAGGAAAGTCCGGGCTCCACAGGGTATGGTGCTGGATAACGTCCAGCGGGGGCGACCCCAGGGATAGTGCCACAGAGAGAAGTCCGCCCGCCGAAGCTTTTTGCGAAGGCGGGTAAGGGTGAAAGGGTGAGGTAAGAGCTCACCGGATCTGCTGGTGACAGCGGATGCCAGGTAAACCCCACCAGGAGCAAGGCCTCATAGGGAAGCGTTAAGGGTGTCCCGCCCGTGCTTCCGGGTTGGCCGCTTGAGGCTGCCGGTAACGGCAGTCCTAGATGAATGACCATTACTCGACGCGGGGTAACGTGCGTCGGGAACAGGACCCGGCTTATGGGCTGCTCCAGCCAATTTTTGATTCGACGAAACAGATTGTCATCCTGAACGATCTGGACGTAACTCGTAGGTTGGGGTGAGCAGGTTTATCGCGAACCCCAACAATGCACCGTTGGGGTTCACGATGAGGCCGTTCATCGCCAACCTACACGATACGTCTCCGGTAGATCTCTTTTGACTCATAGCGTAAAGATCCAGCAGCAGAAAAATGAGTCTGACGCGGCACTCTGGGACAGGGGGGTGGCGCGGCTGGGAGCGGAGTTCTCTGCCCTTCCCCCGGTGGCGCGTGCCGAACTTGTACCCTTGCTGGCGGAGATGGGGCGGCTCAAGGAAGAGATCGTACTCCTCTCCGACGGGGCCGACGGCTCGGCGCTCTGCACCGTCTGCAACGGGGCCTGCTGCCGGGTGGGGAGATATCACCCGACCTTCCTGGATCTTCTGGTCTGCGTCGCCGTAGCAGAGTCCCCCGTGGAACCTGACTTCGCCACCGCCGCCTGCCCGTTTCTGGGGAGTTCCGGCTGCCGTATCGTCCCGTCCCGACGACCATTCACTTGCGTCATCTTCATCTGTCAACTCATTGCGGAGCGACTCCCCGAGGAAGAGCTCACCAGGCTTGCCCGGATGGAGGAGGAGCTGCGCCACCTCCGCCGGAGGATCGCAGCACGGTTCGGGGGGCGTCTAGCGGAGAGTTTTTTTCTTGAGATGGAGCGAAGTGATCGGGACGGCGTCCCGGTTCTGACACCCACCACCGACGGAGGTAGCAACTATGGCAACTGAAATCAATGACCTGGTGCTGGTTCATGTGGACAATAGTCCCGGATTTTTCGCCCGGATTGAGGATATCTCCCCCGACTTCAAGCCGGGTTGGTGGCAGGTGAAGTTGCTGGTTCTTACCATGCCGCTCCAGGTCTATCACTGGATACTGGACGAGAGTCAGATCGAAGGGGCTCAGTACACCATGGGAGGAACCCCCATCCAGCTGGAGAAGATTGTCTGCCCGGAAAAAGAAGAAGCACCCCCCGCTCCACCCCGCAAAGAGTCGCCCCAGGGCAAGGGGGGAAAGGTTGTCCCTCTCTTTGGCAGGAAGAAGGATTCCTGAACGTCGTCCCACCTTTTTCCCCTCCAGATATCCCGGATAAATCGCAATGGATCATCGGCAGTCGGAACTATCCCCGATGATGGCGTCGGCTCTGACGCATCATCGGGCAGGTGAGCTGGCTGAAGCGGAAGTTCTCTACCTGCAATTGTTGGCCGTCGCCCCGGACTGTTTTGATGCCTGGCACCTCCTGGGGGTGTTGAACCGGCAACGGGGACGGTTGAATGAGGCCATCCATCTCATGGAGAGGTCGCTACTGATCAACGATCAGGAGCCGGCGGTTTTCAACAACCTGGGGGTCGCTCATCAGGCCGCCGGTCATCGGGACGAGGCGGAAACTCAGTACCGGCGGGCGCTGGCCCTCATGCCCGGTTACGCCGATGCCCACTACAACCTGGGTACTCTCCTGGCGGAGAGCGGTCGTTACGGAGAGGCGGAAACATCCTACCGAAGAGCCATCCTGTTCAACCCCCGGGGCGTCGAGGCCTGCAACAATCTCGGGGCCATGCTGAGAGGGGTGGGGAGGGAGGAAGAGGCGGTGGCGCTTTACCGGCAGGCCGTCGCCCTCAGGCCGTCCGGAGATATCTATGGGAATCTCGGCTCCACGTTGCGAGGGCTCGGGCAAGCGAAGGAAGCGGAAGCCGCTTACCGGGAAGCCCTCGCCCTGAATCCCGGTTTCGTGGAAGCCGACCATAACCTTTCCCTGCTGCAACTGTTGCAGGGAAACTACGAGGAAGGTTTTGCCCGTAACGAGATCCGTTTTGCGGTGGGGACGGGGAAAAAGTATCAAGAGCTCGTTCTTGGCCGGTTTCCTCCCTGTGGACGCTGGCGGGGGGAGTCGCTGGCCGGGCGCTCGTTGCTGGTGATCACCGAGCAGGGGCTCGGCGACAACCTCATGATGATGCGTTACCTGCCTCTGCTCAAGGATCGGCAGCTGCAGCGGCTGTCGGTCTGCTGCCATCGTCCGGAGTTACTCCGGGTCATGGGGGGCGCCCCCGGTGTGGATGATGTTGTGCTGCTGGAAGAGGTTCAACATCCGGGGAAATTGGACCTCCATTGCCCTATCATGAGTCTGCCGCATCTTCTGGGAAGCCGTATGGATTCGATTCCCCGTACGGTTCCCTATCTCAGGACTCCGGCAGGAACGAGGGGGTTCTGGCGCAGCCGGCTGGGCGCTCTGGAGGGGGTGAAAGTGGGGCTGGCCTGGGCCGGTTGCTACCTGAATCAGGACGACTCCTCCCGCACTGTCCCCTTGAGAACCTTTGCTCCCTTGATGAGGATTGAGGGGATTTGTTTCGTGAGCCTGCAGCGGGAAGAGGGGAGAGATGAACTGGCGGGGGTTGGCTGGGACATTGTCGACTGGATGGATGAATGTCCGGATTTGCTGGATACGGCGGCACTGGTGGCCGAACTGGATCTGGTGATCTCCGTGGATACGGCAATGGCCCATCTGGCGGGGGCGTTGGGGAAGCCTGTCTGGCTTCTCAACCGCTTTGCCAGCGAGTGGCGCTGGATGCTGGACAGGGAAGATTCTCCCTGGTATCCCGGCATGAAAATTTTCCGACAACCGCACCGTGGCGATTGGGATAGCGTGATCCGCCGGGTGGCGGAGGAGTTGGAGAGTCGTAAGGGCGAATAATTATTCGCCCTTACAGGTCGCTCGAGCCGAAGAGTGTCAGAACCCCAGGTAGGTGGAGAGTCTCCTCAGCTCCTCCATCAAGGTCTCGAAGCCGGGGATTGTGAGGGACTGGGCGCCGTCGGAGAGGGCCTTTTCCGGTTCCGGATGGACCTCCACCAGGATGCCGTGGGCGCCTCCCACAATGGCTGCCTTGCTCATGGGGGGGACCAGGCTCCGTCTCCCCGTGGCGTGGGACGGGTCCACCATGACCGGGAGATGAGAGAGCTCCTTGATGAGCGGCACGATGGCCAGGTCCAGGGTGTTCCGGGTGGCGGTCTCGAAGGTGCGAATCCCTCGTTCGCAGAGGATGACGTCACTGTTCCCCTCGGCCAGGATGTACTCCGCCGCGGCCAGGAACTCCTCCAGGGTGGCGCTCATCCCCCGCTTGAGAAGAACCGGCTTCCGGATTTTACCCAGCTCCCGGAGCAGGTCGAAGTTCTGCATATTGCGTGCTCCCACCTGCAGGAGGTCGGCGTGTTCGGCCACCAGTCCCACGTTGTCGGGGCTCATGACCTCGGTGACGATGGGGAGCCCCACCGCCTTCCCTGCCTGAGCCAGGAGGATCAATCCTGCTTCCCGGAGTCCCTGGAAGGTATGGGGGCCGGTGCGGGGCTTGAAGGCGCCCCCCCGCAGCATATCCGCACCGGCCTTCTTCACGGCCCAAGCGGTCTTCATGATCTGTTCTTCGCTCTCCACGGCGCAGGGGCCGGCCACCACCACCGGCCGTCTTCCCTCCCCGATCTCCACCGTGCCCACCTTCACGATGGAATCTTCCGGATGAAAATCCCGTGACACCAGTTTGTACGGTTTGGAGACATGGATGACCTCCTGGACCCCGGCCAGGTCGCGGATGGTGCTGTCGTCCACGTACCCCTTGTTTCCCAGGACGCCGATGGCGGTCCGTTCGCTGCCGGGAATGGGGGCGGCGGTAAGCCCCATGCTCTCCACGGCCTTCGTTACCGCCTCTATCTGTTTATCTCCTGCCGTATGGTTCATGACGATGAGCATGGTTACTCCGAAACTATCTGAAATTGGAATATAATTTATGAGCCGGTCCACCATACCAGAGATGGCGGGTGGAGGCAACAGGCAAGCAGTGGAGAGTTGCCCCGAGCCGGAAAAGCCGGACCACAACGAGTCGCCACCGGCACACGGATGACACGGATCTCCATGGATAGAGGCGGGTTAAGGAAAAAGCAGGCATTTTGGTTTAAACCCCAAAGATTATAGCTGGATTGGCCTTGATCCGCGCCACGGGTGGACTGTTTTTTCCGGGGGTAATGTTTTGCCACTCTTACGGCATTTTGCTATAGTCTCCTCGTGTCAAAAACGATCCCTGTCCGAGGTTATAACGGTATGCGGTATTGGCGTAACTTGAGCATAAGCAAAAAAATTTCGGTCAGTATTTTATCCGCAGCGCTGCTCCTCACCACGGCTTTGCTGTTGATTGCGGATTCGACCATACGGACCATGGGGATGAATGCTCTTCGTGAAAAGGGGTTCAATATGGCCACCGTCACGGGGGAGATGTTAAAACCGTCGGTCCAAAGCCGCGCCGATGGCGAAACTGAAGCGGCGCTGAGTCGGCTGGTCTCCCACGACGCCGACGTGGTTTTTACCTCGGTTATCCAACGTAGTCAGGCAGACGCCTTTCGAGCAGTGATACATCAGGCGAAAAAAGGATATGAGGGCTTTGATCTTGCCCCGATATTCAAGGCCCTGGAGGCGCGCGCACCAAGAAACCACGATACTATCATCGTCTACCGTGACAACCTCCAGTTGACGGCGGCAAAAATTGATGTCAAGGCGAAGGGGGGTGTCTCTGAAGTATATTTTCTCCTTGCGCTGAGTAATGACCGCATCACTCATGAAATGGCGATGTTGTCTACCCTCATGCTGACGGCCGGTCTGGTTGTCATGGCCATCTGCATGGCATGGGGAATTTTCATCGCACGTTCCATAACCAAGCCGCTGAGCGTTGCCGTTTCCGTGGCCGATGCTATTTCCGCGGGCAACCTGCAGGTGGAAGTAGAGGTCACGTCAAGGGACGAAATCGGTCACCTCATGCTCTCCATGAGAAAAATGGTGGAGACTATACGAACATTGATCGCGGATTTTTCCATGTTGACAAATGCGGCAATCGCCGGGCAATTGTCAACTCGCGCAGATTCGGCCAAGCATCCCGGCGATTTTAACGAGATCGTCAGGGGAGTTAACGAAACGCTGGATGCCGTAATCATGCCGCTGAATGTTTCCGCCGAGTATGTGGATCGCATCTCCAAAGGTGATATTCCTCCCAAGATAACAACGGAATACCATGGCGATTTTAACGAGTTGAAGGTTAACCTGAACAACTGTATCGATATTATGAACAACCTCCAGGGAGAAACAGAGAGGGTGCTCGTGGCGGCGGCGGATGCCAGGTTTGAGGAACGGGCCAATGCCGATCTTTTCGTCGGCGGGTGGCGGGAGTTGGTTTGGGGAGTCAACAATATTGTCACCAATATCGTTAAACCGTTGAGGTTGACCACGGAACGCCTCAACGATGAGGTTACCGAACGGCGGCATGCCCAGGAACTGCTGGTAACACAGCAGTCGGAACTGGAATGGCTGAACAGTCGACTGGAAGAACGGGTGTCGGAGGAGGTCCGTAAAAACCGGGAGAAGGATCAGGCCCTGATGCAACGGGAAAAATTGGCTTCCATTGGCCAGTTGGCGGCCGGTGTGGCTCATGAAATCAATAATCCCATGGGGTATATTTCGGGCAATCTGCATGTGCTTGCCGATTACTATGAGAAGATCATCCGGTTTGATCGCTATCGACAGGAGGTTGACCGGAGCGAGTCGTCGTCGGGCGACCGGATGGACGTTACAACCTGTCGAAATTCGCTGAACATTGATTATATTCTGGAAGACGGCGTTGATCTGATCAAGGAGTCCCGGACGGGCGCGGAACAGGTTGCCAAGATAGTGGGGGAATTGAAGAGTTTTTCTCGAGTGGATGCGCCGGAGTTTGCCCGGGTAACGTTGGAAACCTGCATGGAGAGCGCGTTGACCATCTGTTGGAATAATCTTAAATACGTGGCCACTATCCGGAAGGAGTATGAACCGGGGCCGGAAATACTCTGTCACCCCGGTCAACTGAACCAGGTATTTTTGAATTTACTGGTGAATGCCGGTCAGGCGATCACTCCGCCCGGCGAAATCGTCATAACGTGCCGGCATGACGAGACCTTCGTCTACGCCTCAGTGAGTGACACCGGGCAAGGAATTCCGGAAGAGATTCGCCTCAGGATTTTTGAACCGTTTTTTACGACCAAGGATGTGGGTGAGGGAACCGGACTGGGGCTCAGTGTCTCCTATGATGTGGTCAAAAAACGGGGGGGGGATATTCTGGTGGAAAGCGCTCCTGGAAAAGGGAGCAC
Source organism: uncultured Geobacteraceae bacterium (assembly GCA_903902345.1). Taxonomy (GTDB): domain Bacteria; phylum Desulfobacterota; class Desulfuromonadia; order Geobacterales; family CAIOGM01; genus CAIOGM01. Next base: position 22,255 of record CAIUUR010000125.1, on the reverse strand, counting down.
CTTTACCGTCAAACTTCCCCGGATTTTCGGGGAGGAGGAAGAGCTTCACTGAATCGGATAGGGTGTTACGGTCTATCCGCGGAATCCAGCAATGTGCTTATATGGCTGCAGAGCTCCTGCATCCTCACCGGCTTGCTCAGGTAGTGGTCAGCTCCGGCGTCAAGGCAGCGCTCCCGGTCTCCGTGCATGGCCATGGCGGTCAGGGCAATGATGGGAACCGTTGCGACCCTGGGATCGGAGGAGAGCCGGAGGATCTGGATCGCCTCCAGGCCGTTCATGCCGGGCATTTGAATATCCATGAGGATCAGCTTCGGGTGGTCGTCACAGGCTCTGGTCACCGCCTCTTTTCCGTCGCGAGCCGTAATGACCCGGAAACCTTTGGCGTGAAGATGCCCCTCCAGCAGCTGTAGTGAGGTTGTGTTGTCATCCGCCAGAAGAATGAGGGGGAATGTGCGACCATGGGAATCGGACTCCGGCTGCCATGGCTGGACAATCGTCTGATCGACCTTCTCTACCGGTTCCGGCTCGTGATCCTCCCAGGGGAGGGTAATGGAGAAGCGGCTCCCCTTGTCCGGTTCGCTGGTTGCCGCCACCGAACCACCCAGCAGTTCCGCCAGCCGGGAGACCAGGGCCAGACCCAGACCGGTTCCTTCGTACTGGCGGGAAAGTGAGCTGTCCAGCTGGACAAAGGGCTGGAATAATTTATTCATATTTTCGGGGGTAATACCGATACCGGTATCCCACACCGTAAAGGTGACCTGTCGATCTTCCCGGGCGCCCACTACCTCCAACCCCATCTTTCCCCCTGGCGGAGTAAACTTGACGGCGTTGTAGAGAAGATTGACCAGCATCTGTTTCAGGCGGCGCTGGTCACTCCGGATTGCCGCCGGGATCTGATGGTAGGTTGCGGTGGGGGCTATTCCTTTCCTGAGGGCCAGCTCCTTGACGAAGTTGAAGCTCGATTCACAGACGCTTTCGATGAAGACCTCTTCCAGTTCCAGTTCCAGTTTGTCGGCTTCAATCTTGGAAATGTCAAGGATGTCGTTGATGAGCGTGAGCAGGTGACGGCCGCTTTCCTCGATGGTCACAACGGCCTTCAGCTGGGCCGGCGCCAGGGGGCCCAGGTAGGATTCCTGGAGTGCTTCGGAAAAACCGAGAATGGCGTTCATGGGGGTGCGGAGTTCGTGGCTCATGATTGCCAGAAACTCGGATTTGGCCCTGTTGGCGGCCTCCGCCTCCTCCTTGGCGGAGGTAAGTTCGCCGGTGCGCAGGGCGACCTCCGTCTCAAGTTCGTCATGGTACCGCAATAACTGATCATCACGTTGCTGGATCTGGGCAAGCATCTGATTGAATCCGGTTATCAGGACCCCCAGTTCGTCATTGCTTTCCCGCACCGCACGGACGGAGTAGTTTTTGGCGTCGGAGACCTGCGCCATGATGTCGGCCAGGTGGAGAACCGGATCGGAGATAAGCCGTTGGAGTTTGGCGGAGAGGACATACCCCACTGCCGCGGCCCCCACCAGGATCAGGCAAACCACCCCGAGAAAGCCGGAAAGTCGAGAGGTGAGTTCGCTGAGATCGGATATGATGATGACGGTGCTGATCTCCCGACCGAACAGCTTGACCGGGGTGACCGTTACCAGACGAAAGCCTTCTGGCCAGAGATTTCGTTCTTCGGCGACCAGCGCCGCCAGGGTCTCCCGGGGTATTTCGAAATCAGGGCCGACGGTGTTAATGCCCGGCACTCCCGGTCCGTCATGGCCGGATGGACGGGTGTACGACACAAAGAGCTTGCCATGGGCGATGATGTGAGCTGATGTTATGTGGGGGATGGCGGCCAGGCTGTGAAGCGTCTCGTGGGCGGATTGCTGATCGCCGAAATCGACTGCGGCCGTCGTATTTCCGCCGATGATTGTCGCCAGGAGTTTCTGGTTTTCCAAGGCATTCCGGCGGAAGGTAATGACCTCGTTTCCCACAAACGCCAGCGAGGCCATCAACAGGACCACCCCGCTGGTGAACAGCATGACCAGGATGAGCTTGCGTCTGATGCTCAGATGTTTCAATTTGCCGGCCAGGAGTCGATCCATCACTTCTCCCCCCTCACGATTCGTGCCAGCTTGAGGAGTTGTGAGCTGATCTTTATCCGGTTCTGCCGCGCCGCGGCCAGATTGATCTCCAGCCGAATTCTGTTCCCTTCCTTACCTAGTTCGATGATACCGCCACTCTCCGAGAAACCGTTGAGGTCGCTGATGGTCAACAGGGGGAGTGGGTGGATTTTATCCAGAAGAGCGGGCAACTGCGGTCGTTCGGAGGAGTTTATGAGCAGGACATTACACTTCTTTGCTTCTTCGTGATACGTGATCTTCCTCGCCATCAGTGGCCGCCCCTTCTGCTGCTGCCCATTGAGGAGGGGGATGGCGCTCTCCATGGGGCCACTCCCCAGGACGCAGATTGTGAGGGGAGAATTTTCCGAGGAAAAGAGATCCGCCGGCCATTCCACATAGCTGAGAATCTTGTAGATCATGGCTCCTTTGACCTGGTATTCACCGCCGGTGGCGGGACTCTCGGCATGGAGCGTTCCGGGAGATAACCATCCGATGATGGCTACCAGGATCAGGAGCGGTGCTCTCCGCAGAGATGAGGACGGTCGGTAGCAGCCGGATACCCCCCCGGAGGTTTTCATGGGGGTGACGCCGTTAACGTCAAAACGCATAGCTCACCCGAAGGAGGTATTCACGCCCCGGTCCGGGGAGCGGAGCGTGTCCGCCGTCATAGGGCTGGATGAAGGTGTGGGCAACGTCGAACAGGTCGTAGACCCCGAACCCCAGATCAAGCCCCTGAGCGAAGGCATTCTTGTACAGGAGGTAGAGGTTGGCCACCAGTTCCGGATTGTATCTTTTAACTACTGATTGGTTCGTCGTGGGATCAATCTGGTCGTAGCCGTAGCGGTCACTGATGAAAATCAGCGAGCTGTTCAGATTGACGTTGCCGGTTACCCGGTAGTTGGCGTCAACGGTCACCTTGTGCGCGGGGAAACCGAGAAAAACCGAGTCGTTACCCGGAACATGGTAGTAGGAAGAGCCCTGGTCCGTGGCCTGGTAGAACGCATAGCGGAGGGCCAGGTGTCCCCAATCGTCGCGGAAACGGTATTCGGCCTCGACCCCCCGCGAGCCGACCCGCCCTTGATTCCGGTAGGTATCCTGATTGGTGGTCTGGTCGTACTGGAATACAATGGGATGATCCATCCTGATGTCGAACAGGTTGACCGATGCATGGTTGTGGGCGTCGAAGCGGTGGCTTACCTCCAGTTCCAGGACATCGGAGGTTTCCGTCTGCAGCTTGTGCCCCGTTTTCAACCCCGACGAAGTCTGCTCGATGGACGGCGCCCGGAATGCCCCGTTGTAGAGGAGTTTCACGCTGGTATCGCCAAAGGAGCGGGTCAGGCTGAGCCGGGGGACGACGGCCGGTTTGTAATCACTGTACTTTTCAAAGCGGAGACCTGCCGTGATGTTACAGAGGGGGGTCTCCAGCAGCCATTCGTTGTAGAGGGCATACCGGTTGAAATCGATCTGCCGGGCGCCCCCCGGGAAGAGGTATTGCAGTTGCAGGTCGTTGGAACCATAACGGGCCAGTTGATGTTCATACTCCACGCCGACCTGGGTACCGGCCCACGGCAACGGCTCCCAGAGGGTGTTGAAACTCACATTGTAGACCTGGACGGTGGGATCATAGTAGGCTGGATCAGTGGCGGGAACCTCCGTGTTGCGCCAGGGTTGCTGGATAGACCCTTTTACCGCACCCGTCATCTTCAGCTCTTCGGTCACGGAATGTTCGTAGGCGAGGCGCCCCAGGTAGGAAATAAAGCTCGGCTTTACGGGGGAGGGGAGGACATCGCCATAACCGTCGCGACCGGAACTACGGTAATTATCGTAGATGAAGCCGCCGCTTAATCCGCCGGACCTGATGTTGAGAATTGCGTTCCCTGTATTTAGGGGTGAGTCGTTTCGCATCTCCCAGGTGGCGCCGGCCTGATCCCTGTAGCTACTGTCGCTTCGTTGGGCGAGAGCGCCGGAGAGGGAGACACCCAGGTAGCCGTCCGTTCCCAGCGCGGTGCCGTAGTTAGTCGCCAGATTTTCCCGGCTGAACCCACTGCCGAAAAAACCGGTGGTCGAGGAGAGGACTCCCCCTTGAGTTTCGGCCCCGGTCATGGTGATGACGTTGATGACGGCCAGTTCGGCAAAATTGCCGAAGCGCGCCGATCCCGGTCCACGAATGATCTCTATCCTTTCAACTAACTCCAGGGGGAAATGGTTGCCGAAGGGGACGTTGCCGTACATATATTCATTGAACCCCATGCCATCCACCGTAAGGAGGATCTTCCCCTCCAGGCCCCAGAGCCCACGGAAGCCGGCGCCGACGACATTCCAGATATCCACGCCGAAGTCGAAGCCGGGCGCCATCCGGAGGGCATCAATGAGATCCCGGGCGCCGGAGAGCGCGATATCTTCGCGGGTGATGATGGTGACCACTGCGGGGGCCTCGCTCTGCACGGTGGGTTTTGCCGCCACCATGGTCACATCCATATTCAGGAGTTCGTCCAGGGAGAGGTTCAGAAGAGTGTCGGAGGGGGGGGGGCTACCCGGCGGTTCATTGGCGGCATATGGTGACGCTACACCGGCGACCGTGGTCATCAGGAGGGTGAGCAGCAGCATCAGGAAGATGTTGGCGTTCTTAGCGGGCATGGCTGCCACCTGATCTGTTGAGCTGAATGCTACGATCCTTTCCGGGAACGTAAAGGACACGCATAGTTATGATGGAAACTTCAGAAAGAGTCAACAGGTTATCCATCGTTTATTCTTGCAATTTTCCAAAGGTTCGCTAGAATGACGTTACGAGGCGCGTATGAGACTGAAAGAAGAGCAGATAGGGCGACTGGCCGAGCAGGTGCTGATGGCATTGGACCATGATGGGTTGATGACTCTCAAGGTTGAACGGGGTAAGGCCCTGGCCGCCGTGAAGGGCGCCATTGCCCTTGATCTCCGGCAGGAGGCCGACCTGGAGAAGGACGCCGAGCGTCTTCTGGAGCAGACTCTCCGGAACATGGGTGGCGGCGGCGACATCGACAAGCCGAAGATGCTCCGGATGGTCAAGGAAAAGTTGGCCAAGGAACGGAAAATCGTCCTTTAAAACCGGTTCAACGTTCTGTGTTCAGGGTTTGAACCTTGAACCTTGAACCGTTTCCAACCATGTTCTGAGGTTCTGATGCATATCTCCGAAGACCGCATATCCCACTTGGCGCACCGGATCATCGACGCTCTCTGGAAAAATGATCTGGCCGACCTCCCCGACGAACGGCGGTCGCTTCTCTGTGTCAAGGATGCCGTTGCCCACTACTTCGAGGTTGGGGACGAGATCGACGCCGCCGTCCGGGCCAAGCTGGCCTCCTACCGCCCCCCCAAGACCCCCGGCAGCCGGGAGTATGATATCCTTTTCCAGAAATTCCACCAGGAAGAGGTGGCCCGGCGGAAACGCTGACACCCCCTCCTGCTCCCCCCTGAAAAATTTTTTTTCACGAGACACTTGATTTTTCCTCGAGTGGTAGTTATATTCCTCTTCGTTAGCACTCGGAGTTCCTGAGTGCTAATTTTTTCCCTACTCATATCCATACCACCACCTGAAGAAAGGAGTAAGAAGCATGAACCTGAGACCAATGCAGGACCGGATTATCGTCAAGAGGGTTGACGAAGAGACCAAGACCGCAGGCGGCATTTTCATCCCCGATACAGCCAAGGAAAAGCCCCAGCAGGGTGAAGTTGTGGCTGTAGGGAAAGGAAAGAAAACCGAAGACGGCAAGATCATCCCCATGGATGTAAACGTGGGGGATAAGGTGCTCTTCGGCAAATACTCCGGAACCGAGATCAAACTGGAAGGTCAGGACTACCTCATCATGAGGGAAGACGATATCCTCGGTGTTGTGGAGAAATAACCAGGTATTTCCCGGGGGAAGCGACAGTTACGCCCCTCGAACCGCAGATCAATCAAACGACATGGAGGATAAAATAAGATGGCTGCAAAGATCATTAAATTCGACCAGGATGGCCGTAACGCCATTCTGAAAGGTGTAAATATTCTTGCCGACACGGTCAAAGTGACCCTCGGACCCAAAGGGCGCAACGTTGTTATCGAGAAGTCTTTCGGCTCGCCGCTCATCACCAAGGACGGCGTGACCGTGGCCAAGGAGATCGAACTGGATGATCGGTTCGAGAACATGGGGGCCCAGCTTGTGAAGGAAGTTGCTTCCAAGACTTCCGACGTGGCCGGCGACGGCACCACCACCGCCACCGTCCTTGCCCAGGCGATTTACCGTCAGGGTTCCAAGCTCGTGGCCGCCGGCAACGACGCCATGGAAATCAAGCGCGGCATCGAAAAGGCTGTTGACGCCATCGTTGAAGAGCTGAAGAAGATTTCCAAGCCGATCAAGGACCACAAAGAGATCGCTCAGGTGGGGACCATCTCCGCCAACAACGACAAGACCATCGGCGACATCATTGCCCAGGCCATGGAAAAAGTCGGCAAGGAAGGGGTCATCACCGTGGAAGAAGCAAAGTCCATGGATACGACCCTGGAGACCGTGGAAGGGATGCAGTTCGACCGCGGCTACCTCTCCCCCTACTTCGTTACCGATCCGGAGCGGATGGAAGCCAGCCTTGAGAACGTGAACATCCTGATTCATGATAAAAAGATTTCCAACATGAAGGACCTCCTCCCGGTACTGGAGCAGACCGCCAAGTCGGGCCGTCCGCTGCTGATCATCGCGGAAGACATCGAAGGGGAGGCTCTGGCCACTCTGGTAGTGAACAAACTCCGTGGCGTCCTCAATGTCTGCGCAGTGAAGGCCCCCGGCTTCGGCGATCGCCGCAAGGCAATGCTGGAAGACATCGCGGTTCTCACCGGCGGACAGGTCATCTCGGAAGAGATCGGCAACAAGCTGGAAAACACCACCATGGATATGCTGGGAACCGCCAAGCGGATCACCGTGGATAAGGACAACACCACCATCATCGATGGCGGCGGGAAAGAGTCCGAAATCGCCGGTCGGGTCAAGACCATCCGGAGCCAGGTGGAAGACACCACCAGCGATTACGATCGTGAGAAGCTTCAGGAGCGTTTGGCCAAACTGGTGGGCGGAGTTGCCGTCATCAAGGTCGGCGCAGCCACTGAAGTCGAAATGAAGGAGAAGAAGGCGCGAGTCGAAGACGCCCTCCACGCCACCCGCGCCGCAGTTGACGAAGGGATCGTTCCTGGAGGCGGCGTAGCTTACATCCGCGCTCTTTCCGCCCTTGACGGACTCAAGCTTTGTCACGACCAGCAGTTCGGCGTGAACGTCATCAAGGGAGCACTTGAGGCCCCCATTCGTCAGATCGCCGCGAACTCCGGCGTAGACGGTTCCATCGTGGTGGACAAGGTCAGAAACGGCGTCGGTGCCTTCGGTTTCAACGCTGCCGACGAAGTGTACGGGGATCTCGTGGAAATGGGGATCATCGATCCCACCAAAGTTGCCCGTTGCGCTCTCCAGAACGCTGCTTCCGTGGCCGGCCTCATGCTGACCACCGAGGCGCTCATCGCCGAGAAGCCCAAGGAAGACAAGGCCATGGGCGGCGGTATGCCCGGCGGCATGGGCGGCATGGGCGGCATGGGTGGCATGGGCGGGATGGACTACTAACAGCTCCCGGCCTTTAGCTGAAACATGTAAAAAACGGGGAGCGGACAGGGTGTCCGCTCCCCGTTGCTGTTGACGGCGGGGAGCGATCTACTATAGAGTGTTCAGTCATGAACAGGATGTCGCGCTTTCCGTCACTCCCCCATCTGGAGCACCGCTCCCGTCTCATCAGGACCATCCCCTTCCTGGTTCTCTCCCTGTCGCTGAGCATTACCCTTTTCGGTTGGCATACGGTCTCCACGGCCACCAGACTCAAGGCCCATCAGATCTACACCGGAAACACCGAGGATGTCGTTGACCACCTCGTCAGACAGTTGCACGTTCACCAGCTGTTGCTACGGGGTGGGGGCGGACTGTTTGACGTTAAGTCCGAGGTCACCCGCGGCGACTGGCGTGACTATGTTGCGGCGTTACAGCTGGATCAGTACCATCCCGGCATCCAGGGTGTCGGTTATGCGGTATGGCTTACCCCTGAGGGGAGGGAGGCGCATCTCCGGACGACCCGCTCCGAGGGCTTCCCGAACTACACCATCCACCCCGGGGGGGAACGGTCGGTCTATACCTCCGTCGTCTACCTTGAACCGTTCACCTGGCGCAATCAGCGGGCCTTCGGTTATGATATGTACACGGAACCGCTCCGTCATGCGGCCATGGAACTGGCTCGGGATACGGGAGGGACAACCATCGCCGCCCCCATCACCCTGGTACAGGAGACTGCCGTGGGGCAACAGAGCGGCATGTTGATGTATCTGCCGGTCTACCGTCAGGGGATGTCCACAGATTCCGTGGCCGATCGCCGGGCTGCGCTGAGGGGGTTTGTCTACAGCCCCATCAGGATGAACGACTTTGTCTACGGTACACTGGGGAAGCTCCCCGATGATATCGCCTTCGAGATCTACGCCGGCGCGGCGCCGGCCCCGGCAACCGTAGTGTTCAGCTCCCTGCAGAGTGAGCGGATGACTCTCCCCCCGGGATATCGCTCTCTCTTCACCAGCAGCAGAACCATCGATCTCTTCGGTAGCAGCTGGCATATAACCTTCAGGAGTCTCCCACCCTTTGACGCGGCCCTCGCCCAGGGACGATCACCCCTGGCCCTCGTCGGCGGCGGGTTCTTTGTCAGTCTGCTTCTCTCGGTGGTCACCTACATGCTCCTCTTCACCCGCGACAAGGCTTTGTCCCTGGCTCGGGAGATGACCGATGAGCTCCGAAAGAACGAACTTCTCCTGGCCGGCGCCAATGAGGAGCTGGAGTCTCTCGTGGGCGAAAGAACCGCCGCTCTTTCGTCCACCAATGCCCAGCTCCTGCGGGAGATCGACGAACGGAAAAAGATCGAACAGGAGATGCTGGACCATCAGCGGCTCCTTCAGGCCATGTCCCTGGAGTTGGCCATGGCCGAGGAGCGGGAGCGGGACCGGATCGCCGGCGAGCTCCACGATCAGGTGGGGCAGCGGCTGATTCTGACCAAGATGAAACTGGATGCGCTGACCAGCCGTCTGGAAGCGCATCCTCTGGAGCAGAGCGCCGCGGAGGTGGTCTCCCTGGTGGAACAGACCATCCAGGACACCAGATCCTTGACGTTCCAGATCAGGCCGCCGCTCCTTGCCAGCGCCGGGCTGGAGGCGACGGTGCAGTGGCTGGGGGAGGAGTTGAAGGCGAACTACGGCCTTCGGATGCTATTCACCGCCGATACGACCCCAAAACCGCTCCCCTACGAGATCTGCTCCACGCTCTTCCACGCCGTGCGGGAGCTCCTGCTCAACGTGGCCCGGCATGCCGGTACCAATGAGGTCCGGGTGCGGGTAATGCGGGACATCACTACGCTGGTCATCACCATTCATGATGACGGTGTCGGCTTCGATACCCTGGAAGCACGGACACGAAAAACCAGGAGCGGCGGTTTCGGGCTCTTCAATATCCAGCAGAGAATAGAATATCTGGGAGGCTCGGTGGTGATCGACTCCGGGCCCGGCGCCGGGACCAGGGCAACCATTACGGTTCCTACTGATGAAGAAGACCAAGAGAGGAGGGTGGGGTGATGCTGAAGATACTCCTTGCCGATGACCATATCATCGTTCGCCAAGGGCTTCGGTCGCTTCTGGAGCAGGAACCGGATATGACCGTGGTGGCGGAGGCCGGTACCGGGAGGGAGACGGTGGAACTCGCCCGGAGCCACCGTCCCCATGTGGTGGTCATGGATATCTCCATGCCGGACATGAACGGCATTGACGCCACAAGGGTCATTTCCGAGGAATTGAGCGGGGTACGGGTGCTGGCCTTCTCCATGGAGTCCGACCGACGCTTCATCGTGGAGGTGCTGAAGGCCGGGGCCAGCGGTTATGTCCTCAAGGAGTCGGCTTTTGCCGAATTGGCCACGGCAATCCGGACGGTGGCCGCCAATGAAACCTATCTGGGGCCGCGGATCTCTCACATTATCATCCGGGAATACCTGCAGCGGGTTCCCGATGACGCCGCGCTGACCAGCACCCTGTTGACCCCTCGCGAACGGGAAATACTGCAGTTGATCGCCGCCGGGAGGAACACCAAAGAGATCGCCTCCGCCTTCGAGGTCAGCATCAAGACCGTGGAAAACCAGCGGCATGCCATCATGACCAAGCTGGACCTCTACAGTATCGCCGAGCTGACCAAATACGCCATCCGCGAAGGGTTGACCACGCTGACCTAGTACCTCCACCATTCCGCCCCCCCGTTAGGGAGTTATCGCACCCCTCCGTCGCAATTCCCCTATAGCACGCATTCTCTATATGAGTCATAATATTCCCGCTCACATAAGTCAGGGTCCTCATTAGGTGTCTCCATCGGCGTTGCCGCTGGAGAATCAAGGCGAAAACGGGGGTAATATGCCATCTCCGGTGGCGGACGAACAAAAGCAGGAAGCTGTTTCTTCTTCGATTAGTGATGAGGGTAGCCGTACGGGCTCCTGCCTCACGAAAGGAGCGGGGGACGGGTATTCCGAATGCCTCATGAACAGACCGGAGTGCTGCAATGCCAAGCCCTTCGGCTACACATTGTTGTGTCGGCATACCTGTCATCGTGAATTCAGGATGCGGAAACGATAGGGTGCATCGATAAACTCATTCTCTTTTTCGGACCGCAGCGGGGGCCGAAAACGAGATACCAACGGCAGGAAGAGGAGAGCATCATGAAATGGTACTACGACCTGAAACTCGGCACGAAACTGATCAGTGGCTTTATTCTGGTGGCGTTCATCGCCGGGGTCATCGGGTGGATCGGAGTCGTTAACATCCACAAGATCGAGGCCGAGGACGCCAAGCTCTACGAAAAGATCACGGTGCCGTTGGGTGAACTGCAGAACATGACCTGCTCGTACCTGCAGATCCGTGTGGCCGTGCGGGACGTGATCCTGGAGAATGATCCGGCAAAAAACAAGATTCATATCGGCAAGATACGTGAATTTGTGACTATCGTGGAAAAAGATACTGTTAATCTGGAAAAGACCATTCTCACGGAGGAGGGGCGCAAGCTCTTCACGAACTTTACCGACTCCTGGAAACAGTACAAGGCGGCCCTGGAACCGTTGCTGCTGTTGGCCGAGCAGGACAAGGATGCCGAAGCCAGGGTCCTTATGGACGGCGAGGTGAAAACCACCGGCATGGCGGCCTATGATGCCATGGACAAACTGGTGGATGCCAAGATCACCCAGGGGAAACTGATGGCCCAAAGCAATACCATTCTGGCCGGTACGGCGACCCGCTCTACGCTCACACTGGCCGTTATCGGGGCGCTGTTGGCCGTGGGGTTGGGGATCTTCATCTCCCGCATCGTCCAGGGGCAGCTGGGGGGAGATCCCCTGGAGGTTGTCGCCATTACACGGAAGGTGGCGGTGGGTGATCTCTCCATGACCATCGACACGAAAGGGAAGCGGGACGACAGCCTCATCGTGGGAATGAACACCATGGTGGAGACCATCCGGGCGCTGGTGGCCGATGCGGGGATGTTGAGCCGGTCGGCGGTGGCCGGGAAGCTGGCGACTCGGGCCGACGCCGGCAGGCATCAGGGGGAATACCGGAACATCGTGGTCGGTTTCAACGAGACTCTGGACGCCGTCATCGGCCCCCTCAACGTGGCGGCCGAGTACGTGGACCGGATCTCCAAGGGGGATATCCCCCCCAAGATCACCGACAGTTATAATGGTGACTTTAACGAGGTGAAGAACAACCTCAACGTCTGCATCGAGGCGGTGAACGCCCTGGCGACGGACACCGATACCCTGGTTCGATCCGCTGTGGCCGGCAACCTGGCTACCCGTGCCGACGCCTCACGACACCAGGGGGACTTCAGAAAGATCGTACAGGGGGTGAACGACACCCTGGATGCCGTTATCGTTCCCTTGGACATGGCCGCCGATTACGTGGCCCGGATCTCCAAGGGGGATATGCCGCCGGTCATTACCGCCACGTACCATGGTGACTTCAACGAGATCAAGAACAACCTCAACGTCCTCATCGAGGCGCTGCATCGGATAGCCACCGGCGCCCGGGAGGTGGCCCAGGGGAACCTGATGGTGCAGCTCACCCCGCGTTCGGAAAATGACGAGCTGATGAAGGCTCTCATTACCATGGTTCGGCAGCTCACCTCCGTGGTGAGCGAGGTCAAGGCTGCCGCCGACAATGTCGCCGCCGGTTCCCTGGAAATGAGCTCCGGGGCCGAAAACCTCTCCCAGGGGGCCTCGGAACAGGCCGCCGCTGCCGAGGAAGCCTCCTCCTCCATGGAACAGATGACCGCCAACATCCGGCAGAATGCCGACAATGCCCAGCAGACCGAAAAAATCGCTGTGAAGTCGGCCGACGACGCCAAGGCCGGTGGAAAAGCGGTGGCCAGGACAGTCACCGCCATGCAGGAAATCGCGGGAAAGATCACCATCATCGAAGAGATCGCCCGGCAGACCAATATGCTCGCTCTCAATGCCGCCATCGAGGCGGCCCGGGCCGGAGAGCACGGCAAGGGATTTGCCGTGGTGGCCTCGGAAGTGCGGAAGCTGGCCGAGCGGAGCCAGCAGGCGGCCCGGGAAATCTCCGAACTTTCTGCTTCCAGTGTGGACGTGGCGGAACGGGCCGGGGAGATGTTGGCACGTATCGTTCCGGACATCCAGAGGACCTCGGAACTGGTGCAGGAGATCAACGCCGCCAGCAGGGAACAGGATTCCGGCGCCGGGCAGATCAACAAGGCGATCCAGCAGCTGGATCTGGTGATTCAGCAGAACGCCTCAGCAGCCGAGGAGATGGCTTCCACCGCAGAGGAGCTCTCCTCCCAGGCGGAACAGCTTCAGGGGGCGGTGGCCTTCTTCAAGATTGGCGATGTCGCCAGGAGCCACCCCACGCGGACCATGGCCAGGCCCACCCGGGCGCTCCCCAAGGCACCGGCCAAGAAGGCCATCAGCTACGCCAAGCCCAGGATAGCGATTCAGGCAGCCGGGGGGCACAATCTGGTCATGAACGACCATGATGATCTTGACTGCCAGTTCGAAACGTTTTAACCTGAAAACGGTTGAGCTGAGTCACAAAGAGCCGATCTTGATTTCTCGAGATCGGCTCTTTGTTCCTTATTTACCCGTCCCCGTATTATTCACTTTTTCCGGAACAGCAATCTTCGTTGACTGCCTTAACCTGACCTGTACTACAGCAGACCGGCTTCTGTTCAACTACAACGGCTTCTTTCTTCTCACTACAGTTAGAATCATTTTCTTTCGTTCCACATTTACACATGTTTATCTTCCCCTTTTTGTCCTTGTTGCTAACGATGTTCCATGTTCTCATTTTTCAGCCATAAAGGCCAGTTTTAAAGCGGGGTAGTGGAACAATATCGGGGCTGAGGAATCTTCTCCACTTTTTCCCCACCAGGTTAATTCCCGTGAGCCGATATTTCAGGACATTAGATAAAAGCCGTTTGGAACGGAATGCGCTCTGCTTGATCTGACCTTTGAGCAGGCGATGGCTGAAGAGGGATTGGGGCAGGAGTTGAGTGAATGGCCCGAATATTGAGAGGTGAAATTCGCTGGTCTGACCTCAACCTGGTGCGAGGCAATGAACAGGCTGGGCTCCGTCCGGTGCTCATTTTGAGTCATGATCTTTTCAACGAACGATCATGCACGGTAATTGCCGTCGCAATAACCAGTTAGCCGCAGCGTGCCGGGTTTCCCCTTACCCTCGTTCTCTCTTCGTCTGGCCTTCCCATGCAGTCCTGGGTCAAGATCAGTCAAGTTCGGACACTGTCTGTCGAACGGATCGGCAAAAAGATTTCCACAGCGAGCCCAGAAGAGCTACTTCAGGTGATCGATGGCTTGAACGAGATTGTAAGTTAACCTGCATACTGTCCCCAGAATACCCCGCAGTCCGGCCTCGTGGAAAGCCTACCCCAACTGCTCCTCAAGACACGCATCGACTGTTTTGCCAGGCGCCTCCTGAGCAAGGGAACGGGAACAACTACCCCGATTCAAGGAGGAATGTCTGGAAGTCAATCCGGACACCGCCCCCCGCGAAAAAGATCAAAATCGTGTAGACGGGTTGTTTTTGTAGCTTGACAGGGGCCTTTAAATGGGTGGCACCACGGTTCCCGGTTTTCGCGGTTTTCGATATAAATCAACATGATCGGGTTCTTGTCGAACCACCCCCCGGCCCCCTCCTTAGCCAAGGAGGGGGAGTGTTCTCTCCCCTCCTATTTTAGGAGGGGCCGGGGGTGGTAAGGTTTTCCCGTGCAACTCGTTCATAGCTGCATTGGTGGTCACCACCGATTAACGTTTTTCTCTTTCCACTCATCGATATCAGACAGGGCGCTTAGTTCACTGATGACGCCTGTGGTTACCTGAAGGTTTAAGGCTGCAACGGCGACTGAGCGGTTCTTCGTCTTTCGCACCAGTTTGTCGAGTAGAGCGAGCACCTCCGGAGTGAGCTCAGCATTTCGTCTGCGCAAGTAGTTCTCGTAGAACTCAACTGCAGCCGGCACAAGAGCCTTCTTGCCGCTCGCCAGGGCCGCCACATAAAGTTTCTCGCACTGTGGGACATCATAGTAACGATCAATTCTGTCGAGCAGTCCCATGGCGAGACACTTGCGCTTATTGGCAAAGGTATCCCTAGGTCTATTCTGGGCGAATATCTGTTCTGAAAATGTCACTATCCGTAACGCAAGTTTCCGTCTCAGCTTTTGCTCTGAAGTTAACCCCACCTCGGCAAAGTCTTGGTTTAGTTTTTCCCAGGGTTCATCCTCTGGCGCATAGTAACAAGTACTTCTTCTAAGCGCTCCAAAGATACACTCCTCAAGAAATTGTTTATGAGGCCCTGTCATTTTTAGGACGGAATATTCAAGTTCGATAACGGTGTCGAGCAACGCTGGTGTAGCGCTATTCATATGGAAATATACCGAGAGATCGTGAGCTTTATCGAAAAGCTCGTGATTATTCGCTTGCGTACCAACAGAAAATGCCCGCAGTATATCTGTGCACAAATTGTTAAGCATACACTTACCCTCTTATTTTTAGCCTGGAATCTTATCACTCCACCAGATTGATAACAACAATTTTCACTATGATTCTTAACATCATTCCTTCCGGCGATATCTCGCCCCGCGCCGTTCTCCTACCTGTACGACCTGACCGGATTCTCGGAGTTGGCGGATAGCCCAGGTCCAGTCAGCATCAGTTATTCCAGTTGCGGTGGTCAGGTCGGATCGAGAATACTCCTGTCCCGGTTTCATGGCCTTGAGGAGTGCGAGGGGGATGCTGCCGGCGGTGATCTCTGTCTTTGCCTCCACCTTTCTCCTTCACACTCACTTTGATCGTTAAAATGTCTGACAGATCAAAATCGAACCATCGCACGTTTACGTTTCTCAGATAAGATACTGGTGTTCCCTGGTTCTTTGACTTATCAAGCATCTTGCCCAATCGGGAATGTGCGACGTTAGCAAGTCTTACAGCCGCCCACCCTTCCACCTCTTCCCGACCCTGTAGGGGCGCATGGCATGCGCCCTCTTCCGCATCATCGCCATTCACAACACCAGGGCGAACGCCGTTCGCCCCTACCTCACCACGGTTTTTCTCCCTCCAATCCTCAGTCAACGCCCCCGAGGTGGCGGCGGCCAGGACTGACTGGCGAAATCGTTTGAGGATGAGCGGCACCCGGTCCAGCCGTTCACGGCACGAATCCACCCGTTTCAGCAATGAATCCAGTTTGTCGGCGATGCGCTTTTGTTCATTGAGGGGGGCGAGGGGAAGAGGCCAATTTTTGATTACTCCTTGTGATATATTCGGCTGCGCCCCACCTTTACCTGCCTCAATAAATGCGTCTTTCTGAGATTGTAAATAGTAATAAAGATAATTAGAAGTGGTGACACCATCTATAGGGATTCCGACTCCGCAGGCTTGATTCGTCGCAGCATCAATGCCTAATATACTGGTTTTGCCGATTGTTGCCCCGTACATTGCAACTACCACAGAACCTTTCGGATAAATCTTTGCACTTGAGTTTTTAAGGGCCAGCTCTGATATCATTTCCTCAGCTTTATTTATTGTACCAGAACCAAGCTCACCTGTTTTAATCCAAGGAATATGGCCACTATAGTAATCGGGATTTGAACGAGAAGGAGTTCCTCCAGAACCCCATTGGGCGACATCATCGAGCGATACTCCATCCCAACCTTCCGGAAGCTCACTCACGCCTCCACCTCCGCGCCCTGACTCTTGTATCAACTCGTTATCAAGCATCAAACTATCTCCGGTAATTGTGTCGAACCTGCTTTATTTACATCCTTTATCGAACCACCCCCCGACCCCCTCCTTAGCCAAGGAGGGGGAGTGGTTTGCTCCCCTCCTATTTTAGGAGGGGCCGGGGGTGGTAAGGTTTAAGGGGTCGGGGGTGGTAAGGTTCTCAGAAAGACCCGCCAGTAACTTTTCAAGCGCCTCATTGTAGATGATCCCTTCGCCATCAGTCAATTGGCGTTCCGCCATATGAATGTCCTGAAGCAATTCAAGCTCTTCCATCCGTTTACGCCCTTCGGTAATTGTATCGAACCAGCTGCCGGCACCCTTTATCGAACCACCCCCCGACCCCCTCCTTAGCCAAGGAGGGGGAGTGGTTTGCCCCCCTCCTATTTTAGGAGGGGCCGGGGGTGGTAAGGTTTAAGGGGTCGGGGGTGGTAAGGTTTAAGGGGCCGAAAGTGGTAAGATCTTCCGATGTACTACCGTGTGCAACAAGGCATTCCACTATCTTCTCACAGACCTCTTGCAGATTGTCGTAGACATCCGTATTCAGAAACCGAATAACGCGGATGCCAAACCCATTCAAATACTCCGTCCTCTGCCGGTCATGCTCCCTTGCCTCGTCGGTGAAATGGGAATCACCGTCGAGTTCCACCGCGAACTTTTCCGCCGGGCAGTAAAAATCGAGGATATACATCCCGACACTGTGCTGACGGCGGAACTTGTAGCCACCAAGATTGCTGTGCTGAAGCACACTCCAGAGCAGCTTTTCCGCCGGCGTGGCATTGTTACGCAACTCTTGACGGCGTGTTTTCAGGATGGGCTTATTGTTGAGCATAGATCACCTGATTGAATTCATCTTTCACCCTTTTCAAACCACCCCCCGACCCCCTCCTTGTCCAAGGAGGGGGAGTGTTTGGTCGGGTTTGCTCCCCTCCTATTTTAGGAGGGGCCGGGGGTGGTAAGGTTTGAGGGGCCGGGGGTGGTAAGGTTTAAGGGGCCGGGGGTGGTAAGGTTCTCGCGCGTACCATAAGCAGCTTCAATCGGCTCGTTTACCAACTCTGCTGTTGGTATCTGACCGGCAGAACCGGCTTCCCTGCCGTGCTTCACGGCGATAACATAAACGGTATCACCTTGAAGCCGATAACGAAGCACATATCCGGAAGAGCCGAACGGAATGAAAATGTCGTGGTAATTCGGAAGGTCTTCCACCGGTTTACCAATGCGCGGATTCAACATAAGAGGAGAAACTGCTGTCTGATTCGTTCTGACGGCACGTCGCGCAGCGTCTACATTGTGAGGAAGAATGAAATTCCTGAGCCGTTGCAGGTCAAGGATAGCGGAATCAAGCCACTCTATTCGCATCGGGGCGGCTCAAGCTCACTATCGGTCCCCCAGGATTCAAGCCACTTCATAACTGCATCATGGGGAACGGATTTCCCTGTGTGGCTGAACTCTTCCCAACGAGCTACGGTTTCTTGTCGAAACTGTTCGGCGGCTTCTTCCCGATCGAGATATTGGCTAATCGCTTCCTTGGCCAACCAGTGCGGAGAGCGTTTCCTCGCTTCGCCCAGTTTTTGGAGACGTTCCCTCTCTTGTTGAGGCAGCTTGATTGCCATGGGTTTCACCGTCGTCTGCATACACGTTGCCTCCAGGTAGTGCTTGGTAGTGATGAGTATTACCATTTCAGGAGGTTCTGTTAATCACTCATCCCTTTACACCCGCGTACATCCAAACCGACATCCCTCGGCCACCTTTTATCGAACCACCCCCTAACCTGCCGATTGCCAGCTTTTCAAACCACCCCCCGACCCCCTCCTTATCCAAGGAGGGGGAGTGGTTTGCTCCCCTCCTATTTTAGGAGGGGCCGGGGGTGGTAAGGTTTAAGGGGCCGGGGGTGGTAAGGTTCTCAAGAGGGGCCAAGGGTGGTAAGGTTTACGCCTCCACCTCCGC
The DNA here is from genome assembly GCA_903902345.1 of uncultured Geobacteraceae bacterium. Lineage (GTDB taxonomy): Bacteria > Desulfobacterota > Desulfuromonadia > Geobacterales > CAIOGM01 > CAIOGM01. Next base: position 3,854 of record CAIUUR010000125.1, on the reverse strand, counting down.
GCCCAGCTCTTCCAGTATCCCATGCAACTCGTTCATGGCCGCTTCCAGTTCTCCCAATGCCTCCTGGGCCAGCAAGGCAGGTTCCGGCAGATCTTCAGTTGCTGTGGCACTGTCATCCTTGAGCCAGGAAATATCGAGGCTGTCCCCCCGTTCGGTAATCCACTCCCGACTGAATTTACGGAAACGCCCTTGCTCTCCGGTATCCACCCGCTTCGCCAGACTCTCAGGACTCCCAAGTGGATCGTCCCCATAAGCCGCCTCGAACTCCACAAAGTTGTCATGCGTCAGCATCGTCCGTTTGCCGAACTGCGGCATATTGGTCCGGAGATCGTAGACCCAGACCTCTTTGGTATTCCCCTTCTCCTTTGTCCCACGCCGAAAGAAGAGAACATTGGTCTTGACCCCTTGAGCATAAAAAATACCGGTAGGGAGTCGCAGGATCGTATGGAGGTAGCACTTCTCCATGAGGTCAGCGCGAATTTGCTTGCCGGTGTTCCCCTCGAAGAGCACATTGTCCGGCAGCACCACGGCGGCTCGACCTCCCGGTTTCAGCCCCCTATAGATGTGCTGGAGAAAGGCCAACTGCTTATTGCTGGTTGGATAGGTGAAGTCGTCACGGGTCGGCATCCCCCCACCCTGCTTGGTGCCAAAGGGTGGATTAGTCAGGATCACGTCGGCCTTGGGGAGAGCTGCCCCGTCCGGTGAAAGGGAATCGCCCAGCAGAATATCTCCCTCAATGTCGTGAAGCATGGCGTTCATGAGCGCCAGTCGGTGGGTGTCCGGGACTAACTCCATCCCGTAGAAGGCCTGTTTCTTCTGGAACACCTGCACCTCTTCCGGCAGGTCGTAGAGATCGTCAGTCCGCGCCTTGATGTAGCGGTCGGCCATGATAATGAAACCGGCGGTTCCGGTCGCCGGGTCCTGTATCATCTCCCTGGGCTTCGGCTTGATCAGGTTCACCATGCATTCGATGAGCGGACGCGGGGTAAAATACTGGCCCGCCCCTGACTTCTTCTCGCCGGCGTTCTTCTCCAGCAGTCCTTCGTAGAGATCTCCCAGCCCTTCCTGACGGGCGCTGTACCAATCCAACTCGTCGATGTAATCCACCAGCTTCTTCAGGTTGCGCGGCTGACGCAAAGATGTGGAAGCATCGGCGAAGATCGCCTGCACCCGTCCGACCGTCTTGGTGCCGAGAAAGATCAGCAGCCCCCGGTAGAAGGTCAGTTGCTCTATCCCTTCCTTGGATTCGATATCATGCCAGCGGTATCCGGCGGGGATCTGCTTCTCTGTACCCGTTTCCTGGGCCATCTTGAGGAAAAGGAGGTAGGTCAGCTCGGTAACGTATTCATGATAGGTGATGCCGTCGTCTCGCAGGACGTTGCAGAGGTTCCAGAGTTTTTGAACGATATCGTAGGTAGTGGACATGGTCCCTCGATTTTGGGTAAGTTATCTCGTCGCGACGCGCTTCAGCCAATAGTTTGGCCGTCGTTTCTGGTGGGCAACAGCAATAATCAGGATGTGGTCAGTCTCAATGGAATACAGGATATTATAGGCAAAGTGATTCATTACCTTCTGGCGAATTTTCCCACGGATCTTTTTGGTCGACTTCGGTTGGGCGTGAATAAGTGAGATAGTTCGATTTTACTTCTGCGATAAAAGCAACCCCTACTCCGCTGGCCTCATTTTCGTAGTAGCGAGCTGCTTCCCGGAGTTCTTCATCCGCATCCGGTAAAAAGATAGTATTCATGACAACTCAGCCAAAGCACGCTTGAATACTTCATCTGCCGGTATTCCGACAACTTTTCCTGAATGATATTCCTCCAGCCTGCGTTCAGCCTCGTCCAGCCAGAGTCGTTCGATTTCCGAGGGCGATGGTTCATCAAGGCTCAGTAGCAACCGACCGGCGAGATGGGCACGGGCATGAAGATCGAGTTTTAAAGCTTCGGCCTCAAGCTGCTGCATAGTGGTAGGCATCGCAGGACTCCTGTTCGTGGTGTGATTATGCTGCATCTTGCCAGAGATCGTCAGAGATTTCATCAAGTACCTGCTCCAACTTCCCCTCGAAAACCTTATTCAACCGGGCAAAACCACCTTCGTCCTTGAACCGCCCTTTTTCAAATGATTCCCGATCAACAATCTGATCTACCGGCAAGGGCTTGGTCTCATCGGAAGGGTAAAGGAGCCTCTTCATCATCCCCTGAATGGTGGCAATGTGCAAACGGGTACCCGCCTCGGGCTGGATGTCCCCCAGTTCCTTCACATCGTAGATATCAGGGAATTTTTGCAGCCCCTCCAGCCGGACATCCTTAAAGGCATCAGTTGCCTGCACACCCAGCGAGGTCCGGTCCACGAGAAACAATATCCGCCTGAACCGTTTGGCCTTGATGAGGCGATAGGAGAGAGCTATACAGGTTCGGGTCTTGCCGGTACCGGTGGCCATGGCAAGGAGTATCCGACGCAGCCCCTTGGCAAGTCCTGCCTCTACAGCCCTGATAGCATCATAGTGATACACACGGAGGTTCAGGTAATCGATGGGTTCTTTCTTCAGCTTTCGGGCGGCTTCCTGCTCGTTCATGTCAAGCAAGGCCAGGAGACCTTCGGGTGAGTGCCAACCATTCAGGGAACGGGGGTGATTGGTAGCGATCCGGCTATCCAGGAACCAGATGCCGCTCTTTGTCTGAATTTGCGCCAGATAGGGCCTGCCATTGGTCGCATAGAGGAAAGGAACCTTATACTCGCCCCAGGGTCCGCCGGGGGAAAGCTGGTCGTTCTGCAGAGCATACCCCCGACTGTATCGTTTAGCCTGCTCAATAGATCCGGGGACATCCTTAGTCTTGCGTTTGGCCTCAACAATTCCCACGGGACGGAGTCCGGCAAAAAGAAGATAGTCCGCCGGTCCATTGGCGGTGGGCCACTCGGCAATGGCGAGTCTTCTTCCCTTCTGAGGGCGAGCACCCTTCTGATAGGTCAGTTCCTTGCTATCAGCTTCCCACCCGGCTTCTCGTAACTGAACGTCGATGATCGAACGGGTGTCGGCCTCACTGAGGTCCAGATGTTGTGATGCCTTCTGTACCTGCTTGACGGTCGCCTCAGCTTCAGAAGTACTTTTCGCAGCAGCAGTGGCCTGGAGCGTCTGGATATGCTGCTGAAAACGCTCCTGTTCGACCCTTAGCTTCTCTTCTGTTTCTCCGGCCAGCTCCAATGCCGCCGCCATATCATCGTAAGCGGCCTTGATTTTGGCTTCAGCGTCTTCCTGAAATGCCGCCTGCTCGGCGACAGTCTGGTGACGGTACTCGGTTAGCTCCCGGCGTAATCGCTCCAGGTCGGCGAGAAGTGGACTTTCGACATCGGTCGGGTCCGGGGGCGGGACAAAAGGCCCAATCTTGAAATCCGGCTTTTTGAAAGAGCGGTGAAACCAGACAGCCAGAGTCCGGGCCATCCGGATTTGGTGGAGTGCTTCACTCCGGGTGCCGGTATGTTTATGGACAGCCTCATTGCCGGCCTTGCGGATACCATGAAAGAGCTGGTCGACCTCAGGTGACAGGACTCCCTTACTCCTCAGTCTTTCCAGCAGATCCGACAGCTTCTCCTCTCGTGTTGTGTAAACACCGGAATAGGCGCTGGTCTGTTGGGCGAGTAATTCTACAAATTGTCGAAGTTTTATGAGTGAAGTATTCGGATCGGAAAGGAGGTAGGTTTCAGCCTGGGCAGCCAGGGTGACCAGGAGGTGATCATGGGATTCGAGGAAGAAGAAGTTGGGTGATTTGATGGCCTTTTCCGACATTCTGTGAGGCATATCAACCTTTCCGGAACATTAAGCTTCATCGAAAACCATGAAAAGTTAAAGTATCATG
>CAIUUR010000124.1 GCA_903902345.1 uncultured Geobacteraceae bacterium | reverse complement strand
CTCGGGGTTCACCTGGGAAGTTTCAATCCTCGCCCGCCCTTTCGGACGGGCGCTACACGGATAAATCCGGGGGCTTGTAAAAGCCACACCTGTTTCAATCCTCGCCCGCCCTTTCGGACGGGCGCTACCCGGAAATTTATCACCAACGCCGCATCGACCAAAAGTTTCAATCCTCGCCCGCCCTTTCGGACGGGCGCTACTCACCCTTCAAAAAAGAGTGAGTTTACAGCATATTACCACGTCAAATCCGCGGACCTGATGAGGCGTTGCCTGAGCAGGGCAATGTTCACTCGTTTACCTCACTTAACATATTGAAATTATTCATACGCGAATCTCCCCCATTTTTAATAGCCATACCACGTTCGCGCTACACGATTAACGGCTCTGCATCAAAAAATATGGTACGAACAAGACCGTGAGCTTCCGCATTTTTCTCTCGCGGCTCGGTCAGCCTGTAGATGCGAAGATTGTCTTCCTCCAGCTTGATCTCCTTCAGCAGCTTTCGACGTAGCTCCTCGAATTTCATTTCGTCAACCTGACACTCGAAGACCGACTTCTGAACCCGCTGACCGAAGTTTTTGCAAACCTGAGCGACGCGCCGCAGACGTTTGCGCCCCTGCCGTTCCTCTGTATTGACGTCATAGCAAACTACAACCCACATGATGACTCTCCCCCCGATATTACGTCACGGTTCACCTCAGGAATAAAGTACCGGCGTATACTCCTCCAGATCACCTCTCAAATGCCGAGCCAGGAGACGAGCCTGAATGTGGGGAATAAGACCTACCGGGATCTTTTCATTGAGAAGAGGATGCTGAAACTCTTCCTGTTTCCGCTTCTGATACGCCATCACCACAGTTTTACGACCGGCTTCATTGAGATAGACCGCCCCGCCGGGACGAGGTTCGAACTCCTTACCGGTAATCTGCTTCCGGTTGATAAGCGTGAGAGCCAACCGGTCAGCTAATACCGCCCGGAATTCCTCCATAAGATCCAGCGCCAGCGAAGGACGCCCCGGCCGAAGCACATGAAGAAATCCCATCTGGCTGTCCAGCCCCACCCCCTCCACGGCGCTGACACAATCGCCCAGAACAAGTGTGTAGAGAAACGACAGCAGGGCGTTTATCGGGTCCAGCGGTGGCCGCCGATTCCTACCATTCATGCGAAAAGAATCCCTATCATCTTCCTTGACCATTCGATCAAAGACATCAAAGTAGGCCGCCGCCGACTCCCCCTCTCTCCCTCTGATCCGGTCAATATCTGTTTCATCTTTCAGGTGAAACAGAACATCAGCATGAATTCCCGCAGCCTTGCGTAATTGAACCTCTTCGTCGGGCAAATCGGTCTCGCGCGCCGCCCGCATGAGAACATGACGGGCGTTCTTAACCTTGCCCGCCACCATATTCCGGGCGATCAGCGCGGATTTATCCCGATCCCGTACCGCTTCGTACTGGGCTTGACGGAGTAGGACATTGCCACTGGTCTTACCTATCACCCGGCATTTGAATCGACCGTTACGATCCAAGATTACCACTGCCCGGCCATCATCAGCGCACCGGGCCATGATAAACGGGCTCATCATGACATTGCCGAAGATGACGATGGCGCCCAGATGATGCAACGGTACCTGCATCTGCACCTTCCCTTCCACTTCCACCTTCACCGTTTCGTGATCCAGACAGATGTAGGCTCCCTGGGTCATTACGTACAGGGTGTTCAGAAATTGCTTCATGATTTTACCTCGAACAATTCCTTAATCGCTTTCCTGCTTCGCTCCTTTTCGGCGATTACCGCAGGTAGGCAGATATTTTTCAACGAACATTCCGGACAACGCTGGTTGTTAATGGGTAACGGCAGATGACCTGATGCAAGCAGGGTGTGGATTGCCCTGATCGTCTCCACCACGTGCTGGTGTAACTCTGGTGTGAACTCCACCTCCCGACGGTGTTGAGATCCTTTGTGAAATATCGCTCCCCGCTTTATGCGAACATTCAGCATCTCTTCTAGACAGAGCGCTTGGGCGGTCAGTTGCAGATCATCATTGAGCCATTTATGTTTTTTCCCATGTTTATACTCTACGGGGTAAACCGAGCCATCAGGGCGAAACTCGACAACGTCACAACGTCCGGTGAGCCCAAGAAGACGAGACCAGACCGGCAGGGCATATTCCAGTCGACCTCCCATCACATCACAGAGATGAGAGGTCTGGTCTGCTTGTTCATGTTCAGCCGTCCCTTTTTGGGTGTGCAGATTGTCTTCAAACTCGCAATCCATGAAGATAAGAGCACATCTCCGGGGACAGTAGGAATAGTGATTTAGCGCGGAGACGACAATCGTCTCCGCGCTTTCTATCAAAAGTTCACTCATGGGATGAGCAGTTCCACGCCGACCGGCAATCGGTCACGGTGAACAGACACTTCGTAATCTCCGAAACTCCGCGGAGAATTTGACGATTTCCTGACGATATCGACTATTACGCCTTTATCCAGCAACTTGTGCGCGGGAGCGCAACCAAGCATGGCTTGCTTGATCCGTTGTGTTGGGTCGCTGTCCGTTCCTACATGCTTAAAGACATAGAGCCCACGGCACGACATCATCCCCTTACTTGCGGAACGGTCATGATCGTACATGTTCAACAATGCCTCCCAAAAATTTTTCAGGTCACTATCGGAAAAACCGGTTCCTTTGGCAAGATTGGCGCTGATGAAACCTTTCGCCACATAAAGGCCATAGG
>CAIUUR010000123.1 GCA_903902345.1 uncultured Geobacteraceae bacterium | reverse complement strand
GCCATATTCCAGTCGTTTTCTCGCCTGGTTCCGGCCGCAGCCTGGTGGGGATTTGTGGAAAGTTCCTCAATATAGCCGAGAGCGACAAACTGCTCCAGGAGCGCCTCATGATCGCGGTTTCCTGCCGTTAGATGTTCACGGCGTATCCCTCCCGCATCCTCCCACGTCGGAATTTTATCCGGGGGGAGACGCTTGATAAACGTCTCCTCAAGCACTCGACCCTCCATATCCCTTCCCACCGGGAGTCCGAAATAGTGCAGGATAGTGGGGGTGATATCCAGCAAGCGTGCGGCAAACAGCAGTTCGTCACGTTTGAACCCCGGCCCTTTGGCGGCAATGATCCCTTGTGGTCGGTGCCAGACGGTAATGCCTGCGGGAACGCCGGGGGTGAACCGGGGGCGGAGGTGATCGGAGTGAAAACCGTGATCCGATACCAGCACCACTGCCGTATCCTCCCCCGCCAGGTGGATCAGCCGTTGGAGAAAAAGGTCGTGCAACCGGTACGCGCCTGACACTACTTCCTTGTACATCTCGAAATCTTCGGGGGAGATCCCCTCCATGTTCGGCGGATGGTACGGCATGAAGATGTGGGATATCTCGTCAAGAGCGCGGTAGTAGACCGCCATGAAATCCCAGTCCGGATCGGTCTCCATGAGGTGTGTCGCCGCGGAATGGACGGAAAATGTTTCACCCAGCAACCTGGCCAGATGCCAGAGGCGGTGATCTTTTTCAAAATTGATGGCGGGAGCATGAGGGACGAAAAGGCGAAGGATTTGGTCGGGGTCTAATTCGAAGGGGCTGACCCGCAGGTCATTCATGGTCGCCGCCAACTCCGGCGGCCAGTAGGTGCCGGGGGGAGGCGCCGGCCAGCTGTCCGGTTCCTGGTCGGCCGTCACGCCCCGGAGGTGGCAAAACATGTTTGACACCATACTGCCGTTCAGATCCTGTTCCCCCTGGGTGGCGAACCAGCTGACGACATGACTTCGGAGTCCGCTCTGACTGAGCATCTCCCAGACCGTTTTGCAACGCCGGGTGGCGTAGGCAACCGGTATCACCTGACCGGTTGCCGGATCTACCTCGGTGAAACCGGCCACGCCGTGATGGTAGGCCATCTTGCCGGTGGCAATGGAGGTCCAGAGCATGGGGGAAAGCTGCGGTTCCAGCGTGGCGAGATTGCCGCTGATTCCCTGCTCCACCAGCGACGCCACGCCGGGGAGGCGCCCGGCGTCAAGGAGCGGATGAATAATTTTCCAATCGGCGGAATCCCAACCGACCAGCAGGAGTTTTTTTCTGGGCGCCAAGGCGACTCCCCCCGCAGATGCTCCGCCTCAGTGGTCGGCGGGTAGTCGTTATCGAAGAGTGAAGTCGGAAGGGTCAGGAGGTGGGTAATGATTCACCCGTAGCCTTGCGTCTCCGGCGAAGGGCAACCAGACCGGATGCGCCCATTACGAGGAAACCGAGCTTCAGCGTGCTCGGTTCCGGAACGGCGGTCACAGAACTGGTGGCTCCCGCAGCGATCGGATCGCCCGCAACGCTTTCATAGGCATAGCCATTAAGGGTAAGTGTTTGAGCATCGGTATTGTAGGTGAAATCTGCCCACCCGTAATGAGGACTGTCTACTGAGCCGAAAGAGAAGGCAACATAGCCTTGACCACCAGCAGTCCACGGGGTTTCCGAGCCTGGTTTGGCCATATATGTGGTGTTAGGGTACCAGTTGGTCGAGGGGCCGATAGTGTCTGTAGTTAGGAATAGGGCCAGGGTGCTGCCGCCGGTTGTTCCCAGGGAAGAGTCTCCGAAGGGAGTGCCGCTAGTACTCAAAGTGTAAATATAATTCGTCCCAGCATTGAATATATTTAGTCCACCAAGGCT
>CAIUUR010000122.1 GCA_903902345.1 uncultured Geobacteraceae bacterium | reverse complement strand
TGGGAGCGGATCCGGTTCATGGCCCTGTTGACAATGTCCCGGATGTTCGATTCAACGCAGCCCAGGCTCTGCGCGATCTCTTTGTTGGACTGCCGTCCCTCGCAGCCCAGGCCCAAGGCGAGGAAAAGGACCTGCCGCTCTTTTTCGGTGAGGACCGGGCAGACCGCGTGGTACAGCGCGTCGATATCCGGTTGCTCATGGCGCGGTTCCTGGTGATTGGCGATCAAGGCCAGATCTCCGCTGCAGAGGTGTGACGGCACGGAATTCGAGCCATGGGAGTTGTTGCCGGGATGCGGCGTAATAACGCGGACCTGACTCTTGAAGATCACCCAGAACGCCGCTTCGAAGGCAATCCCATTCTTCCGGCTCCGCTGGGTGGCACGGAGTGCCGCCTCGAAAGCCTCCTGCATGAAATCTCCCTCCTCGTAGGGAGAGAAGTTGCGATATTTAGCGATAAACCCCTTGATGATCGGTTCATGTTGCGTGACCCACTCGGTGGCAAGCTGAAAGTCCATACGCGTATCTCCTGATAAAAAAAGCCGGCCACGGAGTCCCTCCTCCGTTGACCGGCGGTGCCGTTGCTCCAGGTTCGAGCGTGGCCAGTTGGAGAAGATAGGCCCCGTCCTCGCAGGCGATAGTTTGGCCGGAGCGGCGCAGATAGGAAACCACGGCTTTCACTGATTCATCGGGGAACGGACAGTTCATGATCTCCTCCTTCTCTGGCGGTTTTTTCGCCCTTATTGGTTAAAGAAAGGTTAAAAGAAGGTTAGCACCCTGGGGAAAACGTTGTAACCAAGCGAAATCATTTTGAAATCCGAACACCCCCGGTCGGTCTAACATCAATAGTTCGGTCGGTCTAAAATCAATAGTTTGGTCGGTCATAAATCAATACCGGTCGGTCAAAAATCAATAGTTGGTCGGTCTAAAATCAATAGTCGGTCGGTCATAAATCAATACCTCCGCGTGACCAGAACCAGATCCTCCTGGACCTCCCAGGATTCCAGAAACCCGATCTCCTTGAGGTGATCGAGAGCCTGCTTCAACTCCGCCTTGAAATGCTTGACCGACATCTCCGAGCCGCAGAGCTTCAGCAACGTCTCGATCTTCACCGGGAACGGTTTGCGGTGGCTGGCCCAGTATCCGAAGAGCTTGGAGGCGATGCCGTCCGGCAATGACCGCCGGGTCTCCCAGACCACCCGGGTCAGAAACTCCTCGTCGAACAGCAACCGCAGTTCCTTGCCGACCCAGACCTGCCAGTGGGCGAGATTCTCATCCCGGTCATTGCGGGAGATGAATTTCTGGATCAGCGAGACGCTGATGAAACAGTGCAGGCGTTTCGACTGAATCCGCAACGCCGTGGCCTGCATGCGACTCAGAGTGGTGCGCAGCCGTTCATAATTTTGCCCACTGAGGGACCATCCCAGCGCCTTGATGAAGGCATAGGGGGTGAACTCCACGCATTCCCCCAAGGGGAGCCTCTTGCTCAGATGCATGAGATGCATCCAGACCAACTCGTCGTCCTGCCGCAACTCCTCGCCCCGGTAGATGACCTGGCCGTCGCCGATCACAGCAATCTCCTCGTCCTTCATGAACCGTCGGGGATGATTCCGGTTGCGGCAGGTGAAGAGCGCCGAACGGAGGAGTTCATTCGGCATCGCTCGTTGCCCGTCGGGCCATTCCGGAAGATACCGGGGCCGTGTCGCCAGAGTCGCCAGAATTTTCCCGAGCGGCTCGAACAGGTCGGCATCTTCCCCGGCAAACAGGGTCGGGGGGGATCGTTCGACAGTCGGAACCTCCGGTACCGGGAGCAGTCGTTCCGTGAGCGCCAGGTCACGCATCTTTTCTGGCCTCCAGCCACACCTCCAGATCCCCCCGCTGCCAGCGCTTGCACCCCATCAGAATCACCGGTTTCGGAAAGTTCTGCTGTCGCTGCATCCTCCAGAGCGTTGCCCGTGAGATATTCATGATTGCCATCAGGTCACGTTGCCTCAGCATGCTGTCCATGGTGTTACCTCCGTTCGTGATGTTGCCTCTTGTCTAATAATCTCGAAGGGGCGCAGGTGAATTCGGCTCACTATGAACACAAAACCTGATAACAAATGGCAATTGTTGACAATATTTTTTTTGCAGTGTTACTCCGGTGTTTATTTGACCTTCTGGAAATGAAATATCTTCCCAAGTTTTTTTTGCCGTTTGAAAAAAAATCCCGAATTTCCCCCGAATCACCTGCGACCCCTAGCGATTATTAGTATGAAGGAC
>CAIUUR010000121.1 GCA_903902345.1 uncultured Geobacteraceae bacterium | reverse complement strand
TGATATGTATATTAATAAGATCCAACTTACCAGAAAACGCGGTCTGAATGGCATCATTCCCTTTACTGGCCCAGTCGTCCCAGACGGTGACGATGCCGTTGAGGTTAGAAGCATCCTGCTTCATGTTATTAGTTAGATTCAATAGATTTGTGAGATATTTATTTTTCCCAACATCAACGACACCGGCAGCGGTGAGATCGCTGGGACTGTTAAAGCTGAAGGCCGAATTTACCGAAGCCTTGTCCAGGATGACCTGAGTGAGATTCATGCCGGTGGGATCGGAAAAGGACGCAGCCATGGCAACATCGGCGGCAATTTTCATGTAGGCAACGGCTGCCGGGTCTGCCGGTGTCACGGACAGAATGGCATAGGCATCGTAGGTGGCGGGGTTGACCTTGGCGAGACCGGCATTGGCCGTCGTAATGCCAAGACCTTTCATGATCCCCTGCGTCGCCGTACCGGGGGAGTACCCCATGTCGATGGCATTCTGGATCAGCGTGGTGATCGGATTCCTCACGCTTGCGCCAAGGGGAGCGGTTATGACCATCGGGTTTAGTTCGAAGGTGTTGGATTGCGTGATGATGACAGGGGAAGCCAACGAATCCGGGGTTTCCCCGTTACCAAGGGCATCGTTGTAACTCGCGGCGACATAATACTCAGTACCTCCCGCAGTGATCGCGGGAACGGTGTAGGTTTTCAAATTGGTCCCCACGGCTGACCAAGCCGATAAGCTGTCGCTGCGGCTATACCATTGGTACGTAATGGCCGTATTTATACCATCCGGATCGGTGACGATGGCCGTAAGTGTCTTGCCGGCCATGGCGATGCCGCTGACCGTCACGCTTCCCGGATTGTTGGGCGGAGTGACAACCTGATTTGAATGAGGAACCATCTGACCGTTGATAAAATCGAACAGCCCGTTACTGAATTTGGCCTGTTCCATGTTGGTGAGAGTGTCGGATTCACCGGTCGTCTTGTTGGTAAGGGTGTAACTGAGCGTCACAGCCGAATACGCCACCGTATAATTCGTACTACTCCCGGCATAGACCGCCGTATCGGCGCCATCACCTCCGTCCAGGATATTGTTCCCCGAATCACCTTCCAGCGTATCATTGCCGGTTCCGCCATAGATGGTGTCGTTACCGCCCCCCCCCACCACGATGTCGTCACCACCACCGGCATAGGCTATATCGTTCCCACCCTTCAGGTCGATCAATTCGTCCTTGGCGGAACCGGTAATAGTGTCGTCGCCTCCAGTGCCGGGGACGGTTACCACCACCCCCGAACCGGGGGTGTTCCCCGCGCTCAGGTTAGCGATGAAGATGCCGCTGTCGTAAATATGGTCGCCGGTGTCGGCGATGCCGATCTTGATGGTATTGGTCTGGCCGGGATTGATGGGAGCGACGATCTTGAGAACATTGCTGACCCCGTCATACTGAATACTCAGGTGACTGTCCGCATTGTCGATAAAATATCCCGCCGCAAGATTGGAACTGATGACGCTGAGGGGATGAGCAGGATCGTGATTGAAGAGAGCGTAGTTGACGCCGTTCACCATGACGACGGCGCAGTCCACGAATGCGTCAACCCACTCGGGATACTCCTCTGAACCGAAGACCACGTCGAAACTGACCGAGGTGGCGGTGGAACTGGTTGCATTAAAACTGAACTGCAGCGTGGTTGCGTCATAGGACTGAGTCTGAAACACCGAGTTGACGACGGCATCGATATCGGGATCGCCGGCGGCTCCATTATCCGTACCGTCCCACCCGATATCGTTGACCAGACCGGGGGCATGGCCCGAGGTCAGGAGCAGACCCGCGCCGATGCCCAGATTCAGCGAACCGTCGTAAATATTAACCGCTGTAGGAGCGGAGGCGTTCAGCGTCACCGCACCCACCAGATTGATAGTGCCATCTGTTGACAGGGTGGAAAAAAGGGTACCTGGTGTGGAAGCAAACTGGGTAATGGCGGCCATAACTTGTTTCTCCTGGTTTCACCCCCGTCGTCTGCTGCGGCACATTTTACGGGGGGATAATTTTCGGAACGCGACAGTACGGTGCGGCTCATTAAGCCGTAATCCTTCAGCAATATTCGTGCCATCAATAAGGACAGAGATACAACGTAACAACAGGAGGTTAGCTATGATTGAAGCAGAAGTATGAGAGGGTCATGTAAGGAAATTCGACGAAACCTCGCAAATAGTGTCGGAATATTTTACACCATAATTTCAGCGGGTATTGACGGGGATATCAAAATAATCATACGACACTCAATTCTATACCAAAAGAAAACCAACAGTTATGAAAAATCAGAACAACTCCCCCGCAAACTCCATGAGAATATAGTTGGTGAAGATCACCAGATCGTCCAGATGGTGCTCTATAACCTGAATCATGAGACTAATATCCATCCGCTGATATTCATGCACCAGGATATTTCTGAAACCTACCATTCCCTCCAGTCGCCGTGCCAGATCGTGTGGGATGACCCCAGCCACTGCCAGGAGGCGAAAGCTCTCCCTGCTCTCCTTGGGTAAACCCAACTTCCTTGATTTTATGGTGTGATTTGCCAGATCAAGACACTGTTCACAGGCACGCTGCAGATTTATGGCTATTGCGTCCTGCCG
>CAIUUR010000120.1 GCA_903902345.1 uncultured Geobacteraceae bacterium | reverse complement strand
TGCTTCATCTTTCGGGCGTTTTCTCGACGCTCTTCAATTCTGCCTTCTGCTCTGCCTTCTGCTCTGCCGATCTTCTCGGCGTACTCAATTGAACCGCGCTGAAGCATAATAAAATCGCGCCGCTTCCATTGTGCTTCATGCTCTTGCGGCGTAAGCCCGGCCATGTCGGCAATATCAAAGGCGTGAACTATTTCCGGTGATGTGGAAAGCGTTTCCGGAATATATTCAAGGCTTCCGGCGTTTTTAACAAAAAATATCCATTTGTCCAGGATGTTATCCAGTTCTATTTCGCCCTTGGAAAATTTGGGCAGTTCTATGAAAATCAGTTCTATGTCACCATTGTATTCGATAAGACGCTGTTTTTCGATAAGACGGAAAACGGTCTTATATTCGGCGATGTCTGCAAACATCTCAAAGTCGGTAAAGGTAATGGCAATGACAGGATTCAGAAGGTGAAAACGCTCTCCCTGCACAAGCTGGGATGAATAGCTTTTGGCGGCGTCATACAGAACTCTCTGCTCAAATCCCTGGACGTTCAGCACCTGCATCTCGATAATGACGGTGCCGCCATTTGACAAAACCGCCTTCACATCAACGTAGGTATCTTTCATCCCCTTGATAAGTGGTATCTGGTAGGGATCTACTATAGTCAGCTCTTCGATGGAATCATCGTCATCAAAGGTGATGAGTGAGTTCAAAAGGCTGATGAGGATATCTTTTGAGCCTTCACTGCCGAATACCTTTTTGAAGGCAAAATCAGTTTTGACATCTAGAAATCTCATGGTTCACTCCTTTTGTGACGGTACGCAGACATACTGAAAACAAAGTCTAACGTTTCATCGAAAGGTTTAATGACCGGTATATCCCGTGGTGTAGGACGGCGTTAATTTTGCGTTGCCACGGACAATTCATGACAAAGCGCCGTAGCGGCAATAATCAGATCAGCGCCGTCATGCCCGACCGGACCGGAAAGTGAGCCCCACTGACGAGCAATTTCCGAAGTAGCCGCTCATGTCATGTCTGCACCTCATTCCTGACGAGCAGGGTTAACTAGCCGGATTATGGCAGCTACATCCGTTACTGTCAACGGAATCGGGGACGCGGGGGCCAGTATGCGAACGTACCAAACGTGTTCACTTTCCCAATACCCTCTGAAAGTTTGCCTCTTTTGCTGAAGACGGGCGATTCATCTCGTTCGCCAACAGATTTCCTCTGCGCTCCCCTGCGTCCCCTGCGTTATAAAAAGGTTAGTAGTCACCTCGTTTACAGGCGATAACCAGCTGTTTCTGGGGATAAATATTCTTTTCTGCACTTCCCATATTGGCCTTGACATTAATCTTGCCTCTGAGTATAGTTTCCTGCACTGTGGTATAAAGTGGTAAAAAGTGGGATTTTAGGGTGGAGGGGACGTGTTCCGGGGAATTTTTGACGCCATCATCGATACGAAGGGAAGAACGAGCCTGCCGGCCCGCCTTCGGGAGGAGCTCGTCGAATCCTTCGGTGATGAACGTTTTTTCATAACGAATACCAAGCCCGTATGGCTCCCCGACGGCACTCACGCATCCGGTCTGACGCTCCATCCCTATAATAACTGGTTGGAAATCGAACAGCAGATCGCCTCCGGCGCCGCCGAAGGGTTGACTTCTGCGGAGCTGGACGCCGTGCAGCGGTGGATTCTTGCCCCTGCGGTGGAGTGCACTGCCGACAAGCTCGGCCGCTTTCTGGTCCCGCCTCACCTCCGGAAGACCGCTGAATTGGAGCGGGATGTTCTCTTTATCGGTCTCTCCACGAAGACGGAGATCTGGAGCCAGGCGCAATGGAGCAAGGTTCGCCTGCAGGATGTACAGAATTTCCCCGTCAACTCATCAACCCTGACCAAATTGAGGCTCTGACCCATGGAGTTCCGGCACGCACCGGTCATGCCGGAAGAGGCGCTCCACTTTCTAGCCCCCCGTTCAGGGGGGACCTACGTGGACGGTACCCTGGGTGGGGGAGGGCATAGCCGACTCATCCTGGAGAGGAGTTCGCCGGACGGGATACTGTATGCCTTTGATCGGGACCGGAGTGCGCTGGGTGTGGCCGGCGGGCGCCTGGCGGAGTTCGGCGACCGATTCCGTCCGGTTCACGGTAATTTCGCAACAATGGCGGAAGCCCTGAACGACAGAGGAGTCACCGGCATCGACGGGTTTCTTCTGGATCTGGGGGTCTCCTCCCATCAGCTGGATACGGGTGAGCGGGGATTCAGCTTTCAGACCGACGCCCCTCTGGATATGCGGATGGACAACGGCAGCGGTTCTACGGCGGCGGATCTGGTTAATGGACTCCCCGAAGCGGAGCTGATCCGGATTATCCGGGAGTATGGTGATGAACGGTGGGCCGTGCGGATTGCTCGCTTTATCGTGGAGGCCCGCGCTCAGGCCCCCGTCACCACAACCCTGCGCCTGGTGGATATCATCAAGGGGGCGGTCCCCAAAGGGGCCTGGGAAGAGCGGATTCATCCGGCCACCAGGAGTTTCCAGGCGCTCCGGATCGCGACCAATGACGAACTGGGGAGCCTTGAGCGGGGGATAGCCGCCGGTATCGCCCTCTTGAAGCAGGAGGGGCGTGGCGTCATCATCTCGTTTCACTCCCTGGAAGACCGGAT
>CAIUUR010000119.1 GCA_903902345.1 uncultured Geobacteraceae bacterium | reverse complement strand
CTTGCCTGCGCTCTCCGTTTTGGTACCTTTGTCAGCCATGATGCCTCCCTTTGTGCTGTGTGTTGGTTAGATTCTGCCAGTTGCCCGCATGGCGATCCCCTTGCCGAAGCGGTCCGCCAGTTCCGAAAATACTGTGTCGTCGAATTTCTTCATGTTTTGCACGATCATCTCTACCGAGTTGATCTCCGCCGCTGCATTGGCGTAGCTCTGTTGTGCGACACTCAGGAGCTGCAAGGTCTTCTCCTCCAGTGTCCGGATATGCTGCATTCCCTCGCCCAGTAGCGCCAATTGACAACTCTCTGGTGAAGACCCGGCCTTGTTCCCTTTCTGGCTGGAAAGAATGGTGCGTGCCATCTCCTGTAACTGGACGGCCCGGCCAAAGAGATCGAGAAGCATGTAGTAGCCGTAGGCACGGGCGGTCAACTCAGCCAGTTTGCCGATGACCTCTGTTTCGGTGTTGGTAGCTGTCGCATTCTTGAGAATGAGTCCGACGGAGAGGGGAGTGCTCTTCAAAAATGCCTCTTCTTCAGGGGCTAATGCACTCTTTGCCTTGATCTTGCCTGCGATGGATTGCATTTTCGCGGTCACATATACCATCAGATTCCTGTTGGCATCGGTGATGTCGGCACAAACTCCGGCGGTGTCGCGCCCCTGCGCGGTGCCGCTGATGAAGGTGTCGAAACTGTTGTTCTTGTCACACGGAGGGATGTACTGTGCCTGATAGGTCGTCCCGGTCGTAGCCGGACTCTGTATGATAACGTCACCGATGAAACCGCGTACCAGTTTCACATAGTCACTGCTCATCCCCTTTTTACTCGCCAGATTTTCCAGCACGGAACCGTCGCCGAATACCTGCCGTATCTCATCCGGACACCCGGCTGTTGCGCCCGTGGCCGAGGTCTGCGTCGTGCCGGGAACTCCCGGTTTGTTGCCGCTGTTGGCTTTCTGCTCTGTCTCAAACAGTTTGCTGACATCCTGATAGAGATCCTTGGCGCCGCTTGATACCATGAAGTCGGTCTGGGCCGTCTTGATCTCCGCATTCAAACTGTCGGACACCTGTGGCACCAACGACTTTAGTTGTCTCATACAAGTTGAGCCGTTAGAGTTTCTGCGTAAACTTGAAAATTCAAAACCGTTGTACGCGGATAAAGGCGGATCAACGCGGATCAACCTCCTTATTTACTCAATGGGCACTCGTTTCATAATGTTTTGTCAATCATAATCAATGGCTTCATGTTGCAGAGCATTTCCATGCACTTTTCCCTGAAATACATGCCGAGAATGATGCTCGCAGTTGAGAAGCAGCAAAGACTCGTATCGATCAGGTTCTTATTTTAAGATCCGCATTCATCGGCGTTTATCCGCATACTATTTGGTTCTGGCTTGTACGGCTTATGATATATCGAAAACCGTCGCCGGTGCTATTGACTGAAAGTTCTGGATCTTTTGAACCAGATATCCTGCTCGACTTCTCTGGTGGTCACTTGATTCGAGCCGAAGATTCCGGTCAGGACATTCTGTACACCGAAATGTTTCACGACATAGACCCAGTAGCAGTGACAGGAAAAAGATATGCATGACACCTCCGTCCCTATAATATCCAGAGACCGCAGGTGGGAGAGGGGAGGGTGGGGAAGGATGTTGTTGATAAATATGTCCGTACGGTGTTATAGGTTGACTATTGGCTTGAAATCTGTTTGATATGTCCGTACGGATATACTTATTGACGGAAAGGGAATAGTCCTATGTCTGCTGAAAACGGAAATGATGTTCTCTACGGGAAGATTGATACACCGGAAATGATAGGTCGGCTCATTCGTCGGAAGAGGAGTGAAACCGGTATAAAGCAGGAGGTAGCCGCTGGTATGTGCGGGGTGGGTACCAAGTTTCTATCCCAACTTGAAAACGGCAAGGAAACAGCCGAACTCGGGAAGACGTTGCAGGTCTTACGTAAAATGGGCCTGGAAATATATATCTATCCACGTTCGGCCAATCCGTTCAAGGATTAACACATGATCGACACACTACTGGTTTACTGCAACCATATCCTTATCGGTACCCTTGAACGCCATGCGTCGCGATTAGCCTTTCGGTATGATACCGGATATCTGGGGCAAGCAGGAACGCCGCTATCCCGCCACCTTCCCCTGCGTCATGAGATCTTTGATCATGAGTCATCAGTTGCGTTCTTTGCGAATCTGCTTCCGGAAGGAGATATTCGACGTCAGGTCGCACGGAGCGTGGGAGTTTCTGCGGAAAACACCTTTGACCTGCTGGTTGCCATTGGTGGTGATTGCGCAGGTGCGGTATCTCTGCTCCCGCCGGGCGTGTCAGCTGAATTGACAGGGGCATATCATCCCATAACGATGGAAAAGCTTGCTGATGAGCTTACTCATCTTCCGGCGCATCCGTTTCTGGCCGGGGATCAAGGTGTGCGGCTTTCTTTAGCGGGTGCCCAGAACAAGCTGCCGATCTATTACGATGGCAGTGATTTTTTTGTTCCCGAAGGTAATTACCCCTCATCGCATATCCTGAAGACCGCCATAACCCAATTGGATGGCAGTGTTGCCAACGAAGCATTTTGCATGACTCTCGCCAGGTACGCAGGCTTGCCGGCGCCTTGGGCAGGAATCGTTACTATTAATGGCATGCCGGTCTATCTTGTCCAAAGATATGACAGAGTGTTCGGTACTGATGGTTCAATGGAGCGAATTCACCAGGAGGATTTCTGTCAAGCACTGGGTATCCCTCCGGAAATGAAGTATGAAGCAGAAGGTGGCCCTGGATTCAGAGAATGTTTCCAGCTGGTAGAGCAGTGGAGTGATGAGCCGATTGT
>CAIUUR010000118.1 GCA_903902345.1 uncultured Geobacteraceae bacterium | reverse complement strand
AGGGGTTGGGGGTGTTCAACTCCCCTCCTATTTTAGGAGGGGTTGGGGGTGGTAAGGTTTGTGGGTATCGTCTTTGTTGCCAACCACCCTACGGCATCGGTCGCGGAGCGTAGCCTTGATAGACCTTTTTAGTGAAGGCATCGGACAACAGCGCGAAATAAGACAATCCAGCCATCTTCTTCAATTGAACCGCCTTGGCCGGACCATATGCTTTAGCCGTCATGATGATAAAGCGCGCCATCCGTTTGCGAGCCAACGTAACGACTAAATCTCCGGCAGCCCCCTTCAAGGGATTCAGCTCCGATTGCAGGATTTCCAGACTCGCAAGATGATACTTCAACCAGACTCCGGCGTCGGTGAGGTTATCGGTCATCTGCCGGTTATCATGCGCCCGCTCCCACACAAGCCCCTGCGGCATGAGAACAACAGGAAATCGCGCAGAGAGAATATGCCACAGCTCAAAATCACCCAGATGTTGCTTCCCTGTGAATCCCCCCACCGCCTCAAAGGCATCTCTCCTGATGATGGACGACAGTGGCCCGTTATTGAAGACGACACGCTCAAAGTAGTGCCGCCAGTACGCCTCAACGGGGGAGAGCTGAAGTGGATAGATTCGGTCCGGATCGGGCTCCAGGGTGCAGATGCCATAACCTGCCGCCGGATACCGCTCCATGGTTTCCACAAGAACCTGTAGCCCGTGTGGATACATCAGGTCATCGGAATCAACGTACTTGAGATATTTTCCGCGAGCCAGGGATGCGGCGCGGTTCCGGTTGGGATAATCCCCCAGGTTCTTTTCATTGAGGTGAACCCGCACCCGACGGTCTTTCTCGGTAAAACCCCGGGCGATAGCCACCGTCCCATCACTGCTGCAATCGTCCACGACGATCAGTTCGAAATCCTCGTAGGTCGATGCCAGGACGCTGGCAATGGCATCACCGAGAAACTTTTCCCGGTTCCAGGCGGTCATGAGTACGGATATGGTGGGCGTGCCGCTCACGACAGTCATTGAGTGCTCCCTTCGATGCGCACGGATCGCAAGGATCTAACGTTCAACCGGCTTTTTCCGGGGTGATGCCTGCGGCGCCGACTTGCAGACGGTTTGATGTAACCGCGTGAACCAGCTCCTCTCAAGGAGTAACAGGGTCGCCTTGGAAAGAAGAAAAGCAGCCCACTGTGAGGAGATAATCTGCACATTATACACCATCCAGCTGAATTTCTGCGGCCATGGCAGATCATTATGACGGGCGAGATGCCATGCGGCTTGACCGATTCTGCGCCAGAACGGTGAAGGCGCGAGAATAATGCCATAAAATTCATGGTGGTGATAAAAGGTAGTCAGCTGTCGCTGAAAACCGTAGCTGAACGTTTCGCTATGATAATGATTCACGCAGGCTAAATCGTCATGAATCAAGGCTAGGCCATGGGAAAGCGCGTCCGATGCCCAGATAAAATCCTCGCCGAACATGGTGTCACGAAACGGAATCCGCAGGAGTATCTCCCTTCGGTACATGGCCGTAACATCATCCCAACCGTTCAGGTAACGGAGCTCACTGCCGGCCGTGGATCTCCCTTCCGAAGGATCAGGATGCTGCATTCTGGTTACCCGCGGTTTGGTGCAAGGGCGGTACCACTGCAGAGGGTTCTTGTCCGGATCATGGGGTGTGATCTGCCAGCCACAGACACCCGCCACTTCAGGATCGTCAAAATGGCGCAACATCCTTTCCAGCCATTGATCATCGGCTGGTGCAGCATCCTGCACCGTCATTACAACAAACTCCCCCCGGGAAATTTCTACGCCGAGATTACGCGTCCTGCCATGGTTGAATTCTGCCGGAGGAATCTCGTGCATTCTCACCGGATAGGTTAGGGCAAGTTCAATGCTCCCGTCCGTGGAGCCGGAATCAATGATGACAATCTCGGTACGCGAGGCAAGAGTCTGGCTCCACACCCCCCGAAGCAGCGCCTCCAGCGTTGCAATGCCATTTTTGACAGGGATGACAACCGAGATGAGAATATCGTCGCTCACGACCGCACCTTCACACCCGTGATCCTGGCAGGGTTCCGACAGAGTGAGACAACCTCGTCTCCCCTGCTCTGCCACGTATTCTCCTCGGCGAACTGCCGCGCCCTGATCTTCCAGGACACGCGTTCTTCTTCCGAAAGGGCCACGACAGTGT
>CAIUUR010000117.1 GCA_903902345.1 uncultured Geobacteraceae bacterium | reverse complement strand
GTCCGAAAACATATTCCGACCTTTGAGAGGAAAACCTTTGGACCCGCCCTACTACCTGCTGCCGAGTATGCTACTGATGACAACGGAGTTGGTCTTTTCGCGCAGCCCTTGCCAGCAGGATTCAACCGGTTCTACGATGTCATTGTCAGGAACCCGCTCAAATCAGGCGACGTCGAGGTTCCGGTGGGGATTGTCTCAAGACAGTACTCGCTTATCCAGCATCAGGACTTGATAGACACGGCTCTTGCCGCAGTCAATAAAGCAGGAATCAAACCTGCTGACATCAAGGCGGAACTCGATCTCACGGAGTATGGCGAACGGATGAGGCTTGGTCTGCTCTTTCCGGAAAAATATAATCTGGTGTTGCCGAATCATGACAAAATGGGACTCCGTCTGGAGTGCTTTAACTCCGTGGATGGCAGCATGAAATTTATGTCCGTCATAGGCTGGCTCAGATTCGTTTGCTCCAACGGCATGGTTATCGGAGTGGCTGACTCGTATTATCGGAGCCGCCATAATCGTTACATGGAGTTGAGTGACATCGCAGCGATCCTTCAGGGAGGGATAGCCGCGACCACGAAGGAGAGAGAAACGTACGCAACCTGGCAGAAGAAGAAACTGGACGAATCGAAGTTTATCACGTGGATCGACGAGACCCTCGCCAAAAAATGGGGAGTCAAAGCCGCGATGCGGGCCTGGCACATTACGAGGACCGGAACAGATGTTGAACAGGCCAATCCCTTCGAAAAGGGAAAAGCGACGGAAAAGCAGATCAAAGTCGTCAAAACTGTTCCCGGAGCCGTTCTTCCCGGCGATACAGTCTATGCGCTCAGCCAGTCCCTCTCATGGCTCGCCAAGGAAAGACGTGATGTCCAGCAACAGTTAGAGTGGAAGCAGCAGATCCCCGATCTGCTGAAACCGTTGTGCGCATGACCATAGTTTGGTAATAATGATCGACTATATATCCAGGAGATTTCGCCATGTTTGGCCTAGTAAAAAACGAATGCCCGGTACAAATACATGCGGACAGTCTGGACCCGATTGCCACCGAGCAGGTCAAATTGATCGCTCACCATCCGGCGCTGCATGGACTCATATCGATTATGCCGGATGCTCATGCCGGTGCCGGGTGCGTTATCGGTTTTACCGGTAAGTTTCGTCAGGCGGTCATCCCCAACATCGTTGGAGTGGATATCGGTTGTGGCGTAGCATCGGTTCCCTTGCCCGGTGTCAGCAAGATCGATTTTCAGGGAATGGATGACTATATCCGCAAGCGAATCCCACTGGGTATGAATCAACGTGAAGATGACAGTTTCTTCGACAGGACACCCGTGCCGGAAAACCTTCGCAAAGCGGCACGCTCACTCTGCGAACATACAGAGAATGGCTTCTATCAGGCGGAAAAGATCGGGAGGCACCTGCCGCCGCTCCTTCAGCTTGGCAGCCTCGGCGGAGGTAACCATTTCATTGAAATCGGGCAGTCGAAACATGACGGCAGTTATCGACTCATCGTCCACTCAGGCTCACGTAATCTTGGGAAGCGTGTGGCTGAGCATTATCAGGAACTTGCCGCAGGCATCACCAGACAGATGGGGATGAACATTCCCAAGGGCATGGAATATCTGCCTTTGGCCGCCGGTGGCGAACGATATCTGCACTGGGCAAGTATCGCTCAGGCGTACGCCAGATACAACCGGAGATTCATGATGGCGACGATCCTGGAATTTTTCGGACAACCATTTGACGAACACACGGTCATAGAAAGCGTCCACAACTACATATCCGAGAAAGATCAGGTGATACGCAAAGGAGCCATTTCTGCCCACGACGGAGAACAGGTTATCATCCCACTCAACATGGCAGATGGCACCATCATCGGCACCGGCAAGGGGAACAGCAGCTATAACCGGTCGGCACCCCACGGGGCCGGACGCCGACACAGCCGCAAGGAGATGTTCCGCAAACTGGACAAGGGCGAATATCGTCTGGAGGACTTCAGTGCTTCCATGAAGGGGATATTTTCTACCTCCATCAACCGGGAGACTTTTGACGAGAGCAAATTCGCCTACAAGGACCCGGCGGAGATCGAAAAGTATCTGCTGGAGACGGTAACGATTACTGACAAGTTGAGACCGGTGTACAACCTGAAGGCCGCCGGTGAGTAAGCTTTTTGAAAAATGTCAATGTATACTGTAATGATCACCGCATTAACTTGAAACGTCCTAAAAAATAGCAACCATAGAGGCAAAACAAAATCATGTCATCCTATAGACGGATTCAAGATACCCTTGAGCATAACCGCCAACGTGAAGAAAAAGCCCGTATACCGGACAAAGGCGTCCTCAGCGTTGCCGGTCGAAGATGCTCGTACTCCTCTCGACTGAAGAAGAAACCTAATTCAGCCGGAACTCTTTCCCCTCATAGACTCTCACCGGATTACCACGCACCAGATCGTTATGAGCATCCCACCGTAACTTCTGAGCTTTGACGGCCTCTCTCTGTCCTTGCCGGGCGATGAGAATGGCAAGGCGCTCCAACGCGCGTTTGCGGTTGGCGCTCTGGGAGCGTTCGTCCCTGGCTATGGCTGACAACCCGGTGGAGAGATGCACTGCTCGCACAGCTGATTCGGTGGTATTAACATGCTGCCCGCCAGGACCGCTTCCTTTCATGGTTTCTATCCGGACATCTTTTTCAGAAAAGGGAATGGACTCAGGAATCGGAACCCGCTTGATCCCCACAAACCAGTTCTTCCGCTTGTGGCCCGGCCGGAATGTTGACGTGCCGATCCACTGAATAGTCCCTTCATATCCAGCGGCAAATTGCTCCGCCCCACTCCCTTCCAGATGAAGCAAAGCCGAGTGAAGCGTTCCTGACTCCGGCCCGGATTCCTCTTCAATGATCTCCGCTTGGAGATTATTTTTGCGGGCATCGGCAAGCACAGCATCTGAGAGTCGCGCTACCACCCAGCAGCATTCCGCTGGTCCGCGACCGGAGGTTATCTGGAGAAGAATCGTCATTGTTTTCTCACCTTGTAGGTCAAAACCGGCGCGAGGGTCGCTACCACGGTTATCAATCCCAGCCCCACCATGTCGCCGATAACGGCCTCGATATCCTTGTAAGCCTGGGGAGCCTCCTCGTAGAGTAAATCGCGATCCTCGCAGATGACGTAACTCCCGAGTTTTGTTTTACGCAGCGACTCAGTTGAATACTTTTCCCGAAGTCGTCCGGCACAGTCACTGCGGCCCCATTTACGCCCCGCGCCGTGAGCGACAGACCAGAGGTTTGCCGATTGATCTCCGGCAGGTTTAACGAGATAGCTCAATGTTCCGCGTGAACCGGGAATGACAACCAACCCCTGATCCGAGGGGACGGCTCCTTTCCGGTGAAGAAAACACTCTTTCCCTGCAACGTTTTGCCGGGTAATGGAGTTGTGCGTCAGATCGAGGATACGCCGGTAATCGCTCCCCAACTGCTCCAGTAATCGACAGGCAATGAGTTCCCGATTTGCAACGGCCCAGGCAACGGCATTGTCATGACGTGTCAGGTAACTCTCGCTTTCCGCACGATCACTAATGGATATTCCCCCGTCACGGTGCGTATCCACATGAGTACGGAGGAGGAGTTCCCCTAACCCCCGGGAGCCGGAATGAACCAGCAGGGAGAGCTGTTTTGCATCAAGATTCAGTTGTCGAAAACACTCTTCATCATCTACATGGTGAACCCGCAGCAGTTCCGCAAAATGGTTCCCGCTACCGATGGTTCCCAATGATGACGCAAAGCCTTCGGGTGTAGCATCTCTCCAGGCAAGCCAGGCATCGGCATCACCCTCCCACGGCTCCTCAAGACCGGAGAGTTTCTTCGACCATTTTTCCGGTTTGGCCTTTGACGTGGCCAGATCAGTGGCAAATAGCGCCATGCCGCACCCCACATCCGATCCCACCAGATAGGGATAGCAGATCCCCTCCGACAGCATGGCTGCCCCCACCGGTCCACCCTTGCCAGGATGGAGGTCAGGGTAAGCTGCCACATGCATCATTCCCGACAGTGACGCAACCCTCTCAAGCTGCTGCAGAGCTTCACCCTCCATCCAGGATGAGGCCGTGGCGAAGATATTGATCTTTTCACCGTTCGACATGACGTACTCCTATCATTTCTTTCAATCCAGATTTTTACGCAGAAAGGTCGGGATATCATATTTTGTGTCATCACCATCTGACAAAGATCCCTGTGGCTCGGCCCTCTTGAGCAAGGTCTGTTGTCTCTTAAATGTAGGGATATCCCGATTTATCTCACCTCGTGACGTTACTAGAGAGAGATCCCGATTGTTCCTCTTCGTGGACCTGGCATCGAACCGGTCGCCAAAGCCGGTGGCTATGGCTGTCACCTTGATGGTGTCCCCCAACGCTTCATCGATGACCACACCGATAATGATATTGGCATCTTCATGCACCTTATCATGGATAATCCGGCTGATAGCATCGAAATCCTCCATGGTCATGGCGGATGCCCCCGTGATGTTAACGATAACCCCCAAGGCGCCACTGATATCTATATCTTCCAGGAGCGGGCTGGAGATGGCGCTGGTCGCGGCATCAACTGCCCGGTTCTCTCCGGAACCGATGCCAATACCCATCATCGCCATACCACGCTCGCCCATGATCGCCTTCACGTCAGCAAAATCCGCGTTGATCAGACCGGAGCTGGTGATGAGATCGGAAATCCCCTGCACCGCCTGACGGAGCACGTCGTCGGAGGGTTTGAAGGCATCCAGTATAGGGGTGTTCTTCTTGGCGAGCCCCAGGAGCCGGTCGTTGGGGATGACAATAAGCGAATCCACGTGCTTTTTCAGCTCCTGGATACCGGCCTCGGCCTGAGTCATCCGGTGTTTACCTTCACGAGTGAACGGTTTGGTCACGACTCCCACGGTAAGAGCACCCAGCTTACGGGCCACCTCCGCCACTACCGGGGCAGCTCCCGTACCGGTACCACCTCCCATACCGGCAGCAATGAAGATCATATCCGCTCCTTCCAGCCGCTTCCGCAATCCGTCCATATCTTCCAGCGCCGCGTCGCGTCCGACCTGAGGCTTCGCCCCGGCACCCAGACCCTTGGTCAGTTTCCCACCCAACTGAATTTTGATCGCCGCCATGGAACGACCCAGTGACTTATCGTCGGTGTTGGCCGCGATAAATTCCGCCCCCTGGAATCCATGC
>CAIUUR010000116.1 GCA_903902345.1 uncultured Geobacteraceae bacterium | reverse complement strand
TGCCGACCTCCATGATCCTGAGCGCTTAATAGGCTTATGCTGTTGCTGTTGCCCCATGGAAAACAGCCGCGTTGCCGGGTACTGAACGGAATCGTGGATATGCGAGTAATGATTCTTATCCGGATCGTTGCGATAAATCCCCGTGGTCCCTATCTCTGGATAGCAGTACCCACCGCCAAACCCTTCTATCAGCAGCGGACAGCCGATTGCATCAATTAACACTGCCGGTTCGCCGTTGACCATCCTCGTCAGCCTGCCGGCCACCGACTCCCGGCGCACCTTGAACGTCTGGATACCATCCTCGATGTTGATCGCCCAGCCGAACTCCCGTCCCTTGTCGCTGATATACTGACTCGGCGTCTGCTTGGTGGTATCCCGGATATTCCCGGCCGGATCTCCGATATGCTGATACGTGCAACCTTCCAGCAGATGATCCCCACTCCAACGGATGAGCGCCTCAGTAGCATCCATAATCCCGCAGTCAGAGAAACAAAACTCCTTGAAGATCAGCCATTGCCCGACGTTATTCAGCCGGGAGAGAGAGATAGCTGGAGAGAGCCCCGTATTATCCCAGCCAATAATAATGTTACAGGCAGTTTCAGGCGTCAGATTCTGCGCCACATGCGTCTTGTGCGAAAACTCAGGATAGACAGCCTTCCCGAGGATGATAGGTCTGAACTTCCCTTCCCATGTATGCAGGTAGTCGCTTTCCTTCTGTGTCGCCTTGGCGTGAAGCCGTTCCTCCTGGAGCACCTTGGGGAACCACGGGTTATCCCGCCAGTTCACCTCGACAACAACAGCATTAGGTGGTGGATGCAGGATGAACCGCTTGGAAGTGTCGTCACTCTCGAAGTTCGGGTTGAACGACACCCATATCTCCGAGTTATCCTTGCGGATCGTCGGGATGAGGAGCTCCCACGAATCGTAGGTAACCTTTTCCGCTTCCTCCACCCAGGCAATATCGACACCCTCTGTCGACTTGATCTTGTGCGGATCATTGCGCAGACCGCAGAAGATAAACTCCGAACCGGTAACGCGGTTGATCACCGAGTTCTGGGTAATGACAAACTCACGAGTAAACCCCAGCGCCGCTATCTGATCGATGAGCAGTTGGAGCACCGACTGTTGGATGGAAGACTGGAACTCCCGAGTACAGATAATGCGCAGCTTGTCCTTTGAAGCCTTGATGATGAGCGCCCGAGCGATGGACCACGACTTAGCAGAACCACGTCCACCATGAGCCACCTTATAGCGAGCCGGTTCAAACAAGAACGCGAGCTTCTCGGGAAACTGCCAGGTACGGGTCTCACTCATTGTCCGGCACCGCTGCTACCATCTCCAGCTTGCCGACAAACGACAGAGGAGCACCACCGACACCACCTATCTCGCTCTTAGTGGTAATCATCGCCAGGATCTTCGCCAGTTCACTGCGCGACTTATCCTTATCAGGCATCACCACCACCGTCTCCAGGTGCTTACCGACCAGCCTTGTATCCAGCGTACAGACACGACGGAGCCATTCAGGAAGCAAATGCAGTGGCTTCAGGGTAAGCGTCTTGCCGTTCGGATCGACATCAAAGAACTCCAGCGGATCATAATCAAGAATGACGTCATGCTGGCCCATCAGACGAGCCTTGAGCATAGACTTTTGCTCTTCTTCCACTTCCGCAATACGAGCTAAAACCTTATCATTCCTCAGTAATTTAGACGCCTGCGTCCATGCTGAACCATCCTTTAAGTGCGGCTTAACCTCACGTATTGCCTTCGTGGCATTTTTACCCGCCAACACATACGCCCAGCAAAACGATTCCATCCATGGCTGATCCAGCTTGATAGAGCCGTAGCCCAGCCGGTCAGTCATGGATGGCAGCGTCATCTGCCCAGATACTATTGTCTGTGTTGCTTGCGGGTCCATAAATCCCCTAGACATCAACGTACATTTGATTGTCAAGTTTATTCAAATACTCGGACAAACAAAAAGGCCGAAGATCTCTCTCCGGCCTATCGTTGGCATCATATGTGCTGCCCGGTTATCCATCGGTTCAGGCAGTTGAACGGTTCACGCGCGGGGTCCGGTCAATACGTGGTTAGCAAACCTCTATTACTTTCGACCCATCGGCCCGGACAGTAGTAATCTTCATGAGTGGCCGGTTGTCTGGTTCTGGATGGTTATCGTTTGATTCAATGATTGCCCCTGTTTCAGGATATTCTCCGCTAAGCGTGTATGGTTCTGTGTAGTCCTCATACAGTTCCGGTGTTACGCCTTTCTTGAAACACCCCTTGAGCCTTTCTAGCCATAAATCATCTACAGGATGAAACGACTGGTTTTCGTGCCGGGACAGT
>CAIUUR010000115.1 GCA_903902345.1 uncultured Geobacteraceae bacterium | reverse complement strand
GATCTCGGTGTGGGGAGTTTCCCCAGCACTGCAGCAACGGCGCCCAGTTCTGCGGAGCCGAGGAATACCTTGGCGCCATCACCCATCCGGTCATCGAAGTTCCGGGTGGAGGTGGAGTAGACGAAGGATTTATCGGGGACGCGGGCCTGGTTCCCCATGCAGAGGGAACAGCCGGCGATCTCGATGCGGCAGCCAAAGGCGCTGTAGATGGAGAAGTATGCTTCGTCCTTCAGCTGCTGCTGATCCATTCGGGTGGGAGGGCAGATCCAGGTCCGGACGGCGGGGTTGAATTTTTGACCTTTCCATATTTCGGCAGCGGCACGGAAGTGGCCGATATTGGTCATACAGGAGCCGAGGAAGACGTCGTTGATCTCATTGCCGGCCACGTCGGAGAGGAGTTTGACGTCATCCGGATCGTTGGGGCAGGCGAGGATCGGCTGGGTAATCTCGGAAAGGTCGATCTCGATGGTTGCCGCGTATTCGGCGTTTTTATCCGCTTCCAGCAGGGTCGGATTGGCCAGCCACTCGTTGGCTGCGTCGATGCGATTCTGCAGGGTCTGGGCGTCCTGATATCCTTCTGCAATCATTTTCTTCATGAGTGCAACATTGGAGCGGAGATAGGTTGCCACCGATGCCGTGGAAAGCTGGATACATCCGGCGGCGGCGGAGCGCTCGGCGGCGGCGTCGGTGAGCTCGAAGGCCTGTTCCACGGTGAGGTCGGGAAGCCCTTCCATCTCCAGAATCCTGCCGTTGAAGATGTTGACCTTGTTCTTCTTGGGAACAGTGAGGTGCCCCTGTTTGATGGCCCAGTAGGGGATGGCGTTAACCGCGTCACGCAGCGTCATGCCGGGGTTCAGCTTCCCTTTGAACCGGACGAGGACGGATTCGGGCATATCCAGCGGCATGAATCCCATGGCGCCGGCAAAGGCTACCAGACCGGAACCGGCCGGAAAGGAAATCCCAATGGGAAAACGGGTATGGGAGTCACCCCCCGTTCCCACGGTGTCGGGGAGGAGGAGGCGGTTGAGCCAGCTATGGATGACCCCGTCTCCCGGCTTGAGGGCTACTCCCCCCCGCTCGGCGGTGAAGCCGGGGAGACTCTTGTGCATCTTTACGTCGGCCGGTTTCGGGTAGGCCGCGGTGTGGCAGAATGACTGCATATACAGTGGCGCCAGGAATTTGAGGCAGGCCAACTCCTTCAGTTCGTCGGCGGTCATGGGTCCGGTGGTGTCTTGGGAACCGACGGTGGTCATCTTGGGCTCGCAGGCGGTACCGGGGAGAATGCCGGTCACACCGCAGGCCTTACCCACCATCTTCTGGGCCAAAGAGTATCCCTGATCCGCCTTGGGAACCGGGTTTACGGGGAGGGTGAAGATATCAGTGGCTCCCAGCTCCAGTGCCGATCGTGCCTGGTCGGTGAGTGCTCGGCCGATAATAAGGGGAATCCGGCCGCCGGCCCGGAACTCGTCGGGTACGGTGTTGGGGGAGAGTTTGAAGGTGGAGAGGAGTTCGCCCCCCTCGCTCCTGATTTCACCACTGACAGTGTCGATGACAATGACATCGCCGGTGTTCAGCTTGGAGACGTCGGTCTTGATGGGGAGGGCGCCGGAGTCCTGGGCGGTGTTGAAGAAGATCGGAGCAATGACGCCGCCGATGATGACACCGCCGCTCTTCTTGTTGGGCACGCAGGGGATCTCGTTGCCGATGGCCCAGAGGACGCTGTTGCAGGCTGATTTACGGGAGGAACCGGTTCCGACCACATCCCCCACGAAGGCGACCTGGAATCCGTCAGCCCGAAACTTGGCGATGGTGCTGTTGCCGTCGGGGAAACGGCTTTTTCCCATGGCCAGGGAGTGGAGCGGGATGTCCGGGCGACTCCAGGCATCACCAGCAGGGGAAAAGTCGTCGGTATTGATCTCCCCTTCAACCTTGTAGACCTTGACCTTGATGCTGGCGGGAACTCCGTTTTTATTGGTGAACCATTCGGCGTTCGCCCAGGAGGTGAGGACCTTCTTGGCGGCGGCGTTGCTACGAGCCAGCTCAACAACCTGAGCGAAGCCATCATATACCAGAGTCATGCCGGAGAGAGCGGTGGCGGCTTCGTCGGCCAGGGCCGGGTTGGAGAGAGCATCCACCAGCGGTCCCACATTGTAGCCACCCATCATGGTGCCGAGAATACGAATGGCGTTCACCGGAGCAACCAGCGGCGATGTCTTGATCCCCGTGACGATGGCGGCAAGGAATTCGGCCTTCACCTTGGCGGAGGGATCCACGCCGGGGGAGACACGTTCTTTCAGGAGATCAAGGAGGAACTGCTCCTCGCCCGCGGGCGGGTTTTCCAGCAGGGTGCAGAGTTGTGCTGTCTGCTCCGGGTTGAGCGGCAGGGGAGGGATACCCTGGGCCTGACGTTCAGCTTCGTGGGCGCGGTAGGCTTGAATCATTGTTGCTCCTCCTTGATGTGTGGTGATAATGCTTATTTTTCTACATTTGTCCATTGGTTTTCGCCGGTTAGCCGACTGAATCCTATACACTGTTTGAAGGTGGTTTGTCAATCCTATGGTTTCTTCTTTCTGGGATGTCGTGGGTGTTCCCTGGGGGCTGATTTTGCCGGTTGTTTAGTCGTACCGGGAGGAGTGGATACTCCTCCTCCCCTGGGTGTGCTTCGCGGTGTCCCCAGCAGTACCAGAATCTCTTCCGCCCAGTTCCGGTCACCTTCACAACAGGTGTCGGTAACATAGGTGAGATCCTCGGGTTTGATCCCGCCGGATTTGATCTGACAGAGTCTGTCCATGAGTTCTCGGGACCAGTAGTACCCTTGGATCTCTTTTTTGCCTTCAATTTCGGTGTAGGTATAGTCGGTACAGGGGATCTTGCTCTTGAGAAATTGCAACGAACAGCCCAGTTTCTGCGAGGCCTGATGAATATCCAGCATCCCCTCCACTGCTCGTTTCCTGATAATAACCTTGGAGCCATCCTGTGGCGTTACCACATCTTCATTATTCATAATTCTGTTCCTTCTCCTGTGGCGATTCCCTGCAGATACGGTGGAAATTATTGTGCGCCAGTATACCACAACTTGGTGGCAATCATTCCCATATAAACGCTGCCATGGAAAGAGCCCCATAGGTAAATGCGTCATGAATCCGTAGCCCCGATCCACCCGCACCCAGAGCAACAAACAGAGGGATGAAGTGTTCCGGAGTCGGATGGTTGAGCTTTGCATGGGGGGCAATGCCGGCATAGTTCAGCAGGTCATCGATACGACCATGGGTAACTGCATCTTTAACCCAGAGCGCAAACTCCTCAGCGTAGGGTAAGGGTGGCGAGTTCAGCTCTCGTCCGAAAAAATCGCGGATATTGTGGGTCGTCGAGCCGCTGGCCAGGATCAGCACCCCTTCCTCCGAGAGCGGTTGCAGAGCTTTTCCCATGGCCAGATGATGCTCCGCTCCCCGGTGAGGTTGAACCGAGAGCTGAATCACCGGAATATTTGCTTCGGGATACATCAACATGAGCGGCGCCCATGCCCCGTGATCGTAACCCCGGGACATATCTTTCTCTCCGGCAATACCCTGGGCGTGCAGCAGGGAGAGGACCCGCTCCGCCAGAAGCGGATTACCGGGAGCCGGATAGGAAAGAGTGTACAACTCGTCCGGGAATCCGCCAAAATCATGGAGTGTCGCCGGCTGAGGATGCATGGTTACCCGTGGTTCCGTTGTGGTCCAGTGAGCTGATACGGCGACAATCCCCCGGGGAGTGCCGAGCTTCATCCCCAACTGCAGCAGGAAATCGCGGGTAGGACAATCCTCGATAATCATGGAAGGGGCGCCGTGTGACACGAAAAGCGGCGGGAACCTGGTATTCATGGCTGGACTCCTTCATATTCTCGTGTATACATATCAACCACTACACTCACTTATATGGTAAAGTCCGTTTTTTTTCCAAGGTATATTTTCCTTTCCGGCAAAACTTTTCCGGAAATGGTCAAAGATTCAACATACCTCGGGATCACAGAAGAGGTTCTATTTTATGAGACTTAGTCAGATCCCACCGCCGGGTCCTGTCATTACCCTGATGTTCGTTTTCCTCCTTCTTCTTGGGGTGACCGGCAGTGAAAGTCATGCCGGTCCCGGGTGGCTCTTCAGCACTGCCGCCGATGGAACCCGGAAGCGACTCCCGACTTTTTATGCCAACAGTCCGTCGGGGTTCCGGACCGACGCCACGGGCGCCGCGCACGATTCCGGGACTCCCCTGAGAAAATTCGTCGACCCGTTGCCGGGTATCTGCGATCTTACCGGGGCGACGTCTACGTTGGGACAGTGTATCCCCCTGGCCATTGCCGATACGACGACCTATCCCGGTTCCGACTATTTCGAGATCGCCGTTGTGGAGTATCGGGAGCAGATGCACAGCGACCTCCCTCCTCTTCTCGGCACCCCTTTTACCGGTTCCGGAGGCACCCTGCTCCGCGGTTACGTACAGTTGGAGACCAACGTCGTCAAGGGTGAGCATATTCCGCTCCTCTATCCCGACGGTTCCCCCATGACCGACGTAGGCGGCGCCCGTTATTATGCTCTTCACAAGCCCCACTACCTCGGGCCGCTGATCACCGCCTATCACTATGATCCGGCTTCGCCGGCCGAAACGGGTCGCTCCGCGCTCCAGATGATCCAGGGGCACGCATCCGGTAACGGAAAACCGACGCGACTCAAGTTCGTTAATCTCCTCCCCACGGGGGCGGCCCAGTTTGCAGGAGGAAAGGTCGTCAGGCGTAACGGTGATCTCTTCATTCCGGTGGACAAGAGTATTATGGGTTCATTTCAGGGACCCAACGGTGAGGCGTACAGAGAGAACCGTGCGACACTTCATCTCCATGGCGGCGACAATCCGTGGATCAGCGACGGTACGCCGTTTCAATGGATCGCCCCGGTGAGGGAGAGTTCAACAACGGCGCTCAGGGGGCCGGTAGCCTACAGTGCCGCTGATATGCCGGATCCTGGTCCCGGAGCGCTGAATTATTTCTGGCCCAACGGGTTGAGCGCCCGGTTCCTCTGGTATCATGACCATGCCGCGGGGCTCACCCGTCTCAACACCTATGTGGGAAACGTTGCCGGCTATCTGCTTCTGGATCCGGTGGAAAGGCGCCTGGCAGGCGCCGGAGTCATTCCCGACCTGGGGGAGACCATCCCACTGATCCTCCAGGACAAGAGCTTCGTTCCCAAAGATATCGCCCAGCAGGACTCCCGCTGGGACCGGAGCGCCTGGGGGGGGTACGGCGACCTCTGGTTTGGCCACGTCTACGAGGCCAAACAGGACCCTAACTCCCTGAAAGGCGAGAATCCGGCCGGTCGGTGGGATTACGGCCCCTGGGCCCAGCCGGCCGTACCTGCCACGTTCCCCCTCCCCGATGGGAGTTACGGCAAAGTCAGCACCATTCCGGAATTTTTCGGCGACACGGCCATGGTCAACGGCACTCCCTATCCCACCCTCACGGTACAGCCCAAGGCCTACCGTTTTCTCATTCTCAACGGCGCCAATGACCGGACACTCAATCTGGGGCTCTACCTGGCGGTGGATAAACTGAGCTACGACCCCGACGACCCCACCACGACCGTATCCTGCGACGGCAGGAGTCGCCGCCCCGACGGGACAATCCCCACCCCCCGAGAGTGCACCGAAGTTCGCTTGATGGAGCCGGTGGGGCATACCGGACAGAGTACTCCCCCCTCCTGTCCGTCCGGCAACAGCCCGGACCCGGTAACAGGCCTCCCCTGGATAGAGTCAACGGTACTCAAACCCTGCTGGCCTTCTTCCTGGCCTGTTGACGGTACTGCGGGTGAGGGGAGTCCCGTCCCTGATCCGCTGACTGCCGGGCCCCGTATGCTCCAGATCGGCTCCGAGGGGGGGCTTCTGCCCAACCTGGTGGAGATCCCCTCCCAGCCGCTGAACGTTGCCTCTTACGGAAAAAACGGCAAGGGGGCGCGGATAGTTTCTCCCACCGGCCTCCTTCTCGGCGCCGCCGAGCGGGCCGACGTTGTTGTGGACTTCTCCGCTTTTGCGGGGAGTACACTCATTCTCTATAATGACGCACCGGCCCCGGTTCCGGTTCGTGATGTCAGGGTGGATTATTACACGGGGAATGACGATGAGACCGATGACGGGGGTGCTCCGGCAACCATCCCGGGGTACGGGCCCAATACCCGTACAATGATGCAGATCGTGGTAGCACCTACGCCACCGGCGCCCCCCTTTGATATGTTGAAGCTTGCACAAGCTCTGCCGGTTGCCTACGCCAACTCTCAGCCCCCCCCGGTGGTGGCCCACTCCGCCTACAATGTCGCCAACGGTGACCAGTACGCCCGCCTTTGCCCGGACGGAACCGGATTCCGGCATATCTGCGGCAGCAAACCGGGGACGTGGGATTTCATCACCGGCGACACCATTACCTATTACCCGCATCTCTCCGTCGGCATAGGGGGGGCTAATGTCAAGCCGATCACGGTTCCTGCCGGCGCACTGGCGGTCGGTGTCCCGGTACATAACAAGAGCATTCATGAGCAGTTCGACTCCTACGGTCGGGGAAAGGTGACTCTGGGGGTCGAGGTTTTCCCCTCAGCCGGCTTCCAGGCGGTATCCATCCCTCTGACCTATCCGGATCCCGCCACGGAGACGCTGAAAGAGGGTGAGACCCAGATCTGGAAGGTTTCGAATAACGGTGAGGACTCTCATCCGGTCCACTTCCATCTCCTGGATGTGCAGGTCATCAACCGTCTCAGCCCAGAGGGGATCGTAAAGCCCCCTTCTCCTTCGGAGATGGGATGGAAGGAGACCGTTATCATGCATCCGGCGGAAGAGATCTTCCTTGCGGTCCGACCCAAACGCCCGGTGGCTCCCTTCGGTTTGCCGCTGAGCATACGGTACCGTGATCCGACCCAGGTTGCCGGAACCACCAACAACTTCACCCAGACCCCCCTGTTGCCGGGGATCATCCCCACTCCCAGCACCAACGTGGTGGCAAATTTCGGCTGGGAATATGTCTGGCACTGTCATATGCTGGGTCACGAAGAGAATGACTTCATGCGTCCCCTCGTATTTTCCGTAATCAACAAACGGCTTAACCCGGTAAAACTTGCCGCGTCATCTACCGTGTCACCCCATCGGGTCAATCTCAGCTGGAATGACGCCAATCCCAATCCATCCCTGGGGGTGGGGGCAACCAACGCCATCTCCTACAAAATCTTCCGGCGGACGGTGGCTGCCGGTTCCGAATTCGTTCACCTGGCCGACGCTCTGGCCAATGCCACCAGCTATCCGGATACTTCAGCGGTCCCCGGGGTGGCGTACGAGTATTATCTCGTCACCGTGGGTGGCGCCACCCCGGGTGATGCCGCCGCGTTTCGCGCCACCACCGACTCGCTGCCGTCCAATACGGTTCTGCTGACAGCTCCGTAGTCCGAATCCGGGGCTGGAGGTGTCCGTCACAAAAGAACTCTGTCCCGGATGGCCGTTTCAAAAGTAACAGCAAGCTTCTTCTGGTCTTATTGTGGGAGATCGGCTAAAATCTTCCGTCGAATGACGGATATTCATGCTTTTTAAGGAGTGTATCATATGCAATGGTTCAGTAACCTGAGGATCGGGCGTAAGTTGACCCTGGGATTCGGCTCGATTCTGGTCATGTTCAGCGTCACCATCGGCATTTCGATGCTTAAACTCAAGGAGGTCGAGTCCGCTGCCCGGGAAGTGGCGACAGGGGCCATCCCTGCTGCCGTGGCTGCCTATGAGATGAATATCGCCATCAGTGAGGTCTCGCAAACCCTGACCGATATCTCGGCCACGGACCGCTCCGGCGGCTACGCGGAAGCAGAGAAAGCCGACCGGAAATTCAGGGAGTCGCTGGAGATTTACAAGCAGGATCAACGGGCCGAGCATGATCTGGAGGGTCTCAAGGAAGCTGAAGAGCTGGGTGCGGCCTTTGACCGTTATTATACCCAGGGAAAACTGATGGCGGGGATCTATGGGAGCCAGGGGAAAGATGCCGGTAATAAAAAAATGGTGGATTTCGACAAGGCCCACGACGCTCTCACGATCATAGCGGAAAAGCTGCAGCGGGCTCAGGTTAACGAGGCGAAGAATAATTCCCTCAATGCCGTCAAGGGATTGAACAAATTGATCACGATAATGGTCGGCATGGGAGCCTGCGCGGTGCTGTTTGCACTTGTCGCGGCAGTCGCCATTACCAGGGGGATAACGCGGCCGCTCAATTCCATGAAAAATATGCTTATGGATATCGCCCAGGGCGAGGGGGATCTCACCAGGCGTCTGGATGACCTCAGCTCGGACGAATTGGGGGAGAGTAGCCGTTGGTTCAATTCGTTTATTGCAAAGCTGCACGGCATCGTCTGCAAGGTTTCAAGCAACACGACCCAGGTTGCCACAGCGGCCCAACGGCTGAGGGTGACGGCAGAGGGTATCGCCACTAGCGCGGAAAAGGTGGCGGCCCAGGCAGGCGCCGTGGCCACCGCCGGCGAGGAGATGGCGGCAACCACCGGAACCATTGCCCAAAGTTGCCAGATGGCTGCGGAGGGGAGTAATCAGGCGAGCAACACGGCTTCCGCCGGCGCCGAGATCGTCGCGAAGACGGTCCAGGTGATGAACCGTATTGCCGGTCGAGTGACGGAAACGGCTCAAACCATCGTGAGTCTCGGTACCCGTAGCGACCAGATCGGCGAGATTGTGGGAACCATTCAGGATATTGCCGACCAGACAAATCTTCTGGCCCTGAATGCAGCCATTGAGGCGGCGCGAGCCGGAGAGCAGGGACGCGGCTTTGCCGTGGTCGCCGACGAGGTTCGACTCCTTGCCACACGGACCACCAAGGCGACCTTCGAGATCGGCGAGATGATCACCAAAATTCAGAAGGAGATAAAATCTGCTGTCTCAGCCATGCAGGATGGGGTTATCGAGGTGGAGAACGGCACCGTAGAGACCGCCAAGTCGGGCCAGGCGTTGCAGAATATTCTGGCGCAGATCAATGCGGTCTCCATGCAGGTGAATCATGTGGCTGCGTCCGTGGAAAATCAGAGCGCCACAAGCAGCGAGATCAGCAACAATATGCAACAGATAACCGAAGTTATTCATGAAACGGCCACGGGGGCGCAGGAGTCCGCCAGAGAGGCCAACCAGTTGACGAACCTTGCCGAGGAATTGCAGCATCTGATGCGGCAATTCAAGTTGTAATGGTGCGATACCATTTCATCATTAACACGCTCGCGGGCTCATACACTCCGCAGAGAGCGACCCTTTTTGTGAAGAGTCTGGAAGCCTGCGGCATACTGCCGACGATCCATACCGTATCCGAGCCGGGAGAGGCTACCCGCCGGGCGAGTCGTATCTGCGGCAGCGAGGAGCACCCCTTTATCATCGTCGGCGGGGGGGACGGTACCATCAACGGCGTCATCAACGGACTATCCTTCGGCAAGGCGATCCTGGCGGTGGCCCCCTTCGGCAAGGCCAATCTTCTGGCTCGGGAGATCGGCATCGGGTCGCTGGAGGTTGCCGTTGAGCGGATCGTCAACGGTGCTACTCGCTACCCCGCCGTGGGATTGCTCCAGAGTGACCGGAAGAAACAGTATTTTCTCCTGATGGCGGGGATCGGCCTGGACGGTTTCATCTGCGAGAGCCTCCGCCCCACTGAAAACACTCTCCTGGGGAGGGGAGCCTACCTGATGGCGGCATTGCGCCGCTGCGCGGTGTGGGAACGGGAGCGGTTGGAGCTCTACGTGGACGAGATGCGCATCGACTGCCACGGGGTTGTCATCTGTAACGCCGCTCAGTATGGGGGAGGGGTCGTCCTCGCCCCTGATGCCGACCTTTTTGCTCCGGAGCTCCAGGTGGTCTGCGTGAAGGACGACCGGAGAAGATCCTACCTCCGGTTGCTGTTGAACACCCTGACGGGGAGATATCCCGATACCCCTGAGGTCCGTCGGTTCAGCGCCGTCAAGCTGGTGGTAACCGGGAGGAAAGCGGTTCAGACCGACGGCGATTACTATGGCTACTCTCCGGTGCGGATCAGTTGCGTGGAGCAACTCTTCCGACTCATCGTCTAATATGCGACATATTTTTCACGCTCGGCACAAAATAACTGGAAAATAATTCCTGAATGATTTACAGTACAATCAGTGAATGAATCTATTACAAGTCACAGGGGGGTATTTTCATGCAAAAGTTTCTCGTAGTTCTGATGGTGGTGGTAATGGGGTTCGGTTTCGCCGCGGTTTCATTCTCTCAGCCGCTGAAGGGGGGGAAGCTGGAGGTGAAGAGTGGAGACGAGATCTATGTCTGCGGATGTGGCAAGGGGTGTGACTGCAATACCGTCTCCAAAAAGGAGGGGAAATGCTCCTGCGGTCAGGATCTGATCAAGGTAAAGGTCGACAAGGTGGAAAAAGGAAAGGCCTTCTATAAGCAGGAAGGGAAGGAAGCCTCCGTTCTCCTCACCGGCAAGTACAACTGCGCCTGCGGCGCCCAGTGTGACTGCCAGACCATCAGCCAGAAAGCGGGCAAGTGTGGTTGCGGCAAGGATATGACCAAGGTGGGTGATGACAAGGGCGCCAAGGCTGCTCCCGCCAAGAAGAAGAAAGAGGTTGCCGGCTGCTGAAACCGTAGTTGTGTATGTTTGTCAGCGGGTCGGCTCTCATCAGCCGGCCCGTTTTTCGTTACTCCGTACCCCCTCCCTGAGCCATCTCCATTTTTTTGCAGCGTAAAACCAGACCAGGACGACACCTCCGGTGAGGAGTACCCCGGGGGGATGGTTCGACATCGGCTCCAGGTAACGATCATACCACTGCAGAAATCTACCCTCACCACCCCCGTTTCCCTGCTGTCGACTGCGGTGCAGATCCAGGGCAAAGGCCAGTTGCCAGATGTTGCTCCGGACATAGTCGCCGATACGGTACCAGAAGATGAGCCGTTCCCTACCCGGGAGGGTGGCGACGAGAGTGGCGATATGGCGGAAAAATGGTTCCAGTTCCAGGGGCCTCCCTGCGGCGTGATGCTCATAACTGCCGGCGAGGGAGGTCAGAAAGGTGGAGTGCCCCGAAATGAGAAGTCCCATGAGAAGGGCGTTGAGGGTCTGGCGGGAGCGGTATCCTTCTCGCTGGAAGCGTCGGGGCGAGGTCAGAATCTCGGCAGGGAGGAGGAGGAATTTTTCGTTCCGGCAGATTCGTCGTGCCATCTCCAGATCCTCCCCCAGGGGGAGCGCCTCGTCGAAGGGACCGATTGTCTCCAGGAGTTTTCGTGACAGCAGAAATCCCTGATCACCAAGGATGCAGCCGTCCCGATGGAGGCGGGCCTTACCTTCGCAGAAGGAGTACCCGAAACTGGAGGGGGTCTCTCCCCTATCGAATCTGAGGGTGAAGCGCCCCGCCAGCCGGCCATCACTCTTGGCCCGCGAAGCCTCCCTGACAGCGGTGATTCCCTTTGTGATCGCTGCAGGATCGGGAAATACCGAGTCAGCATGGAGGAAGAGTAACCACTCCCCCCCTGCGGCGGATACGCCACGGTTTAGCTGTCCTCCCCGGCCACGTGGTCCGGAAACGATGGTCAGAGCGTAGGGGAGGGACTCTTCGATGGTCCCGGCCAGCTCCAGCGTGTCGTCGGTGGAACCTCCGTCACTGAGGATCACCTCAAAAGAGATTCCCTCCTGTCGGGCCAGCATCCTGAGGAGCAGTAGAATCCGTTCCCTCTCGTTGAGAAGGGGGACGATGATGGATAGTTCTGTGGGTGGTGGCATCTTCGCTCAAGCCGGTGCGGTCATAGGGGTAAACGGAACGGTAAATCAAACCGGTTCAGTGAGAGCCATACTACCGGAAATCGACAGGGAATTCAAAACCAATTGGAACGAATTTTGGTAACCATGGATCCGGCCAATCCTGATGAGGAAGATCTTAATGCCGTGTTCCGGTCTGCTCACGTC
Source organism: uncultured Geobacteraceae bacterium (assembly GCA_903902345.1). Classification (GTDB taxonomy): domain Bacteria; phylum Desulfobacterota; class Desulfuromonadia; order Geobacterales; family CAIOGM01; genus CAIOGM01. Next base: position 2,413 of record CAIUUR010000115.1, on the reverse strand, counting down.
ATCAAAGGTGGTGCGGTGACCTTCGGCTTTCCGGACATGAACTCTGTGACCCCTACAGTGGAAACCTCGCTTGACGGAATCAGACCTGGCGGCTTCCTTGGAAGGAGGATTTAAAGAGTTTTTAGGGAAAAGTGCACCGGACTCTTTTGCTTTCTTGCCTCACCGCGCTTTTCTGGGTACTATGCTTGTATTCCGAATATTTTCCCTGCAAGGAAGGTCATTCCCATGACGCATGAACAAAAACTTGATTACGGCACCTATGACGCCACCGTCGCCCGTAGCGCCACCCTGGAACAGGAACTCCTGGTCTCCCCGAAAAAATTTCGGGTCCTTACCGGCGACCGACCCACCGGTTCCCTGCATATCGGCCATCTCTTCGGTTCGCTCCAGAATAGGGTTCGTCTGCAGAATCTGGGGGTTCCCATCTATATCGTCATTGCCGACTATCAGGTCCTCACGGACCGGGACTCCTTCGAGAGCATCTCCCAGAACGTTCACCAGCTGACCATCGATTATCTTGCCGCGGGGCTCGACCCGGATTCAGGCCATACCAGCATCTTCCCCCACAGCCATGTGCCGGAACTTAACCAGCTGCTGCTCCCGTTTCTGACCCTGGTAACCAACGCCGAATTGGACCGGAATCCCACGGTTAAGGAGGAGATCCTGGCGGCCGGTCAGCAGCGGATCAACGCCGGTATGTATACCTACCCGGTGCATCAGGCGGCCGATATTCTTTTCTGTAAGGCCAACCTGGTACCGGTGGGGAAAGATCAGATTCCCCACCTGGAGCTGACACGGGTCATTGCCCGCCGCTTCAATGAACGTTTCGCAGGGGGGGAACCGCTGTTTCCCGAACCGCATCCGCTGCTCAGTTCGGCCCCCATGATCCTGGGGCTGGACGGCGGCCAGAAGATGAGCAAGAGTCGGAACAACGCCATCATGCTGGGGGCAACCGAAGACGAGACGGCCAACCTGATCAAGCGGGCCAAAACCGATGCGGACCGCACCATTACCTATGACCCCACCAATCGACCGGAGGTCGCCAACCTGCTCCTTCTCTGTTCCCTCTGCTCCGGACGAACTCCCGGCGAGGTGGCTGAAGAGATCGGTGATGGCGGTGGAGGGAGGCTGAAGCAGCTGCTCATCGAATATCTTAATGAGTATCTCCGACCGCTGCGCGCCCGTCGACGGGAGCTGGAGAAGGAGCCGGAATATATCAGAGGGGTGCTCCGGAAGGGGATCGCGGCGGCACGGGAAGCCGGGCAGGAGACCCTTTCCCAAGTTCGAAGAGTCATGAATATGGAAATTTGAGCCGGTAGCAATGCGACTCCCCATGGAAGAAACTATCACTACGCCACGTACGGAACTGGAGTCGCTCCGGGAGCGGGTCCGTACCCTGACAGAGGAGAAGTCGAACCTGCAGGTGGCGGCCCAGCGGTTGAAACGGCTCAGTGAGGCTCCCGGCCAGGATAACGTGGTGGAGAACATCCTTCGTCTGGTGCTGGAGAGCATCGGCGGGCGCGCTATCTCCCTCTATTATCCGGTGGGGGATGAACTATGGGTGGCGGATGTGCAGGGGGGACGGCGTCGCCTGGAGGAAGCGGACGACCCGCTGGTGCGCCAGGTACTGGATACGGGGTGTTATCAGGTGGCTCCGGGAGCGCCTGCTCCTGACGGGACGATCGGACAAAATTTTCGCCAGCTCTCCGTCTGGGTGCAACCGCTCCTGGTGGGGATGGAGTTGGTGGGGGTGCTGCGTCTGGAGGGGGTGCTCTTCGGCGATGGCGAATCCATGGAGCGTCTTGTTCCCTTCTTCAACTATGCCGCACTGGTCATCAAGAACGAGCTCACCGGATACAACGTCATCCGGGAGGCTTACGGAGAACTGCGGGCCGCCAACGAGGAGTTGGTTCGCGAGATGGTGGAACGGCGACGGGTGGAGGAGTCGCTCCGGTTAACTCAGTTCGCCGTTGATCGTGCCTCGGATATTATCTTCTGGATCGATGTTGGCGGGCGTTTCTTCTATGTGAACGAGCTGGCGGTCCGACTGTTGGGCTACTCCCGTTCGGAACTCCTGGGGATGACCATCGGTGTCGTGGCCCCGGTTTTTCCCGACGAGTCGTGGCCCTTCCATTGGAGCAAGATTCGAAAACAGGGGGCCGTCACCCGTGAGTCCCTACTTCGGACCAAAGATGGTTCCGAGTTCCCGGTGGAGATGACCGTTAACTACCTCCAACTGGAGAATAACGAGTACGCCATTGCCTCGGCCCGTGACATCAGTCGGCGCAAGCTGGTGGAGCAGCAATTGGCTCTGGCCTACGAACAGGCCAGGACGGAATTGCGGGCCGCTGCCGAGATGCAGAAACATCTCCTCCCCCCTCCTTCCTCTCTCTGCGGTCTCGGCTTTTCCTGG